>CAYXUJ010000001.1:0-84596 GCA_964468395.1 uncultured Steroidobacteraceae bacterium
GGGCCTGGTCGTTCGGGAACGTGTCGTGCGCATAGGGCTCGCTGTGCCGGATGCCCAGCACGGCGACGTCCGCCTGCCAGCCGGCCGGGTCCGTGACCACGGGCCAGTCGAGGAAAGCGCGGCTCGGTTTCTCCGTCGGCAGCAGGCTCATCGACTCAGTCCTGCGCGCGCGACGGCTGCGAGGCGATGCGGGCATTGGCCAGCGCCTCGCGGATGCCGCCGACCCAGCGCTCGACCACGATCCCGGTGTCGGCCCGCAGCCGCGTGTCGCGTATGGCTTCGCCCGTCAGCTCGTGATCGGCGCGCGTGCGGTCGGCCAGGCGGATCAGCAGCAGGCCGCTGACCGCGTCGCGGATCTCTACGATCAGCAGGCCTTGCGTGTACACCGAGCCGTAGGCGCCGCCATCCGCCGTGAAAGACTGGTCGAGGACCGAAACGTAGAGTTCGGCCACTGCCGCGGTGATCTTCAGCACGTCCGGCCTGGCAGCGGTGACGGTCGCATAACCGTCCACGGCGTGCAGCTCGGCGCTCAATTGCGTGCGGATCGCCTCGGCGATCTCGTTGCCGATGCGTTCCCGGCGGCTGGCGATCACCTTCGGGAAGTCCTTGTGCCATGCGTCGCTGAAGGCAACCGGGATCGGGTCGAACATCACCCGGGCGTACTCGCCGAAGTTCACGTCCGGGCGGCGGTAGGAGAGCTGCAGCAGGCCGCCGGTGACGAGTTCCAGGCCGTCGTCCGATTGCGGCAGCGCCTCCTGGTCTGCATGCGCGACGCCGCCCAACAGGCAGGCGATCACGATGCCCGCCAGGGCGCGGCTTGTCCCTCTCATGGCTTTCATCGGCTCAGTTCCTCGTCCGCCCGGCGTCAATGGTAAACCACAGCGCGGCCGCGACGATGGAAGTGACGACACCGGTCGAGAACACCAGGCCCCAGCCGGCATTCGCCGACAGCGCGGCGATGATCGGGGTCGCGATCACGCCGCCCAGGTTGCCGCCCGTGTTCAGCACCGCCGTCGCCGCCATCGAGTCCGACGGCGCCAGGCGCATGGTCGCGCCCCAGTACGAACCCTCCGTGATCTCGATGCAGGCAAACCCGAGGCACAGCGCCGCGACGGCCCAGTAAGGGCTCTGCAGCGACACCGTGAGGTACAGGAAGACCGCGGCGCAGGGCAGGCCGACCAGCGGCAGGATGCGCATGCCCACGCGATCGCCGAAGCGACGGCGGAAACGGTCCGCCAGGCGCCCGCCGGCCGCCGCCGCGACGCCGGCGACGATGAACGGCAGGCTCGCGAGCCAGCCGCTCTCCAGCACCGAGAGCTTTCGTTCCTGCACCAGGTACAGGAAGCTCCAGAACAGCACCAGGTAGAACACGTAATTCATGATGGTGTAGGAGAGCGTGAGCCGCAGGATCTGCGGATCGCCCAGCACGCCCATGACGCGGCGCATGGTCAGCGGCGCCGCGGCGTCGAACGGCGGATTGGCCGCGAGTTCCGCCAGCTCCTCGCGCGAGACCGCGGGATGCTCCTCCGGCCGGTCGCGCGAGAACGCATACCAGAGGGCGACCAGGAGCAGCGACGGCACACTCGAGATGACGAGTGCAAACTGCCAGCCCCAGGACTGCATCAGCCAGGCAACGAGAGGCGAGGCCACCGCCGCGCCGAGCCACAGCCCGGTGACGATCAGGCTCATGCCCGACGACCAGGCCGCGACCGGGAACCAGAAACGGATCGCGCCTGCCGTCACCGGGAACAGTGCTGCTTGCGCGACGCCAAGCAGGGATCGCGCCAGCAGCAGCGTGATGAAGACCACGGCCGTTGCGGCGAGCAGCGGCGAGGCCGCGGTCAGGACGCTCGCGACGACGGTGATGATTCCGATCGCCGTCAGCGTCTTGCGCGCGCCCCAGTGCTGGCCCACCAGCGCGCCCGGCACCTGGAACACCGCGTAGGTGAAGAGGAAGGCCGTGAACAACCAGCCGACCTGGACCTGCGTGAGACCCAGCTCCGGCATCATCCGCTCGGCCGCGACCGAAACGCCGGAACGCTGGATGTAGCCCGTGGTCGCGAAGGCGAACAGCATCGCGAACAGCGGATAGCGGAGGCGGGGAGCGCGGATCAAGATTTTGGCAGCCGACCGCCGCTATCAAGGCACTGCTTCAGGGTATTGAAGGGCTCGAAATGAATCGTGCGGTCATACCACGGCGAATCGCGGTCGTGGCAGATGTCCGAGCGGCTCTTCTTGACAGGCGGCCAGGGCAAAACCTTTCCCGATGCGTCATGACAATGCATGACTTTTGCGTCGGTATCCGGGTCGGTCTCGGCGTGACAGCCGTAGACGTCCATTTTGCCTTCGTGCGAATTGGCCACGGGCGCGCCGAGCAACAGCAATGCCGCGATCAGCGCGCGCCACAGGCCAGGTTGGGGCATGCGCCACATTCTGCCCGATCGCGGGGCGCGAGGCGCTAGAAGGAAAGGACCAGGCCTTCGCGGGGCGGTACCTGACCGTCCGCCAGCCCGGCCCAGCAGTCGGCGATGTCGCCGCTGCCCGTGAAGCGGCGTGCGGTGACGAACCGCCGCGACGCCGGATAGAAGGAACGTAGGTCGCGCATCATCGCGGCGCCGAGCTCGCGCCGGGTCTTGAGCCGGCCCATGGCATAGTCGGGTACGAAAAAGAACTCCGGTTTCGGGCCGGCGAGGGCGACCGACGGCGGTTGCACGCCACCCGGCTTGTCGCCCCAGTCGGTCGCGCCCACCAGGATGCTGCGCACGAGCGCGGGACCGAGGGCGCGGTGCACGGTGGCCGTGAGCGTCTCGCGGCCGAGAAAGTCGAGAAACACCGCTGGTGACTCGACCGAAAGGGATGCGACCCCTTCGTAGGGTACGACTTCGTCGAAGAGCGCGGTGTCGCGCACGTAGATCTGGTTGCGGGCGGAGGTGAGCGCCACGAGGCGTGCATCGCCGAGTTGCCGCAACTGGTGGGCCGTCGCCAGCGCCGTCTTGGACGAAGCGCTCGAGAAGACAACCGTGCGCGGGCGCGGCTCGCCTTCCTGCACGCAGTCGGCCGCCCACCAGCCGGTGCCGTACAGCGGTCGGAAGATCGCCTGCTCCGGCTCGAATGCCGCGTCAAAGGCCGGGTCGGCGCTGGTGTTCAGGTACTGGTTGTACACGGCGGCCTTGGCGCGGCGATGCGGTGCGTCGTCCACGAAACCGCGCGGCCCGATTTTCGTCGGCAGGAGATCCACCGACTCGCTGATCGGGTAATAGCCGTAGTAGCGGTCGTGCACCTCGACCCCGGCCGCTTTCGACTGCACGACGGTGGCGAAGCCCCAGACGGGCGGACGGCCCCAGCCCTCCGGCCCCGGGAAGAAATCCCAGTAGCCGAGCACGCCGGAGCCCATCGCGGCATAGGTAATGTTGTTGGCGGTCAGCGCGAACAGGTCGAGGCGCAGGCGCGCGGCGCCGTCCGCGAGCGGCGGCGGCGTGACCTCGGCCACGCGGGCGTTGCGCAGATCGTCCTTGCTGACCTGGATTTCCTGCATGATCTAGCGATCCAGTAGCGCGAGCACGTTCTCCGGCGGCCGACCGATCACGGCGCGCTTGCCCTGCACGACGATCGGCCGCTCGATCAGGATCGGGTCCCGCGCCATGGCGGCGACCCACTGCTCGTCGGTCATCGGCCGCGCGGCGTACTTCGCCTTGAAGACGTCCTCGCCCTTGCGGACGATGGTTTCCGGCTTGACGCCGAGCTTCGCGACGAGGGCTCGCAGTTCGACAGCCGTCGGCGGGGTCTTCAGGTACTCGACGATGCGCGGCTCGATGCCACGCTCCCGCAGCAGCGCCAGCGTGGCGCGGCTCTTGCTGCACTTCGGGTTGTGATAGATCGTGACGTCGGTCATCGGGCCTGGCCGGCCCGTACGCGCTCCAGGTAGCGGTCGCGCAACTCGGTCTGGCGCGAGCGCATGCTCACGGCATTGCCGCCGATCCACACCTGCTGCGCGACGCTCGTCACCTCGAGCGGGTCGCCGCTCCACAGCACCAGGTCGGCGACCTGGCCTTTTTCGATGCGGCCGCGCTCGGCGCCGACGCCGAAGATGTCGGCCGCATTGGCGGTGACTGCCGCGAGCCCGACCTCCCACGGCAGCCCGTGCGCGACGGCATTGCCGGCAAGCTGGCGGTTCTTGCGCGCCTGGTGGCTGTCGCCGTAGGAGAAGGCGATGCGCACGCCGGCCTCGTGCAGCAGCTTGGCGTTGTCGAGCCGCGCGCCGAGACGGTCGAAATCCTCCGGCAGGTTGCCGAGCGCGTCCAGGATCACCGGCACGTCGGCGGCCGCCAGTTCGCGCGCAACCAGCCAGGCCTCGCTGCCGCCGGCGATCACCGGCTTCATGCCGTGCTTTCGCGCATAGCGGACCAGCTGGTGGATGTCCGAGGCGCGGTGCACGCGGAACACGACGCGGCCGCCCGCGAGATAGCCCTTCAGCGCCGTGCGGCCTTCCGGCAGGAGCAGGGCGCCCTCGGCCGCGGTCTCCGGCTGGCGCACTTCGCGGATCGCCTGGTCGAACAGCATGAACTGGGCGGCGCGGCTGCCGCCCGCGGCCTCGCCCGCGGCGCTGCCCCAGTTCACGAACAGCGTCCGGCTGCCGTCGAGCGCGGCATCGAAGCGGCCGTCGAGCGAGACGGCGACGCCCTGGCCGGCGATCACGCTGGTGTCGGAGAGCGGGTTGATGACCGCCCAGCTGACGCCTTCGACGCGCGCGACAGGCACCAGCGACGAGCGTGCATTGAAGGCCGGGGTCACGTCGAACTCGGGCCGCCAGTGATGCTGCCAGGCGGGCGCGGTCAGGTGCAGTTCGGCGTCCACCGTGGACGGCTCGAGCGAGATTTCCTCGAGGCCGATCTGCGTGAGCCCGCCGAACAGGCCGGGCGTCAGCGGCCGGCCGTCGGCTTCGACCACTTCGGTGCCGGCGGGCGCAGCGAGCCCCGCGCCGACCGCGGCGATGCGCCCGTCGCGCACCAGCACGTCCGCCTTGGCGAGCGTGCCGGCGCTGCCGGCGGTGTGCACGCGCGCGCCGCGGATCAGCAGGTCCTGCGCCGACGCCGCGCCCGCGACGCAGCCGGCGGCGAGCAGCGCGACGATGAGGCGCCGGGCGGTCACAGCGCGAAATCCGAGCGCGGCCGGGCCGCGGGATGCGAGCGGTCGTAGAGCATGACGCCGTCCACGAACACCTGGTCGGCGAGTGCGTAGACGCTGAACGGATTGCCGTTCCAGATCACGACGTCCGCCATCTTGCCGGCCTCGAGCGTGCCGGTCTGCGCCAGGATGCCGAGCGACTTCGCGGGGTTCGACGTGACCCAGCGGATCGCGCGCTCCGGCGGGATCTCGAGCCCGGCCTGGATGCCGCGCGTCATGGCTTTCGCCGCTTCCTGGTTCAGGCGCTGGATGCCCTCGTCGGAATCGCTGTGCACGATCGCGCAGCCTCCCGCCGGGTAATCCACCAGCGCGATGTTCTCCTGGATGCCGTCGTAGGCCTCGAGCTTGAAGCCCCACCAGTCCGCCCAGAGCGCGCCGCAGACGCCTTCCTCGGCGAGCCGATCGGCGAGCTTGTAGGCCTCGACGCCGTGGTGGAAGGCGGAGATGCGGAAGCCGAACTCGCGCGCGAGGTCGAGCATCGTCGCCATCTCGTCGGCGCGGTAGCAGTGGTTGTGCACCAGGATCTCACCGTTCATCGCCGCGACGAGCGTCTCGAGCTTCAGGTCGCGTTTCGGAGGCTTGGGCGGCGTTGCGTCCGGCTTGAGGCCCTTCGCGTAGACCTCGTACTTGGCGTCGTACTCGTGCCATTGCTCGACGTAGTCGCGGGCGTCCGCGAACGCCTGCCGGTAACCGGCGACATTGCCCATGCGCGTGGAGGGCGCCTTCTGCCGGCCGCCGTAGACGCGCTTCGGGTTTTCGCCGCAGGCCATCTTGAGGCCCTGCGGCGCGCCCGGGAATTTCATCGCCTGGTAGGTCGAGGCGGGAACATTCTTGATCGTGACGCCGCGCCCGCCGATCAAGTTCGCCGATCCCGGCAGGAGCTGCAGCGAGGTCACGCCGCCTTCGAGCGCCGCCTCAAAGCCGGGATCCTGCGGCCACAGCGAATGCTCGGCCCAGACGTTGGCGGTCACCGGGTCGGTGGCTTCGTTGCCGTCGCTGTGCGCGCGCAGCGACGGGCTCGGATACACGCCGAGGTGCGAGTGCACGTCGATCAGGCCCGGCGTCACCCAGCGGCCGCTGGCGTCGATGACGCGCGCGCCGGCGGGCGCTTCCAGGTTACGGCCGATCGCGGCGATGCGGCCGTTCTCCAGCAGCACGTCGCCGCCGTCGATGCGCGCGCCGGTGCCGGTCAGCACCGTCGCGCCGCGGATCAGGATTGGCGCGCCCTGCGGGGTCGCTGCGTACGTGGATGCATAAGGCGCGCGGCCGGTGACGGCGGGCTCGGGCGCAGCGGCGGGGCCCGCTGCCTGCTGCGACTGCGCCGCGCAGGCCGCTGCCAGTGCCGCGCTGGCGGCGACGAGGAACGATTGCCAGGTGACGCGATGGCTGGCGAATTGCTGGTTCAAGTGACGCCCTGGACCCACCGGAGTTGGCGTGACCGTGCGACAGGAAGGGTAGCCGTGACGCCGCCGATGGACAAGCTGAAGGTGCGGCGAGGACGCCATTGCGGTCTAATCGCGCGACCAGGAGGACCGATCATGGCCGTGACCAGACGCAAGTTCGTAGGATTGGCCGCCGCCGGCGCGGCGCTGGGGGCCTGCGCAAGGGCGCCGGCACCGGAGGCTCCCGCAACGGGGCTCGCCTCGCTGACGACCGGCGCCCAGCCGATCACGGCCGCGGAACACGCCGCGCGGGTCGCAAAACTGCAGTCGCTGATGCAACAGCAGAAGGTCGCGGCCACGCTGGTCGAGGCTGGGTCCTCGCTCGAATACTTCACCGGCATCCGCTGGTGGCGGTCGGAGCGCACGACCGCGGCGCTGATTCCCGCCGCAGGCCAGGCCATCGTCGTGACGCCGTTCTTCGAAGTGCCGTCGGTGCAGGAGTCGCTCAAGATCGCCGCGGACGTGCGGCCGTGGCACGAGGACCAGAGCCCGTTCGAGCTGGTCGCCGGCGCCGTCGCGCGTGGCCCGCTCGCGGTCGAGCACACGACGCGCTATTTCATCATCGACCACATCCGCAAGGCGGGACGCGGCGCCCCCGAGATCGTGTCGGGCGAGGCGCTGGTCAACGCCTGCCGCATGATCAAGTCGCCGGCCGAGCTGGCGCTGATGCAGTCCGCGAACGACGTGACGATCGCGGCGCTGCGGCAGGTGCACGCCGGCATCGAGGCCGGCATGAGCGCGGCCGACATCATGGGCCTGCTGGTGAGCGCGACCAACGCGCTCGGCGGCAGGCACGAGTTCTCGCTCGTGCTGCTGAACGAGGCGAGCGCCTATCCGCACGGCAGCGAGCATCCGCAGGCGGTCCGCGAGGGCTCGGTGGTCCTGGTGGACACCGGCTGCAAGGTGCACGGCTACTCGTCGGACATCTCGCGCACGTGGATCTTCGGCGAGCCGAGCGCGCGCCAGCGCGAGGTCTGGGACACGGTCAAGCGCGGCCAGGAGATCGCCCTGGAAACGGCGGCGATCGGCCGGCCGGTCGGCGACCTCGATGTCGCCGTGCGGAACTACTACGAGGGCCTCGGCTGGGCCAAGGACTACGGCCTGCCGGGCACCTCGCACCGCACCGGCCACGGCATCGGCATGGACGGCCATGAGCCGCCCAACCTGATGCGCGCCGACCGCACGCCGCTCGCCGCCGGCATGTGCTTCTCCGACGAGCCCGGCATCTACATCCCGGGCGAATTCGGCGTGCGCATGGAGGACATCTGGCACATGACCGAGGGTGGCCCGAAACTCTTCACGCCGCTGGCGAAGTCCATTGACCAGCCGATCTGACCGCAGGCGGAGGGCGAAGGCCGGAACGGCGTCGATGACGCCGTTCCGCTTCTACGACAACCGCCAGAAATACCTGGCCTTCGTCACGACCTGCAACGAGAAGAGCGTCATCGCCCAGCGCGCTGCGCAGGAACTCGAGCACATCCGGCCGGTGCCGCCGGCGCTCACGATCTTCGATGCGGGGATGGGTGACGGCACGGTGCTGTCGCGGCTGATGCGCACCCATCACCACCGCGGGCCGACGCTGCCGCTGCTGGCGGTGGCGAAGGAGATCAGTCTGGAAGACGTGCGGCTGGGCCTCGAGAAAATGCCGGACCGGTTCGTCGAGCATCCGCCGACCGTGTTCGTGGTCACCAACCTGAACTACTCGGAGGCGCCGCGGCTGATGCCAGGCGACCCGCAGGGCGCCGACGCGCTGAACTGGCAGGAAGTGAGGTTGAAGGGCCGGACCTCGCACGATTTCTCGGAGCAGATCGACAAGCTCGCGTCGATGCTGGCGTTCGGCTGGCAGACGAAACTGAGCCCACGCACCGGCAATCCGGTCTATGCACGCCCGTCGGTGCTGGTGGTGTACCGTGAGGACCAGCGTTTCATTCTCGATCGCGTGATCCCGCGACCGGGCCAGACGCCGGACCAATACGACCTGATCGTGGCATCGCAGCCGTGGCGGGCGCGCATGCCGGCGGACTTCAAGGCGCAGCGTGTACTCGCGCCGCTGGCCCGGCGCCTGGCGCCGCACGGGCGCTTGCTGGTGATCCAGTCCTACGGCCGCGACCCGGCGCTCGAGATCGTGCGCAGGCTGTGGCCCGACGAAAATCCCTTCCAGGTGGATCGGCGCCAGCTTCTCGCCGCGCTGAAAGCGGAACTGGGCCGTGAGGCGGGCGACTATTCGCTGGCGGTGCCGGCCGACGACAAATCCATCTTCCAGTACCAGATGCACACGCTGCCGACCGAAATCGGGGACCGCATCGGCACCTCAACCCTGCTCGCTGCGTGGAATGCGGCGATCTACGTCAACCAGATCGAGGACGAACGGCTCGAAGAAGTCGTGGCCGGCGGCAAGTACATGGAGGCGACGCAAGCCGTCCTGAAAAAGCATGGCGGCCTCTGGTTCAACGACGAGGCGTTCGTCGTCAGCAGGCGGCAGAAATAGCCAAACGGCAAATCATGGCCGCCGTGCGAGCCGCCAGACGCCGTAGGTCATGAGCGGCAGGACGAAGATGCCGAACACCAGCCAGGCCGAGGCGCGGTAGCCCTTGGCGATCAGCGCCACGAGGCCGAAGCGGTCGGCCACGAATATCGAGCCGATCAGCAGCGTTGCGGCGATCGCCAGCCGTCCCGACGTCGCCAGGCCGCGCCCGCGCCGCTCGATCAGCAGGTTCGACGTTCGCTCGTTGAACGCATGCACGGCGCTGACGCCGGTCTCGAGCACCGCCAGGAAGATCATCAGCTGGTAGGCGCCGTGCAGCAGCGGGATGCCGAGCTGCCGCAGGATGAAATCGGAGGGCAGCACCTCCGCGCCGATCGCCGGGTACCAGCCGATCATGCAGACGAAGAAGAACAACGCCGGCAGCATCGCAATCGGGCCGGCCAGCAGACCGGACACCACGGCATCCCGGTCGGAGACCTGGTGCCGCAGCACCGGCAGGATCGCGATCGCAGCCAGCACGTTGTAGCTCGCATAGGTGAAGCCCGCGATCGCCCAGCCCTCGGTTCCGCTGGCGCCCGCGAATCCGTCCGCGACCTGGCCGCCGAAGCGCGCCAGCGTGATGAAGACGAACAGTGCGTAGACGCCGTACAGGAAGAAGGTCGCATACTTGAACAGCCGCTCGACCGACTCGTTGCCGAAGGCGGCGACGCCCGCGATGCCGGCGACCAGCGCCAGCGTGCCGGCGATCGTCGGCCAGCCGAACATCGCCGTGCCGATCGCACCGGCCACCGCGCCGAACACCGCCAGGATCAGGATGATGATGCCGAAGTACACCACTTCGAACACCATCCAGCCCGGCCCCAGCAAGTGGCGGAAAAAGTTGCGGTAATCCTGGCTCGCCGTCCGGCGCGCGAACAGGAAGGCGACCGCGCAGATCACGCTCCAGAGTGCCGTTGCAAAGCCGATCGCGAGCAGCCCGCCCCAGGGGCCCGCGGGCAGGAAGAACTCGGCGAGTTCCCGCCCGGTGGCATAACCGCCGCCGATCACGAACGCATTGAAGGCGAATCCCGGCAGCAGGAGACGCTGGAACCGGGTCGGGCCGCTCATGTGCCGAGGCAGGCGTCCACCAGCCGCTCGAACGGCGCGCCGCCGCGCATCGGGTCGGCCACCGGCAGGCCGAGTGCCTGGGTCGCGGCTTCGATCGTGGCCTGCGCGGCGGCCGGCGACAGCGCCGCGGTGTTGAAGCTGACGCCCGCGCAGCGGATGCGCGGATTGGTGAGCGCGCCGAGCTGCAGGTGCAGGTTGATCGCCGCCGGCAGGTCCGGCGTCGGGTAGTCGGGATAGCCGAGCAGGTGCGTCCGGCCAGGCTCGTGGCACAGCACGATGACGTCCGGCTGGCTGCCATGCAGCAGGCCGAGCGACACGGCCGCATACGCCGGGTGGAACAGCGAACCCTGGCCTTCGATGACGTCCCAGTGATCGGCAGCGGCGTCCGGGCTCAGTATCTCGGCCGCGCCCGCCTCGAAATCCGCGACCACGGCATCCATCGGCATGCCGCCGCCCGCGATCATGATCCCGGTCTGCCCGGTGGCGCGGAAATCGGCGTCGATCCCGCGGCGCCGGAACACGCCGGCGAGCGCCAGTGCCGTGTATTTCTTGCCGAGCGCGCAGTCGGTGCCGACCGTCAGCAGGCGCTTGCCGCTGCGCTTGCGCCCGGTCGCAACCGGGATGCCGGCAGGCGGCTGGCGCACGTCGATCAGCCGCCGGCCGAGCCGTTCGGCCGCCGCCCGCAGCTCGCGCAGCTCGCCGAGCCGCGCGTGCATGCCGGAGACGATGTCGAGGCCGGCCTCGAGCGCGGCCACCAGGTCGGGGATCCAGGCGGGCTTGATCACGCCGCCGGTGTTGGCGACGCCGATCACGAGCGAGCGCGCG
This sequence comes from uncultured Steroidobacteraceae bacterium, assembly GCA_964468395.1. Classification (GTDB taxonomy): domain Bacteria; phylum Pseudomonadota; class Gammaproteobacteria; order Steroidobacterales; family Steroidobacteraceae; genus SCUD01. Next base: position 11,044 of record CAYXUJ010000001.1, read on the forward strand.
CCGCGGGCGCGCGCCTCGGCCGGCGTGAGCCGCGGCAGGCCCGCGCTCACGGTCGCTTCCGGACGCGCGAACTCGCCGATGCACAGCTCCCGCGCCCAGTCGCGCAACCCGAACGCGGTCTTGGCGTAGCCGGCGTCGGTCGTGTCGCCGAGGTACAGCAGATAGGGTGCGGGCAGGGCAATCACGTGCGAGCTGCTCCCATCGGATTTCCCCAGCCTGTAGCGGGGTAATGGACCTTGCCGTCCTCGAACACGATGGCGGGAGTGCGGTCGCGTGCTATGAAAAGGGTGCCGTCGAGATCTGCCAGGTCGCAGGCCTGGCCGAGGATCCAGGCGGGCGCCATCGCGAGACTCGTGCCGACCATGTTGCCGACCATGACACCGAGACCGAGACGCCGCGCTTCGGCTGCCATTGCCAGCGCCTCGGTCAGCCCGCCGCACTTGTCGAGCTTGATGTTGACGACGTCGAATCGTCCGACCAGCGGTTCGATCTCTGCCAGGTCCTGGACGCTTTCGTCTGCGGCCACCGGGATCGGGCAGCGCAGGCCGTCGTGATCCGCCTCGCGCCCGCGCGCAAATGGCTGCTCGAGCAGGCGGACGTCGCAGGCGACCAGCGTCGGCAGCAATTCTTCGAGCTTGCCGGGATCGAATCCCTGGTTGGCATCCACGCCGATCCACGTGTCGGCGCGCGCATCGCGCACCGCCCGCACGCGTTCGGCATCGAGCGCAGGCTCGCCGGTCAGCTTCAACTTGAGCGAGCGCGCCTGCGCATACACCACCGCTTTCGCGGCCATCGCTTCCGGCTCACCGGCCGGGATGGTAAACGTCGTGGTCAGCGGCCGCGGCCGCTCAAGACCCGCGATCCGCCAGACGGGCTGACCGGCTTTTTTCGATTCGAGATCCCATAGAGCGCAGTCGAGCGCGTTGCGCGCGCCCCCGGCGGGCAGCAGCCGCTGCAGCGCCCCGCGATCGGCGCCCGCTTCGAGTTCCGTTCGCACGGCCTCGATCGCGTCCCGCATGTGCTCGACGTCGTCGCCGAGGTAATAGACGCCGGCGGCCTCGCCGCAGCCTGTGGCAGCGCCATCCGAGAGACTTGCGACGACGACCGGAACGTCGGTGAACGTGTAACCGGTGATGACGAACGGCGCCGACAACGGCACCCGCTCGCTTTCGATCGAAAGTTTCATCGCGGGCGGATTATGGCCTGCGCCACGCCGGTCCGCATAGCGCCGGCCGGGCCGCAACAGCTAGCGCAGCAGCGGCTCGAGGAAGGCGATCGCCTCCTCGAGTTGCTGGATCTCGTTCTTCGTGTACCAGTCGCTGTGGGTCTCGCCCTCGAACTCCACGTACTTGACCTGCTTGCCGGCTTTTTCCAGCGCCTTCTTCATGTCGCGCGACTGTGCGACCGGCACGATCTCGTCCGCCGTGCCGTGCATCAGCAGCACGGGCATCGCGACCTCGGCGGCGCGATACAGCGGCGAGATCGCGTCCAGCGCCTCGCGCTCCGCCTTCGGGTCGCCGATGGACTCGACCCAGTACTGGTAGGTCGCCGCGTCCTCGCCGTCTTCCTTGCGCACGAAGTTGATCATGCCGCGCAGGTCGGAGACGCCCGCGAGCGAGACCGCCGCCTTGAAGAGCCGGGGCGTCTGGATCGCCGCCATCAGCGCGGCGTAGCCGCCGTAGCTCGCGCCATAGATCGCCATGCGATCCGGGTCGGCAATGCCGCGCTCGACCAGGTCGCCGACCGCGTCGGTCAGGTCGTCCTGCATGCGGCGAGCCCATTGGCGATAGCCGGCCTTGGCGAAGGCTCGGCCATAGCCGGAGGAGCCGCGGAAATTCGGCTGCAGCACCAGCCAGCCGCGCGCCGCGAAGGCCTGCGCCAGCGGGTCGAACGTCAGGTGGTCGCGCATCTCGGGGCCGCCATGCGGCATGACGATCAGCGGCAGCGGGCCGGTCCTGCCGGGCGGCCGCGTCAGGTAGGAGGTGATCGCCGTGCCGTCGCGCATCGGGCTTTTCAGTACTTCGACCGGCGCCAGCCGGTCGGGGTCTAGCCAGGGGCGGTCGGAGGCGATGAAGGCCAGGTTCCGCGCCGCGAAGTCGTAAACGTAGTAATCGCCCGGCGCCTGCGGACCGACCACGCGCAGCAGCATGCGCGTGCGCCCGCGGTCGACCTCGACGATGTTGACGTTGGCTTCGTTGCGGAAATAACGGTTCATGCCGTTCCAGTGGCTTTGCAGGGCCGGGTCCTTCAGCAGGTAGGTCGTCGTGTCCGCGATGTAGACGGCGCCGGCGTACTCGCCGTCGATCGCGAACGCCCGGCTGAGGTCGTAGCCCGGCGCCTCGGCCACGGTCGCGCCGATGGTCTTGGTGCGCAGGTCGTAGAGGTGGATGCTGTAGGTGTCGGCGTCGCCCTGGCGCGAGCGCACGTAGATTTCCCCGGCGCCCGGCGCGTCGCCGGCATAGGACCACTGGCCCAGCACGTCCTCGCGGCGGATCTTCGTCACCAGCGACCAGTCCTCGGGATCGGCCGCGTCGCGGCCGTAGATGCGGATCTCGGTGCCGCGGCGATTGACGTCGTAACGCAGCGCCGCGCGCCCGCCCTCGGTGTCCCAGCCGACGGTGCTGCCGCGGCCGCGCGTCATCAGCGTGGCCTTGCCCGACTGCACGTTGACCTGGAACAGGTCGTAGCTGTCGCGGTTCCAGGCCGCCATCACCACGTGCTCCGGATCGTCGGGCGTCAGGTCCACGACCCGCGACAGGTCGAGACCCCAGCGCGCGCCGATCGGCGCGCCGGCGAACAGCTCGATCGAATTGCCGCCGTCCGGATCGATCGCCTGCACCTGCTTGCCGGCCACCAGGAAACCCGCGTCCATGCCGACCCGCAGGCCGACCAGCAGGCGCCGGTCGTTGGCCCAGTTCACCCACAGCGGCTGGTGCCAGCCCTCCTTGCCGATGGCCAGCTTGCGCACGCCGTCCGGCTGGTCGAAGCGGTCGATGTCGATGACGGCGACCAGGTCGCGCTGGTCGCCGAACTTGCCGGCGATCGCCAGGCGCTTGCCGTCCGGCGACAGGTCGACGTCGCGGATGACGTCCGCGCGCAGCAGCTCCTCGATCGTGTGCGGGGCAGGCGCGTCGGCAAGGGCGAGCCCGACATGCAGCAGCAGCGGCAGGATGAGCCGGCAGTGCATGCGCGCTTCAGCCGGCGGTGTTGCCGCCGTCGACCGGTATCGCAGCGCCGGTGATCTGGGCGGCGGCATCGGAGGCGAGGAACGCGACCAGCGCCGCGACCTCATCGGCGGTCGTGACGCGGCCGGTCCGGCTGGACTCGTTCGCCGCGCGCAGCGCGCGCTTCGCATCGAGGCCGTGCGTGGCGCCCGAGCGATACAGCATCGGCGTCTCGACGTCGCCCGGGCAGACCGCATTGACGCGCACGCCCTCGCCGGCGTGGTCGAGCGCCATCGCCCGCGTCATCTGCACGAGGCCGCCCTTGCTGGCGCAGTAGGCGACGGCGTCGTGCCCGCCGACCAGTCCCCAGTCGGAGGCGATGTTGACGATCGCGCCCTTGCGGCGGCGCAGCTCCGGCAGCGCCGCGCGGCTGAGGTAGAACGGCACCGACAGGTTGATGTCGAGCGTCTGCTGCCAGGTCTCGTCGGTCGTCACCTCTGCATCGGCGATGTGATAGATGCCGGCATTGTTCACCAGCACGTCGAGGCGTCCGAAAGCGTCGAGACAGGCGGCGACCAGCCGCCTGCAGTCCGCGGAGGATGCCAGCGCGCCGACCCAGGCCCGGACCGGCGGCTCCGCGGATGCGAGTGCCTCGGTGCGCTGCGCGTCGCGGCCGGCTGCCATGACGGAGTAGCCGTCGGCGGCGAGCCGCCGGGCGATGGCGGCGCCGATGCCGGAACTCGCGCCGGTGACCAGTGCGACCTTGTCGTTCATGCCGGCCGATTATGGCCCCTGCCGGTGCATCGCTGCACGAGCGCTGCGGCCGATCGGGACGGTTATGGCAGACTCTGGCCCGTCACGGGCAACGGGAGTGCGGACGATGACAGGATTGACGCGCCGTCGTTTCGTCGCCGGCAGTGCCGCCGCCGCCGCGTCGCTGACGGCCTGGCAGGGAGCCTGGGCCGCTGGCGGGGTATACGGCAATGCCATCGTGATCGACGGCCTGGGCGGGCTCGGCAATTCCGCCGCGGAGGACGACGCGCCGCTCGCCGATCAGTACCTGCGCGACGTGCGCGAGTCCGGGCTGACGGCACTGCACCTCACGATCCTGCCGGTCGGCACGACCCCACCGGACACGGCCTTTGCGCAGGCCGTCACCGGCATCGGCCGCATGGAGAGCGAGATCGAGCGGCATCCCGAGGTGCTGTGCCGGGTGCGCACGGTCGCCGATATCGCGGCCGCGAAGGCATCCGGTCGCACGGGACTGATCTACGGCTTCCAGGACGGCGTCGCTTTCGAGACCGACCTCGCGCGCCTCGACGAATTCCATCGTCTCGGCGTGCGCATCATCCAGCCGACTTACAACCGCCGGAACCTGCTGGGCGACGGCTGCCTGGAGCCCGCCAATGCGGGACTCAGTCGCGCCGGCGTCGAGGCGATCGAGCGGATGAACGCGCTCGGCATCCTCGTGGACCTGAGCCACTGCGGGCGCCAGACCGCCGCCGACGCGATCCGCGTCTCGAAACAGCCGGTCGCCTTCACGCACACGGGCTGCGCGGCGCTGGTGGACTATCCGCGCAACCGCAGCGACGCCGAGCTGCGCGCGGTCGCGGAACGGGGCGGCGTCTCGGGCGTCTACATCATGCCGTTCCTGAGCGGCGGCCGGCAGCCGACCGCTGCCGACGTGATCCGCCATCTCGAGCACATGCTCGATGTCGCCGGCGAGAATCACGTGTCGATCGGCACCGACGGCGGCGTTTCCGCGGAAACGCTGGACCAGGCCTATCGCGAGCGCTTTGCCGGCTTCGTGCGCAAGCGCCGCGAGGCGGGCATCTCGGCGCCCGGCGAAACCGAGGAGGGCTACCTGTTCGCCTCGGACCTCAACACGCCGCGCCGCCTCGAGACGCTCGCGGATTTGCTGTCGGCGCGCGGCCACGGCGATGCGCGCATCGAGAAGATCCTCGGCGGCAACCTGCTGCGCGTGCTGGCGGCAGCGTGGCAGGCACCGGCACGGCACGCCGGCATCAGTTGATCTCGGCGGCCATCGCCGCGAAAATCTCCGTGTGCCGGTCGACGTCGGCGGCGGTCGTCGCCGGCGACATCAGCGCCATGTTGTGGAACGGCGTCATCAAGATGCCGCGGTTCAGCAGGTAGAGGTGGATGAACGGGTCGAGCAGCTCGTCCTGGCCGGCCGCCGCCTCGGCACCGTTGCGCGCGCGCTCCGGGCGGAACAGGTATTCGACGCGGCAGCCGAGCCGCACGACGTGCCAGGGCAGCCCGCGCGACTCGATGACGCCGTGCACGCCTGCCTCGAAGCGCTCGGCGAGCGCGATCATGTGCCGGAACGCCGCCTCGGTCATGACTTCGCCGAGTGTCGCGCGCATCGCCGCGAGCGACAGCGCGTTGCCGGCCAGCGTGCCGCCGATGCCGCCGACGTCGGCATTGCGCGCGTCGGTGCGGTCGTGGACGCGGTCGCGGACCTGCTCCGTCATGCCGTAGGCGCCGCTGGCGATGCCGGCGCCGAGCGTCTTGCCGATGGTCACGAAATCCGGCGCCAGCTGCCAGGCCCGGGTGCAGCCGCCGGGCCCGGCGCTGATCGTGTGCGTCTCGTCGATCACCAGCAGCGCGCCGTGGCGTGTGCAGAGTTCGCGCGCGGCGGCGTGGTAGCCGGGCTCGGGCAGCACGATGCCGATGTTGGTGAGCGCGGGCTCGAACAGGCAGGCGGCGACGTCGCCCTGCGCGAGGGCCGCGTCGAGGCCGTCGAGGTCGTTGATCTCGACGACGCGCGTGGTCGTCTCCGGCGGCACCGGCGGGCCGATGTTGCCGCCGCGGGCGGCCGTGCGGCCGTCGACCAGCGTTACGACGGCCTCGTCCACTGTGCCGTGGTAGCACCAGTTGTGCACGACGATCTTCGGGCGGCCCGTGATCGCGCGCGCCCAGCGGATCACGCAGCGATTGGCGTCGGTGGCCGACAGCGTGAACTGCCAGTACGGCAGGCCGAAGCGCCGGGCCAGTTCCTCGCCGACCCAGGCGGCGTCGGCCGTCGGCAGCATCAGCGTGATGCCCTTGCGCGCCTGCGCCGCGATCGCCTCGACGGCGGGCGCCGGCGCGTGGCCGGCCATGCCGCCGGTGTCGCCGAGGCAGAAGTCGATGAACTCGTTGCCGTCCACGTCGCGGAAGCGCGCGCCGCTGGCGCTGTCCACGAATACGGGATGGTCGCCCGGCCAGCGCGTCATCCAGTTCATCGGCACGCCGAACAGCAGCGAGCGCTGCGCCTCGCGGGCAAGTCGGCTGCTCGCGGCGTGCCGTTGGCGGAACGTGGCGCGCTCGCGCTCCATCAGCGCGGCGACCCGGGAACGGTCGATTGTTGTCATCGGCGACCTTATGATGCTGGCCTTCGCGTCATCGCGGACCGAGGAGAGACTGCATGATCCCCGTGCGCCAGTCGAGTGGCTTCCTGCTTTCGGCCTTGCTGGCTGTGGCCGGCCCGATGGTCGCCGCGGCGCAGCCGCCGGCCGGGCCCGCGAGCGACACTCCCGCCGCGTTCACGCCGAAGACCGACACCTTCGACTTCGTCAAGCGCGTGGAAATGGTCCCGATGCGCGACGGCGTGCGGCTCAAGACCTTCATCCTCGTGCCGAAGGGCGCGAAGAATGCGCCGATGCTGCTCGACCGCACGCCCTACAACGCCGCCAATCGCGTGTCGCGCTTCAGCAGCCCGAACCTGGCGGCGGTCGTGCCGCAGATGATGGACACGGCGGTGGCGGCTGGCTACATCATCGTCTACCAGGATATCCGCGGAAAATACGGCTCGGAGGGCGACTACGTCATGACGCGGCCTCTGCGCGGCCCGTTGAACCCGACCGACACCGATCACGCCACCGACTGCTACGACACGATCGAGTGGCTGGTGAAGAACGTGCCGGAGAGCAACGGGCGCGTCGGCACGATCGGCGGGTCGTACGAGGGCTTCACCGCCGTGATGTCCACGGTCGACCCGCATCCCGCGCTGAAGGCAGCCGTGCCTTTCGCGCCGATGGTGGACGGCTGGATCGGCGACGACTGGTTCCACAACGGCGCTTTCCGCCAGGACGGCATGCTGGACTACACCTACGACCAGGAGGCGACGCGCGGCAACGAGGAGAAATGGTGGTCCGGCATTTACGACACCTATGACGCCTTCCTGCGCGCGGGCTCGGCTGGCGCCATGGCGCAGTCGCGCGGCATGGAGCAGCTCGAATTCTGGCGCGCGCTGTCCGCCCACCCGGCCTACGACGCCTACTGGCAGGGGCAGGCGGTGGACAAGCTGCTGGCGAAGCGGCCGCTGACCGTGCCGATGATGATCGTCGCCGGGCTGTTCGACCAGGAGGACATCTACGGCGGTCCCGCTCTGTACCAGGCGCTGGCGCCGAAGGATCCGCAGGGCAGGCTCCTGCACCTGGTGCTCGGGCCCTGGAACCACGGCCAGTCGCGGCGCGACGCGCGCAGCCTCGGGCCGATGCAGTTCGAGGGCGACACCGGCGCCTGGTTCCGCCGCAACATCATGCAGCCGTTTCTCGATCATCACCTGAAGGGCGAACCGGATCCCGGCACGCCGCCAGTGCTTGCTTACGAGACCGGCGCCAACGCCTGGCATCGCTACGACGCCTGGCCACCGCCCTGCGAGCGGGACTGTTCAGTGGAGATCCGCTCGCTGTACCTTGGGGCCGAAGGGCGGCTGGGATTCGCGGCGCCGACGGCCGCGGGCCAGGCCTTCGACGAGTTCGTGTCGGATCCGGCCAAGCCCGTGCCCTACCGGCAGCGACCGACGATCGACACCGGCGCGCCGGATTCCACCTGGGGCGAGTGGCTGGTGGACGATCAGCGCCACGCTGCGTCGCGGCCCGACGTGCTGGTCTGGTCGAGCGAGCCGCTGACCAGGCCTCTGCGCATCGCGGGACAGCCCGTTGCGCAGCTGTTCGCCTCGACCACCGGCACCGATGCCGACTGGGTGGTCAAGATCATCGACGTCTGGCCCGACGAGGTGCCGGAGAACCCGAAGCTTGGCGGCTACCAGATGATGCTGTCGGCCGACATCTTCCGCGGCCGCTATCGCGAGGACCTGTCGTCACCGAAGCCGCTCGCGGCCGGCAAGGTACTCGAGTACCGTTTTCAGCTGCCGCAGGTCAGCCACACTTTCCTGCCGGGGCATCGCATCATGGTGCAGGTGCAGTCGAGCTGGTTCCCGCTGTACGACCGCAATCCGCAGTCCTTCGTGCCGAACATCATGTTCGCCCCGCCGGAGAGCTACGTGAAGGCGACGCATCGCGTCTGGCGCACGCCGCAGTTCCCGACCGCGATCCGGCTGCCGGTGATGGACTAGCAAAGTGGAGGGCCGCCCGCGGGCGGCCCTCCGGTTCATGGCGTGATGGCGCTCAGGGTGTCGGCTGCGCGTCGCAGGAAACGCGGCGGTTCCAGTCCGAGAACGTCCCGTCCGGGTTGTCCCTCCAGGCCCAGACATGCAGCTGGTAGAAGGGCGGGATGCCGTAGCGGTTGGGCGCGCCTGCGTAGTGGAAGAGGTGGCCATCCATGACCGGCACCTCGTCGACCCAGTCGGATGCGAAGGTGATGAACTCGACGCCGACCAGGCGCATGCGCCCGTCCTTCGACGGTTCGTAGATCAGCGCCTCGGGCGTGTCAGGACTCACGTCCTTGCCGAGCAGCGAAGCGTTGATGAAATGCACGCCCATGGCGCCGTGGTTCGGGCCGCTGACGCAGAGCCCCGGCATGTAGCCGTTGGCCATCGCGACCTCGGGGTCGCGATACTGCGCGGTGGCTGCCCGCACCCGCTCGACCAGCGGCGACACCGCCCGTGACTTCGCATCGGGCTTGCCGTCGTCGGCCGGGGCCAGGGCCGGCGCCAGCAAGGGCAGCGCGGCCAGCATCGAAACGTAGACTTTCATCGTCGTGTACTCCCCTGGTTGATTGCAGTGATGCGCGCGACGATGCGGTCCCGGCAAGGTTCATTCGGCGGTCGACGGATCGATGACGGTGGCGACGCGCGAGATCCGGTTGGCGGGAAAGCCGCCCAGTTCCGCGTGACGCTTGATCAGCGACTCGTCGCTGGCGTGGTAGATGCAGTAGATCCGGTCGCCGGTGACGTAGCTGTGGATCCACTGCACGCTCGGCCCGAGGCTGCCGAGCACGCCGCAGGATTTCTGCGAGATCTTCTTGAGCTCGGCCGGGCTCAGGTTGCCCGCGCCGGGGATATCCCTCTCGATCACGAATTTCGGCATGGTGTTCTCCTTCAGTAGTCAAAAATTCGCCGGGAGCCGCAGGTCGATCGCGGCTGCAGCTTCGCCGCTGGCCCACCCGGTAGTCTTGAATCCGCCCTGAAAAGCTCCTGAAACGTCACTGCAAGCCCGTACAGCCGGTCACGCTATAGTAATCAAGTACTTGAAAGTCGGCGGATCGGGGGACCGGGAGGCCCTGCCGCATGGACCGGATCCGGGTCGGCAATTTCGAGCTGCTGCCGTCCGAGCGCCTGCTGTGTGCGGACGGCCGGCCGGTCGAGCTCGGCGCGCGCGCCTTCGACCTGCTGCTGGTGCTGGTCGAGAATGCCGGCCGCCTGGTCAGCAAGGCGACGCTGCTCGAGCGCGTCTGGCCGCGCCTGATCGTCGACGAGAACAACCTGCCGGCGCAGGTGGCGAGCCTGCGGCGCGTACTGGGCGCGGGCGCAATCCGCACGGTGCCGCGCTTTGGCTACCGGCTCGACCTGGAAGTCGCCCCGGCGTCGAGTACCGACCCGCCGCCGCCGCCGTCGCGCGCCGCAGCCGGGCTCAGCATTCCGCGTCACGCCTGGCCGCGCCGGCTGGGACCGCTGTTCGGCCGCGACGACGACCTGCAACTTCTGGAGACTGCGCTCGATCGCGCGGCACTCGTCACGCTGGTGGGCGGCGCCGGCGTCGGCAAGACCCGGCTGGCGCAGGAGATCCATGCGCGGCGCGCTGATCGCCAGGGTGCAGCGGTCGCCTGGATCGCGCTGGAGCCGATCGACGACGCGGCGCTCGTGCCGCAGGCGATTGCCCTGGCGTTAGGAATATCGCTGCCCGCCGCCGCGGAGCCTTACCTGGCGCTGCGCCAGGCCCTCGAGCGTCTGCCGCTGCTGCTGGTGATGGACGGGGCCGAGCACGTCGGCGAGGCGCTCGCGCCGGCGCTTGCGGCGCTGATAGCGCAGACCGAGGGCCTGCGCGCCCTGGTCACCAGCCAGACGCCGCTTGGCGTGGCGGGGGAGACAATCGTGCGCCTGTCGCCGCTGGCGGTGCCGGAGTCGGGTGCCGTAGCGACCGAGGTTGCGCATTACGCTTCGGTCGCGCTGTTTGCGCGCCGCGCGGCTGAGGCCGACCGCCGCTTCGAGCTCAACGCCGGCAACGCGACGCTCGTGGCCGAGGTCTGCCGACGGCTGGACGGCAATCCGCTGGCGCTGGAGCTCGCGGCCGCGCGCGTGCCGGCATTCGGCGTCGCGGCCCTGCTCGAGCGCCTGGACGACCGCTTCCGGCTGCTGAAGCAGTCGGGTCGCGCAGCGGATCCGCGGCATGGCGTGCTGGAGGCCGCGTTCGACTGGAGCTACGGCCTGCTGACGGAACCGGAACAGCGGGTGTTCGACCGGCTCGGCGTGTTCGCCGGCAGCTTCACGCTGGCCGCCGCCGCGAGTTGCGTGGCAGATGCGGAGATCGGCGTTGCCGACGCGACCGACCTGATCGGGCGCCTGGCGGACCGCTCGCTGGTCACGGTGCTGCCGACCGAGCCGCCGCGCTACCTGCTGCTGGAAACGGCGCGCTGCTACGCGGCAGCGCGGCTGCGCGCAGGCGGCGGGCTGGAGATGGCACGGGCGCGATTCGCTGCGACCATGCTGAGGCTGCTGGATTCCGCCTATGAGGAGTACTGGTCCGCGGACGAAGCCGTCTGGCTGCACCAGTACCTGCCCGAGCTCGACAACGTGCGCGAGGCGATGGCATGGGCGCGGACCGCCGAGCCGCCGACCGCGGCCGCGCTGTGCGGATCGGCATGGCCGCTGCTCGCCGAGACCGACTGGCAGGCGGCGGGCTGCGGGCCGCTGGCAGCCGACGCAGCGACGCTGGCAGGCGCGCTGCCGCCGCCGCGCGCCGCACGTTTCTGGGAGGCGATGGCGACATTGCACTCGGGCCGGCGGCCCGACAGCGCCTGCGACGCAGCGGCCCGCGCCGCGGCCCTCTGCGCAGCGAACGGGAACGTGCGCGGCGAGTACTACGCGCGCATGCAGACAGCCCTCAATCGCGGCGACGCGCCGGGCCGGGCCGCGGACATTGCCGCCGCGCAGCGGCTCGAAGACCCGGCGATGCCGCCGCGCCTGCTCGTGCACGGCGCGATGGCCGAGGGTGCGGCGCTGGCGGCCCGCGGCGAGCTTGACGGCGCCCGCGCGGCCTACCGCCGCGCGCTCGGCACCGCCCTGGCGATGAGCGAGCGCCAGGCGCTGGCGGCGACCGTCAAGATCGTCGAACTGGACGTCGCCGCCGGCGACCTCGCCGCGGCGCTGCAGCTCGCGCGCCCGCTGGCGCTCAGCCTGCGTCACTCGGGCCGGCGCGAGACCCACCTCGAGATCCTGGGACTGCTCTTCAGCGCGCTGCTGCTCGGCGGGGAAATGACCGAAGCCCGTGCCACCGGCGCCGAACTCTACGATCTGGCGCTGCGACTCGACGCCGCCAGCCTGCTGGGCGCACTCGACGCGATGGCGTTGTTCGCGGCGCGCGATGGTCGCTGCGAGCAGGCGGCGCGCATCGCCGGCACCGCGGACGCCGCGCATGCGGGCGACGGCCGGCCGGGGCGCGGGCCGGCGGCGGCGCGCGTGCGCGCCGAGGTCGCGCGCCTGCTCGACGGGCAGGACCCGGCTGGCCGGCGCGACGAGCCGCAGGATTCCGCGCGGCCGCTGCCGGAGCGCGCGGCCTGCGCGCTGGCGCTGGGCCTGGCGTGAGCCGCGCCTTCGTCAAGGAGGGCGACGGCGCCGAGGGGCAGGAGCTGCCCGAGCTGCAGGTCAGTCCCCATCGCAACCTCGTGACGCCTGAGGGCCTCGCGCAGATCGAAGCCACCGTCGAGCGGCTGCAGGCCGAGGTGTCGGCGGCGCGCACGGCCGACGATCGGCCGGGCCTCGCCCGCGCACAGCGCGACCTGCGCTACTGGACGGCGCGCCAGCGCAGCGCCGAGGTCGTCGCCCCGGCTGCCGCGGCGGGCGCCGTGCGCTTCGGCTCGCTCGTCGTGCTGGAGAAGCCGGATGGCGAGCGCCTCGAGTACCGGATCGTCGGCGAAGACGAGGCCGACCCGGCCCGCGGCAGCATTTCCTATGTCTCGCCGATCGCGCGGCGCCTGATCGGGTCCGCAGTCGGCAACATCGTGCCGCTCGCCGACGGCGAGACGGAAATCGTGGCGATCCGCTGAGCCGCGCGGGCGGTCACTGCAACAGGCGGCCGAGGGCCTCGATCAGCCTGGCGACCTCCGCGCGCGAGGTGTAGTGCACGAACGACGTGCGCAGCGCGCCGTCGTCGGTGTCGATGCCGAGCGCCTGCAGCAGCCGGTAGGCGTAGAAATTCCCGACGCCGACGCCGATGTTCTCCCTGCCGAGCGCGCTCGCCAGCGCCGCCGACGGCCGTCCCTGCACGGTGAAGGAAACCGTCGGCGCGCGTTCGGCGGCACGGCGGCGGCCGATCAGGCGCACGGCCGGCTGCTGCGCCAGGAAATCGAGCAGCGGCTGCAGCAGGGCCGTCTCGTGCTCGCGGAACAGGCTGCGGACTGCCGCTGCCCTGGCGGCAACCGCTTCGCCGCCGTGGCCGTGCCGGGCCGCGACCGCTTCGAGGTAGTCGACGACGCCGTTGACCGCTGCGAACTGCGCATGGTCCGGACCGGCCGGCGTGAAGCGCTTGCCGGCATGCGCCGCGTTGAAGAAATGCCCCTGGTTCGGCAGCGACGCATTCAGGTCGCGACGCATGAACATGGCGCCGAGGTGCGGCCCGTACACCTTGTAGAGCGAGAAGAAATAGATATCGGCGCCGAGCGCAGCCACGTCCGGCAGGCCGTGGGGGCAGAACGCGACGCCGTCCACGGCTGCGATCGCGCCGGCGCGATGGACCAGTTCGGTGATCTCGCGCACCGGGTGGATGCTGCCGACGACATTCGAGCAGTGGGTGAAGGCGACCACCCGCGTGCGCGGGCCGAGCAGCTTTTCGAGGTCCCGGATGTCCAGGTCCCCGGACACCGGGTCGGCCTGCCACTCGCGGATCGTGGCGCCATCGGCCTGCAGCCGGTGCCAGGCACCGACGTTGGCCTCATGGTCCTGCGTCGTGACGATCACCTCGTCGCCGGGCCGCAGTTGCTGGCGCAGCGCCTGTGCGACCACGAAGGTGTTTTGCGACGTCGACGGGCCGAAATGCAGTTCATCCCCGCCGACGTTGAGCCACGCCGCCAGGCGCTCGCGCGCGGCATCCATCTGTTCGCCGGCGGTGCGCGACGGCGCAAAATCGTAGTAAGGCTGCACCTTGGTCTGCCGGTAGTAGCGGTGCAGCCAGTCGATCGCCTGGCCGCAGGCGTAGGAGCCGCCGGCATTCTCGAAATGCGCGAATCCCGCGAGGGACGGCTCGCTGAACGCCGGAAACTGCGCACGGATGAAATCGAGGTCGATGCCCGGCATACGGTCCTGCTCCGGTGACGGTCGTGGAAGCAGGGAGGATATGCCAGATCGCGACGGCCGAGTCGATCAGCCGGCAGCGCGCCGGCCCGGCACGCCCAGGACGCCGAGCGCGGCCAGCGCGGCGAACCCGGCGCCGGCCCAGAACGTGGCCGCAGGGCCGTAGACCGTCCACAACGCGCCGGCGATGACGCTGGCCAGCAGCAGCGCGATACCGCCGGCGAGGTTGAAGATCCCGAAGGCCGTGCCGCGCAATGAGGCCGGCGCAAAATCGGCGACCAGCTTGGCGAACAGGCCGCGGGTCAGGGCCATGTGCAGGCCCCACAGCGCGCTGCCAGCATGGACCTGCCAGGCCTGGGCCGCCGCCGCCAGCACCAGGTCGGCCGTCACCAGCGGCGCGATGCCGAGCAGCAGCAGCAGGCGATGGTCGACGCGGTCCGCCGCGGCGCCGGCGGGGTAGGCGAACAGCGAGTAACTCAGGCTCATCGTCACCAGCACCAGCGGCACTTCGCCGAACGACACGCCGAGGTCCTGGGCGCGCAGGATCAGGAATGCCTCGCTGAAGCGCGCCAGCGTGAATACCGCGCCGATCGCGACGATCGCCCAGAAGCCTGCCGGCAGCTGGCGCAGGCCCGACGCCGTCCAGCGCGCCTGCGGCGGGCCGGCCGCCAGCTCCGGCGGTTCGCGCACGAACATCAGCAGCGCCACGGCGATGAATGCCGGAACGACTGCGACCCACAGGACCGCGCGGATGTCGCCGGCCAGCCAGGCCATGAAGCCGACCGCCAGCAGCGGGCCCAGCACCGCACCCAGCGAATCGAGCGTCTGGCGCAGGCCGTAGGCCGCGCCGCGCAGCCGCGGCGGCGTGATGTCGGCAATCAGCGCGTCGCGCGGCGCGCCGCGGATGCCCTTGCCGAGGCGGTCGATGAAGCGCGCTGCGAACACGGCGTTGACCGACGCCGCCAGCGGGAACAGCGGCTTGGTCAGCGCCGCGAGACCGTAGCCGGCGATGACGATCCACTTGCGGTGCCGCAGCCAGTCGCTGAGCGCGCCGGAGAAGACTTTCGTGATCGAGACCGTCGCCTCGGCCACGCCCTCGATGATGCCGATCGCCAGCACCGAGGCGCCGAGGACGCTCGCCAGGAACACCGGCAGCAGGCTGTGCACCAGTTCGGACGAGGCGTCCATGAACAGCGATGCGAAGCCCAGCAGCCACACGCCGGACGGCAGGCGCCGGCCCGCCGTGCCGTCCTCGCGCGTCCGGTCGGCGCCGGGGGAGGGATGCATCGCAGCTGCAGTCCTGCCGGCAGGTGCCGGGTCCGTTGCAGACTCTACGCTATCATCGGCGCCATGAAAAAAGCCCTGGTTCTGTCGTTGCTGTCGCTGGCGGTGACCGGCTCGGCGTTTGCTGCGCCGGATCCGCATTCTTATTCGGAGCCGGATCGTTTCCTCGTGCAGCACGTCGCACTCGACCTGCGCGCCGATTTTGCGGCGCGCCGGCTCGAGGGCTCGGCGGTACTCGCCGTGGAGCGCATCGATCCACGCGCGCGCGAGCTGCGCCTCGACACGCGCGGCCTCGAGATCCATTCGGCCAGCCTGGTCGGCGGCGACGGCAGCCTGCATGACCTCGCCTTCCGGCTCGATGCGCCCGACCCGATCCTCGGCAGCCGGCTCGCGATCGAGCTGCCGGCGGACCTCGCCGATGCGGCGGTGCTGCGCGTGCGCATCGACTACCGCACGTCGCCCGAAGCGAGCGCGCTGCAATGGCTCGAGCCGGCGCAGACTGCAGGCCGGCATCCGTACCTGTACAGCCAGGGGCAGTCGATCCACACGCGCAGCTGGATCCCGATCCAGGACTCGCCGGCCGTGCGGCTGCGCTATTCGGCCCGCATCCGCACGCCGCCGGAGCTGGTGGCGGTGATGAGCGCCGCGCGCGTCGAGGACGAAAACGCCGCGCCCGGCGAGTACCGCTTCGAGATGCAGCAGCCGATCCCGTCCTACCTGATCGCGCTCGCAATCGGCGACCTCGCCTTCCAGGGCCTGGGCCAACGCGTCGGCGTGTGGACCGAGCCGCCCGGCCTGGCGGCGGCTGCGCATGAATTCGCCGACCTCGGGCGCATGGTCGAAGCCGGCGAACGCATGGTCGGGCCGTATCGCTGGGAACGCTACGACCTGTTGATCATGCCGCACAGCTTTGCTTATGGCGGCATGGAAAACCCGCGCCTGTCGTTCATCTCACCGTCGGTGGTGGCCGGCGATCGCAGCCTGGTCGCGCTGATCGTGCACGAGCTCGCGCATTCCTGGTCGGGCAACCTGGTCACCAACGCGACCTGGAACGATTTCTGGCTCAACGAGGGATTCACGACCTACCTGGAGCGCCGGCTGGTCGAGGCGCTGTACGGCCTGCGCCTGGCACGCATGGAGGACGCGATCGGCTACGAGTACCTGAAGCAGACCATCGCCGATGCCGAGGCCGCGGGCCTGCCGCAGGACACCGCGCTGCAGCTCGACCTCGCCGGTCGCGACCCGGACGAAGGCACGACCGACGTCGCCTACGAGAAAGGGCGCTGGTTCCTCGGCTTCCTCGAGCAGCGCTTCGGGCGCGAGGCATTCGACGCGTTCCTGCGCGGCTACTTCGACGCGCATGCCTTCCGCAGCATGGACACGGCCGGTTTCCGCCGTTACCTGCTCGCGCACCTCGCCGAGCCGGGCGCGCCGTCCATCGCGGTCGCGGAAATCGACGAGTGGCTTTACGGCCGCGGCATGCCGGCGACCGCGCCGGCGGTGCCGGCCGGGGTATTCGACGCCGTAGATCGCGCCTCGGTCGACTGGCGCGCAGGGCGCCTGGCGACCGCCGACTTGCCGGTTGGCGAGTGGGTGCCGCAGGAATGGGTGCGCTTCCTCGACAACCAGCCCGCGGACCTCGCTCATGCGCGCATGGGAGAACTGCGCGCGCAATTCGGCCTGGGCGCGGCCGGCAATGCCGAGATCGCGCGCAGCTGGCTGGCGCTCGTCGTGCGCACGGCCTATGTGCCGTCGTATGCCGATCTCGAGCGGTTCCTGACCAGCACCGGCCGTTACAAGCTGGTCGTCGGCCTGTTTCGCGACTTGGCGCGCACGCCGGACGGGCTCGCGCTGGGCCGGCGGATCTATGCCCTTGCGCGGCCCGGCTACCACGCCACGATCCGCCAGGCCGTTGAGCGGCTGCTGGAGCCGGACGGCTGACAGACGACCTTCGCGGTCAGTCGGCGTTCGCTGCGCTCAGAAGAACAGCAATGCGATCGCCATCTGCAGGGCCAGGATGCTGAAATAGGACGCCGGGAAGATCCAGCGGCAGCGGCGGTCGATGACGTCGCCGGTCGCGCTGCGGCCGCGCTTGTCGAGCACGCTGACCCACAGGCTGACGACCACCGTCGCGCACATCGTCAGGAAGCTGATCGACAGGAAGCCGTGGATCAGCGTGATATAGGCGATGCGCGGCAGGTGCTCGCTGGTCACGAGCTGGTAGGCGACCGCGGTCAGGATGCCGATGAAGGAGACGTTCAGCCGGTCGCTGAGCGAGGAGCGGTCCATCCAGAACACCGAGAACGACAGCAGGACGATCACGACCAGCGGCAGCACCACGAGCCGCACCGTGTAGTAGAAATTGCGCTCGACTTCCACGCCCAGGACCAGGGCCGACGCCGGCGCGCCGGCACCGCCCGCCGCGGCGGGCCGCAGCCGGCTCGTGACGCCGAGGCCGGTGATGGTCCATTGCGGCACGGTCTGCGCGAGCTCGGCGGCGGCGCCGTCGCGCGCAGCGGCCTCGAGCACGACTTCGTCGCGATCGAAGCCCAGCACCTGGAAGATCGCCTCCAGCCGGTGGCGGTCGAGCGGGAAGCGGTACATGCTGAACCCGGTCTCGGCGACGGCATTGACGGCCTGGACGAGGATCGTAGTGCCGTCCGGCTTGACGCGCTGCACGACGCCGCTCGTCTGGAACAGCCCCGATTCGTTGACCAGCACGACCTGCGGGTACCAGCCGGGCGAGATCTCGTCGAACTGGAAGTTGCCGGTGAAGACCTTCTCGTCCACCCCGGCGACGGCGGGGTCGAATGCATTGCGCGGGTCCCGCCAGGTCAGAGTGAGCACGCCGGTGAACTCGAAGGTCTCGTCCCCGTCGTGGATCTCGTTCACTTCCTGCAGGTCGAACGCGGCGCGCACCACGACCGGCCGCTCGCCGGGCGGCAGCGAAAACGACCGGTAGTCGCGCATGTCCGCTGCCGCCGGCACGTCGGCGGCATGCAGCCCGCCGCCGGGCAGGAGCAGCGCTGCAACCAGGATCCACGCGGCGTTGGTTTTCATTGTTCGTGCGTTCCCCGGCATCCGCCACCGACTGTACGCCAGTTCCCTTAGAATCTGCACCCACGATGACGAGGATCCTGTCACCAGGGCAGCTTGCGCAGTTCCAGCGCGACGGTTTCCTCGTCCTGCCGGATTTCACCGACGCCGCGCGCTGCCTCGCATTGCGCGAGCGGGCGCTGCAGCTGGCGCGCGAGCACGTGCCGTCACCGACGGAAGCGACGATCTTCACGGCCGACGGGCGGGCGCTGCATGCGGCGGACCGCTATTTTCTGGCCAGCGGCGAGGCGATCCGCTGTTTCTTCGAGAAGGACGCCTTCGACGCGGGCGGCCGCCTGCGCGCCGACGCGCACCTGTGCCTGAACAAGCTCGGCCATGCGATGCACGATCTCGACCCGGTATTCGATGCTTTCAGCCGCACGCCGGAGCTCGCAGGCGTCGCCGCGGACCTCGGCATGCGGACGCCGTTGCTGTTGCAGTCGATGTACATCTTCAAGCAGCCGCGCATCGGCGGCGAGGTCGTCTGCCACACGGACCACACCTACCTCTGGACCGAGCCGCAGAGCGTGGTCGGGTTCTGGTTCGCGATCGACGATGCCACCACCGAGAACGGCTGCATGTGGGCGCTGCCGGGCGGCCACCGCCTGCCGGTCCGGAGCCGTTCGCGCCTCAATGCCGCGCGCACGGCGACCGAGATGGAAGTGCTGGACCCGGCGCCGTATCCGACCGACGGCCTGGTCGCGCTCGAGGCCAGGCGCGGCACGCTCGTCATCCTCGACGGCGCGCTGCCGCACCTGTCCGGCGCGAATCGCAGCGACAAGCCGCGGCACGCGTACACGATCCACGCCATCGACGGGGCCGCGGAGTACCTGGCCGACAACTGGCTGCAACGGCCGACGCTGCCGCTGCGCGGCTTCGCAGACGGCGGGCCTTAGGACGGCGCCGGCGCCGCGAGCAGGCGGTCGACGATCGGCGCGACGCTGCCGCGGATCGGGTCGCAGCAGGGCAGCGACAGGCGCGCGGCGGTCTCCGCGAGCGCGCGCCCGGCCTCGGCCTGCGCAACGCGCGAGGTGTTGAGACAGATGCCGGCGAACCGCGCCTGCGGGTTCGTCAGCCGCGCGGCCTCGAGGTAGCGGTCCATGCAGGCTTCCAGCGGCGGGATCGCGAAGGCCTCGAAGCCTTCGAGCTGCGTGCGGCCGAGCTCGTGGCACAGCACCAGGACGTCCGGCTGGCTGCCGTGGACCAGGCCGAGCGTGACGCCGGCATAGGCCGGATGGAACAGCGAGCCCTGGCCCTCGATCACGTCCCAGTGATCAGGCGCGGCCGCCGGCGACAGCCACTCCGCCGCGCCCGAGATGAAATCGGCGACCACCGAATCGACGGCCACCCCGCGCCCGGCGATGAAGATCCCGGTCTGGCCGGTGGCGCGGAAGTCCGCGGCGACGCCGCGCGCGCGCAGCTCGCGCTCGATGGCGAGCGCGGCGTATTTCTTGCCGACTGCGCAGTCGGTCCCGACCGTGAGCAGGCGCCGGCCGCTGCGCCTGCGGCCGGTGCCCGGCGCGAACGACTGCTGCGGGTCGCGCACGTCGATCAGCCGCCGGCCGGTGGCGCGCGCCGCGGCCGCGATCTCCGGCACGCCGTCCAGCGGCTCGTGCAGGCCCGAGGCGACGTCGAGGCCGGCGCGCAGCGCCGCGACGATCGCCGGTACCCAGCCCGGCGCGATGTAGCCGCCATCGTTGGCGATGCCGACGATCATCGTGCGGATGCCGCGGGCCGCTGCCGCCGCCGCGTCGAGTTCCGGCAGTCCGAGGTCGACTGCGCAGCCCGGGAGCCGCTGTTGCCCGGCGCAGCGCTCGCGCCGCCATTGCCAGATGCCGATCGCGGTTTTGGCCGAGCCGTCGTCCGGCACGTCCCCGAGGAACAGGAGGTAGGGGCTTTCGATCGTGACTTCCAAGCGCGGCCGCATCCTGCAATAGTTGGACCCGGAATGTGTGTGCCCGCGCTTCGCCTGTCAATCGCCGCCGGCCTGCTGGCCGGCGCGCTGTTCGCGCCCGCCGGCCTGGCGTCCGATGCCGGCGCGCCGCGGGCGACGCTGATCGTCAACGCCTGGATCGTCGACGGCACCGGCGCGGCCGGCCGCCGCGGCGCGGTGCGGATCGCCGCCGACCGCATCGTCGCGGTCGGCGAGCTCGAGCCGGCGGCGGGAGAGGCGGTGATCGACGCCGGCGGCCTGGCGCTGGCGCCGGGATTCATCGACACGCACAGCCACCATGACCGCGGCCTGTTCGAGATGCGCGCAGCGATGGCGGCGGTCACGCAGGGCATCACGACCATCGTCGCCGGCCAGGACGGCGAGTCCACCTGGCCGGTGCGCGACCTGTTCGAGCGGATGGCAAGCGAGCCCCCGGCGATCAACGTCGCAAGCTACGTCGGCCACGGCGATGTCCGCAGCGCGGCGATGGGCGATGACTTCCGGCGCCACGCCACGGCGGCGGAGGTCGCGCGCATGCGCGAGCTGGTCGACGAGGCGATGCACGCGGGTGCGCTCGGCCTGGCGACCGGGCTCGAATACGACCCGGGCATCTATTCCAGCAGCGAGGAAGTGATCGAGCTGGCCCGGGTGGCGGCCCTCCATGGCGGGCGCTACATCAGCCACGTCCGCAGCGAAGACCGCTACTTCTGGGCGGCGATCGACGAAATCCTCCGCATCGGGCGCGAGGCCGCCATCCCGGTGCAGATTTCGCACATGAAGCTGGCGATGGTGGACTGGTGGGGGCAGTCGCGCCGGCTCCTCGACCTGCTGGACGCGGCGCGTGCCGCGGGCATCGACGTGACCGGCGACATCTACCCCTACGAGTACTGGCAGTCGACGCTGACGGTGCTGTTTCCCGAGCGGAACTTCGCCGATCGCGAGGCGGCGGAGTTCGCGTTGCGCAGCATCGCCCCGCCGGACGGTCTGCTGATCGCCCGGTACGAGCCGGAACCGGCGCTGGCCGGCATGACCGTCGCGCAGGTCGCCGCACGCCGGGGCGCCGATCCGGCGACGACCTTGATGGAACTGATCGCACGCGCCGAGGCCGAGGGCGGCGAGGAATCCGTGATCGGCACCAGCATGCGGGCGGACGACATTGCGGCGCTGATCGCCTGGCCGCACTCGAACATCTGCTCGGACGGCGAGCTGGCCGGCGGCCACCCGCGCGGCGCCGGCGCCTTCACCCGCGTGCTGCGGGTGTACGTGCGCGAGCAGAAGCTGCTGACGCTCGAACAGGCGATCCACAAGATGACCGGCCTGTCGGCCGCGCATGTCGGCATTGCCGATCGCGGCGTCATCCGGCCGGGAGCGTTTGCCGACCTGGTGCTGTTCGATGCAGCGCAGGTGGCCGACCGGTCCACGACCGCGGAGCCCGAGGCGCGCTCCGTCGGCATTCACAAGGTCTGGGTCAATGGCGAGCTCGTGCTCGACGGGGGCCAGGCGACGGGCGCCCATCCGGGGCGTGCGCTGCGCAGGCCGTAACGCGGATCCACAGTGGAGGCCGGTTCATGAGACAGCTGCTCGCCGCGTCATTGCTCGTTCCCGCCCTGGCGCTGGCCGCCGACGGGATGAAGTTGCCGCCGGAAGTGCACCGCATCCGGGTGATGTCGGCGCGCCTTGCGCCGGTGGACATCCGCGTGGACCTGTCGGCGCTGCCGGCGGGCGAGCGCCAGGCGCTCGCGCACCTGGTGCGCGCGGCGCGCATCGCCGACGCGCTGTTCCTGCGCCAGGCCTGGGCGGGCAACGAGACGCTGCTGCTCGAGCTGCTGGAGGACACGACGCTGCTCGGCCGCACGCGGCTCGATTATTTCCTGATCAACAAGGGCCCGTGGTCGCGGCTCGACCACGATGCGCCATTCATTCCCGGCGCGCCGGCGAAGCCGGCAGGCGCGAACTACTATCCGGCAGGCGCGACGCGCGCGGAGGTCGAGGCCTGGATCGAGGGGCTGGCGCCGGAAGAACGCGCGGCGGCCACGGGCTTCTTCACCACGATCCGGCGCGACCGGGCGGGGTCGTTCGTGGCCGTGCCGTACAGCCTCGAGTACCAGGGCGAGCTCGCCGAGATGGCGCGCCACCTGCGCGCCGCGGCGGCGGCCACCGCGCAGCCGACGCTGCGGGCATTCCTGGAATCGCGCGCCGCCGCGCTCCTCAGCAACGACTACTACGACAGCGATGTCGCGTGGATGCGGCTCGATGCCTCGATCGAGCCGACCATCGGCCCCTACGAGGTCTACGAAGACGAGTGGTTCAACTACAAGGCCGCATTCGAGGCGTTCATCACCGTGCGGGACGACGCCGAGACCGCGAAGCTGGAGCGCTTCGGCGCAGAGCTGCAGTGGCTCGAGGACCGGCTGCCGATCGAGCCGCGTTACCGCCGCGCGCGGCTCGGCGGGCTCGCGCCGATGCGCGTCGTCAACGTCGTGTTCACCGCCGGCGATGCCAACCACGACGTGCAGACTGCGGCCTTCAACCTGCCGAACGACGAGCGCATCGCCGCCGAGATGGGCACCAAGCGCACGATGCTGAAGAATTTCCAGCAGGCCAAGTTCGAGCAGGTGCTGGTGCCGATCTCGAAGGTGGCGCTGGCGCCGGCCGACCGGCCGCAGGTCGGCTTCGACGCCTTCTTCACGCACATCCTGATGCACGAGGTGATGCACGGCCTCGGGCCGACGAATACCGGACCCCACGGCGGCGGTGGCACCGTCCGTCTGGCGCTGAAGGAGCTGTACAGCACGGTCGAGGAAGCCAAGGCCGACATCTCGGGCCTGTGGGCGTTGCAGCAGCTGATCGACAAGGGTGTGCTCGACAAGTCCCAGGAGCGCGCGATGTACACGACCTTCCTCGCCTCGTCGTTCCGCACCCTGCGCTTCGGCATGAACGACTCGCACGCGCGCGGCATGGCCCTGCAGGTCAACTGGCTGCTCGACGCCGGCGGCTTCAGGGTGAACGACGACGGCAGCTTCAGCGTCGACCTGCGCCGGGCGAAGAAGGGCGTCCGGGAGCTGACGCGCGAGCTCATGACGCTGCAGGCAACCGGCGATTACGCGGCAACGCAGCGCCTGCTGGAGCGCCTGGTCGTGATCCGGCCGCCGGTGCAGGCCGTGCTCGATCGCCTGGGCGAGGTCCCGGTGGACATCCGGCCGCAATTCGTGACGGCCGCGCAGCTCGAGCAGGAATTCCGGTAACGGGACGCCGGGCCGGAACCCCGGGCCGCGACGACGGTCCATTCCGGACCAGCCATGATTTCGGCCATCCGGAATTTCTTCGAGCAGCACATCGCGACGCCGGCCGGCGAGCCTGCGGCCGCGGAACGCGCGCGCGTGGCCGCCGCCGCGTTGCTGGTCGAAGTCCTGCGCCGCGACGATCGCCTGACCGGCGCCGAGCGCGACGCAGTGCTCGCATCGGTGCAGCGCAAGTTCGGGATCGAGCCCGGCGCCGCCCGGGAGTTGCTCGACCTGGCGGAGGCCGAGGCGCGGGAAGCGCACGATTACTACCAGTTCACGTCGCAGGTCAACGCCGCGTTCACGGCCGCGCAGAAGCGGCAGCTGATCGAGGAGCTGTGGTTGGTGGCCTACGCCGACGATGTCCTGCACCGGCACGAGGAGCACCTGATCCGCCGCGTCGCGGAACTGCTGCACCTGCCGCACCGGGAATTCATCCGCTCGAAGCTGCGCGCGCAGGCGGTGCGCAGCAACCCGGTCCGGCAGGGCGCCTGACGCCGGCCTGCCGGGAAGCCCGTCGCGCCAACAGGGAGATGCAAGATGCCCAGACTGACATGCTTTTTCGCCGGCCTGCTCGTGTCGGCGGGCGCGCTCGCTGCGACGCCGGAACAGGCGGCAGAACTGTTCAGCGCGAAGAACTGGCCCGAGGCGGCCGTCGCCTACCGGGACATCGTCGAACGCGAGCCGGCCAACGCCTTCGCCTGGTTCCGCCTCGCCCGTGCGCAGGCGGCGGCGGGCGATACGGCAGCGGCGCTGGATGCGCTGCGGGCCTGGATCGCGACCGGCAACGGTTCCTACCAGGCGGCGATGGCCGTGCCGGAATTGCAGTCTCTGCACGGCGACCCGCAATTCACCGCCCTGGTCGATCCGCTGCAGCCCTGCACGGCGCCCGAGTACCGGCAGTTCGATTTCTGGCTCGGCGAATGGGATGTCGAGTCGCCCGCTGCGCCCGGCAGCGCCAGCCGCAGCCGGATCTCGGGCATCAACGGCGGCTGCACGCTGCGCGAGGAGTACACGACGGCAACCGGCTACGACGGCACGAGCCTCAATTTCTACGATGCCGCGCGCCGGTCCTGGCACCAGACCTGGATCGACAACCAGGGCGGGGCGCTGTACCTGGAAGGCGGGTTGCAGGGACGCTCGATGGTGCTCGCGACCACCGGCGACGCGAACAACCTGCAGCGCATCACCTGGACGCCGCTGGACGATGGCCGCGTGCGCCAGCACTGGGAGGCCAGCGTCGACGGCGGCGGGTCCTGGACGACCGTTTTCGACGGCTTCTACACCCGTCGCTAGGCCGGGCCTGGGCCCCGGCGGGGGCGCAGCGGGCACCGGCCGCGACTTTTTTTGCGTGCGAGGTGCGACTTTCGGGGTCCTCAGGACAGAAGGCTACATGAGGCCCCCGAAATTCCGGCCGGGGGCCGCTGGAGCCCGCCATGCCACGCAAGGTGTTCCTGATCTACCACCACAGGCTGGACGCTTTCCGCGCCGGCCAGATCCGCGATTCGGGACTGGTCGAACCGGGAGACCTGGCATCCGACCACGTCTGGGCCGCCATCACCCAGGCCGGGGATTCGTCGATCCGACGCTGGATCGACGCGCAGATCCGCGAGGCGGAGTGCGCCATCGTCCTGATCGGCCAGATCACGGCCGGGCGGAAGTGGATCGACTACGAGATCCGCAGGGCCTGGCATAGCGGGCTCGGGCTGTTCGGCATCCATGTGCACAACCTGAAGAACCAGTACGGCAGCCAGACTTCGAAGGGCCCCAGCCCCTTCGCCGAACTCGCGATCGAGGATGAGCCGCGCGGGCTCGCCGGGCGCTTGCGCTGCTACGACCCGCCCTACCTGACGAGCCGCGAAGCCTACGGGTACGTCTGCGACAACCTGCAGCGCTGGGTCGAGCGGGCGATCGCGGATCGTCAGCCGGCTCAGCGGCTGCCGGCGATCCGCAGCGCGTAAACGACCGGATCCGGGTACGGCGCCGGGAGCTGCGGCGTGACCGTGACCAGGTAGTCGCCCGGTTCCAGCGCGGCGGCATCCACGGTCAGCAGCGCCTCGCCATCGGCTGTGGCCGCGGCATCGGCCACGACGGCGGTCACGCGGGTGCCGCCGGCAATGCGCTCGATGGCGACACGATAGGCGGCGGCCGGCTCGGGACCGACGTCGAAAGTCATCTCGAGCTGCGTCGGCGCGCCCGTCCGCCGCCACTCGACGTCGGGCCGGCCGTCGCCGCTGCGCGTCATTTCGAAACGCAGGGACGCAACCGCGAATTCGGCGGTATCTGCGCCCATCCGTTGATAAAGCAGGAACGAGGCCGTGCCCACCGTTACGGCCGCCAGCGTGGCGGCCAGGGCGAAGCGCGAGCGGCGCCAGACATCGGGCCGGGGCGACAGCAGAGGGGTAATCTCGCCACGGCGCTGAAGTTCCTGGAGCCCGTCCCGCAAGGCCTCGGTCAACTCGACCTCGTTCCTGAACCGGGTGTCCTCGACGATCCTTGTCTCGACCATGGATACCTCCGCTTCGGTCAGGCGATTCGCCAGGTACCGATCGATGAGATCCTTGTCGTCCACCCCTATATCTGTCATGAGACGCTCCAAAGTCGCACCCCGGGCTGAAAAAAAGTCCTGCTACAGGTCCGAACCGGCGAAACGCCGGCCGAGGAGGGCCCGAAACCGCTCGCGGGCGCGGTAAACGATCCGCTTGTAGTTGTCGCTGGTGATGCCCAGCTCCCGGCAGACCTGGTCCTTGTCCTGGTCGTGGAGGTAGACACGGACCAGGACCTCGCGGTCCCGGACCTGCGGCATCTCCTCGAGCAGCTTGCGGACGGCGGCAGCATTGGACCGGGTCTGCAGGATTGCCGCCGGGTCGAGGGCGGTGACGGCAACCGCCTCCAGCACCGCCTGCTGGCCGGTCATCGTGCGATGGCGGCCGGCCCTGCGGCGCTCCACCAGGACTAGGTTGTGGGCCGTCCGGTAGACGTACGATGCGAGCTGCGCCGGCTCATCGAGCGGCTGCTGCCGCAGCCGCTCGATGACGATGCGGAACGCCTCGTTGCAGAGGTCCTCCGCCAGGGCGGCATGGCCCACCTCCCGGCGCAGCAGGTACAGGACACCGCTGCGCAGGCTTGCGAGCTCTGCTTCGTCCCAGACGGCCGGCTCCGTCCCCGGTGATCCGGGTTCCGCGCTTTTCCCGGAATCAGGTGTCAACGCCGTGGGCCCCTCCGTGCGACTGCGACAGGGAGATGATGCGCCGATGGTCGCCGATCAGGTTGAGCGCGAAATAGAGCACGCCGACCTTGCCGCCGAAATCGGCATACAGGGTCCCGTCCATCAGCTTGCCGACGTCGAACTCGCCGTGCTTCTCCTTGCTGATCGAGAGCTTGCGGGCCTGGTTCATCGGCGCCTTCAGCTCGGGGCTCGGCAGGTACCAGTAGCTGCCGAATGTGTCCTTCGCGATCTCGAACGAGCTGCCGAGCGGTAGCCCTTCCTTCCAGGGCTGCGGCGGTCCATGCCCCGGCTCGTCATAGATGATCATGGTCCATCGCGCGACGAACTTGTCTGCATTCATGTTGACTCCCCGTGTGTTGCAACGATTGTGTGGTCCGGAACAAATGGATCGATCGTAACGAGCTGGAATCCCGCCCAATAGTACGGGTCCGACCAGCGAGGCTGCTCGCGCACGGCGCGCTGCGCCAGCTGCAGCGCCACGGCCGCGCTCCGGCCGCGGGCCAGCAGCTGGAAATAGAACTCGCGCATCAGCCGGGCCGTCGAACGGTCCGGCACCTGCCACAGCGAGGCCACGACCGTCCGGGCGCCGCCCTGCAGGAATGCCTGCGACAGGCCGAGCAGGCCCTCGCCGGCGATCTCGCGGCCGATCGCCGTGTCGCAGGCGCTGAGGACGACGAGATCGGCGTTCAGCCGCAGCTGCGCGATGTCGAACCGGCGCAGCGCCCCGTCGAGCGGCTCGCCCTGCGCGCTCCAGCGCGACAGCACCAGAGTCGCCAGCGCCGGATCGGCGCTGTCGGCGAGCGCGTGGGTCGCGAAATGCAGGATCCGGTAGCGCCCGAGCGACGACTCCAGCAGGCGGCGGCGGCTCGCATCGGGTCCGATGAGCGCCAGTGTCCCGTCGGCATCGCCGGCGAGCGCGATCAGTTCGCGGGCCTCGGTCGCCGAGGAGGGCAGGCGTCGCAGCGAGTCGAACTCGCGATCCGCATGAGCCCCCGGCGCCACGGACGCGAGGCGCGAATCGGTTGCCGAATAGACCGGGTCGGCGACGACCGCCAGCAGCCGGTCGCCTGGCGAGTCCTGGCTGCGGCCAGCGGCCTGGACCGCGGCCAGGGACGGGACGACGAGGGCGTTGCCTGCGCGCAGCGCGGGCCACGCCTCGTGCGCGAGGAAAGCCATCGGCAGGAGGTGCAGGGCGCCGTCGGGAATGACATGGATTTGCTCGTCCGATACCGCTGCGCCGGGCGGGCCGAACAGCGTGCCCGCGAAGGCGCGGGCGCCAGCGAGGCGATCATCCTTCGAGTCGCCGGCCGAGCGCCACGACAGGTGCAGCTGGCGTGCGAGCCGGTCGATTTCCGTCGGGTCCGGCAGCCGATGAACGGCGATTCCGCCTGCACGTGCCTCGAACAGCCAGGCGTGCGACTCGCCGAGGAAGAATTCGGTGACCCGGACGCCCGGCTGGATCGTGCGTCGCAGGTCCTCGCCGGTTGCCGCCGGCAAGCGCCCGGTATGCGCCTGGAACTTTGCGATGCGCTCATCGGCGAGCGTCGCCTGCGTGCGCAGCCAGGCAATCTCCCGCGTCAACTGGTCCACGCGCCCCGCATCGGGCTGCGGCGCGTTGAGCAGGCGGTCTTTCTGGAAGCGCTTGCCAGCGAGCAGTTCATAGGTGTCGCGGCGCTGCGCGAGCAGGTCGGCGGGCGCCGCGCCGGGCCCCGCATCATCCGGCCCGGACTCGTACAGCAGCCGCGCCCGCGACCGGTCGCTCGTGGCGAGTGCGTCCCAGGCCAGGCGTTGCGACGCAACCGCGTCGCCGCCCTGGCGCGCAGCTTCCGACTGCTGCAGCAGGGCGACCAGCCGCACCTCGATCAGCTTGCGGTAGCGGGCGCGAAACGACGCGCGGCTCTCGGCCTGCGCCTCGTGGCGGCCGATGGCCTCGATCAGCGCCAGCGCCGCGTCCGCGTTGTCGAGCGCTGCTCTTGCATTCCCGGCCTCGAGCCTGGCCTGCCCGCGCTGCTGCAGGGTGTCCGCGAGTTCGAGATCGGAGCCGTTGCCCTCGTGGATCCCGATCGCCCGCGCAAAGGCCTCGTGCGCAGCTTCCTGCCGGCCGGCCTTCGCCTCGATGGCGCCGAGCAACGTCAACCCCTGGCCGAGATAACGATGCGTGCGCGGCAGGTCAAGGCGCTGCAGCTCGTCGAGTTCGCGTCGTGCGGCAGCAGTGTCGCCGAGGGCATACCAGTCGCGTGCAAGTGCCAGTCGCGCCTGGGCCAGGTCGTGCGGCGCCTGCGCGAGCGCCAGCGCCTGGCCGTCGAGCTTGACGGCCGCCGCCGGCCGGCCGGCATCGCGCTCGATGCGGCCCAGCAGCAGCACCGAAGCGGCCTGCTCGCGGCGGGACCCGCTGGCCCCGCGCAGCCGGATCGCGGCGCGCAACGATTCGGCCGCACGATCGGGCTCGCCGGCATACAGCCAGGCGGTGCCGAGCCCATGCAGGGCGCGCGCCTCGCCGTCGGCGTCCGCGAGCTCGCGGAGCATGCGGCCGGCCTCGAAGTAGCGGGCAATCGCTTCGTCGAAGCGGCCGAGCACGCGCAGCGGCAAGGCGCTGTTGTGGAGCGTATGGGCGTAGTTCTCGGGATCGTCCTCGCGCGGTATCAATGCCAGGGCATCGTCGAATTCGCGCGCGGCGTCCGCGAGCCTGCCGTCTTCGTGGCTCAGCAGCGCCAGGCTCTGGTACGAGAGCGCCTGGCCTGGCTCGTCGCCTGCCGCCTGGAACAGGAGCAGCGCCTGATCGAAATCCGCCCTGGCCTGGTCCCGTTCGCCCGCATCCAGGTACGAGACGCCGCGGTAATTGACCGCATAGCCGGCCTCGTACGGCATGTGCAGCGACTCGAACCGGGCCGCGGCGTCGGTGAGCAGGGCACGGGCGCGACGCAGGTCGCGGCGCCGCGCCCACCATCCTTGTCCGACTTCATTGGCGCGCTGGCTGAAAGCGGCGCCCGCGACGCGCAGGGCGAACGCCGCATGGGCGGGCGCGTCCGCGTCCTCGAGTTCCTCGGCTGCCGAGTCGGCGAGATCCGCAGCGCCGGCCCAGTCGTTGAGCCGGGCATAGCGCGCGCCGGCCGCATGCAACAGGGCGAGCCCGGCCGCGAGCGCATCGGCATTGTCCTGGTGCAACTGCGCCGCCGCGGCGAATCCCTCCGCGCTGTCGCCGCCCAGTGCGGGATCCGGCCACGCCAGGCAGGCGCGCGCCTCTAGCCTGGCCGCTTCCAGGCGCCGCAGGTCGCCCGGCGTTCGCGTCGGCAAGGCGACGGCCCGGACGGAGACGCTGCCGCGCGCGCCGCGATGGTCATTGCGCGCGATGCGCAGCAGCACGGCGCCATCGTGCGGCGGCTCCACGAGCAGCGTTTCGACGCCCATGCGCCGGTTCGGCGCATCGGCAGGCGGCGACGGAACCCCGGCCCGGACGATGGTCGCCCGGATGTCCACGTCCCGGGACGTCAGCGTGATCAGCAGTGGCTCGTCGCCCGGTGCGTCGAGCCGCAGTTCGTGTGGCGCCGAGTCGTCGATGGCGATCGTCGCGGGTGCGCCGACCGGCCGCGCGGGCGAAAGATCGGGCGAGCAGGCGGCGATGGCGGCGAGGCTGGCCAGAACCAGGCCCAATGCCGGCGGCGAGGCCAAGGCAGGCCGCTGGGAAGCCTTGCGGCCAGGAATTTTGGTCCGCTCGACGGTCAATGGGCGCCCCTCTTGGCTGCAGCCTAGTTAGCATGCAGCCCGCAAATTCGGCAATACAGAAACTTTTTTTTGCGCCGAGGTGCGACTTTGGGCCGACTCGTGACAGTAGGGGTACGGGAGAAGTGTTTTCCGGAGCTTCTGGAGGCCAGCCCATGCGCTCAACCGAGTCGATGGAAGACCTGGGAGTCCACGTCTGGATCGGGCAGTCCGGCCGCAAGTACCGATACACGGTGTACATGTTCGGCACGGCATTCGGCCCCGGGCCGGCCAACTACATTTTCGCCCGCGAGATCCGGCCCGGGCAGTACACGGCGCTCTACATCGGACAGACCGGCGACCTGTCCGAGCCGCTGGGCGACCCGCTGCTGATGCAATGCATCAAGCTCAACCGTGTCACCCACATCCACGTGCGCCATGCGGACGAGCGGGAGGAACTGCGCCGGGCCGAGCGCTCGGACCTGATCGCTGCGTGCCAGCCTCCCTGCAACGACAGCTGCTAGTGCGCGCTGCCCGGGGCCGCGGCGCGCGCCGGCGGATCGGGTAAGCTGCGCCGATACCGGTGGCGGGCGCAGCAACGCTGCGCAGGGGGACTCTCGCGATGCGGCATTACGCCTGGCTGTTCGGGGCCATTGCCTGGGCCGGCGTCGCGGGCGGCGTTGCGGCGGCGCCTCCGCTCGCCCTGGTCAATGCCCGGATCTACACCGGCGATCCGTCATTGCCGCGGGCCGAGGCGGTGATCGCAGTCGACGGCCGCATCGTCTTCGTCGGCACCAGCGACGAGGCGCGCAGGCACGCTCCCGCCGGCGCGCAGGTCGTGGACCTCGCCGGCGCCACGGTGCTGCCGGGTCTCGCCGACGCGCATGCACACCTCGCCGGCATCGGCTGGCGTGAACTGAACTTCGACCTGACCGGCGTCGAGAGCCTGGCCGCGCTGCAGCGTCGGCTGCGCGAGCGCGCGGCGAAGGATGACGACGAGTGGATCGTCGGCCGCGGCTGGATCGAATCGAAATGGTCGCCAGCCGCGTTTCCGAGCCGCGAGGATCTCGATGCCGCGGTTGCGGATCGCCCGGTCGTGCTCGAGCGCGCCGATGGGCACGCGGTCGTCGTCAACAGTCGCGCGCTTGCCGCGGCCGGCATCGGCCGCGATACGCCGGACCCGGAGGGCGGCGAGATCCTGCGCGATCCGCAGACCGGCGAGCCCACCGGCATGCTGATCGACACGGCGATGGAGCTGGTGCTGGGGCTGGTGCCGCCGCCGACCGACGAGGAGCTGGCGCGGGCGCTGGAGACCGGCGCCGCGCGCAGCGTCCGCATGGGCTGGACCCAGCTGCAGATCGCCGGCACGACCTGGCGGGAGATCGACCAGCTCTGCCGGCTCTACGCGGCCGGCCGCATCCGGTTGCGGCTGTATGCCGCGATCGGCGGCCCCGGGCCGGATGCGGAACGGCTGCTGGCCGCTGGGCGCGGCTATCGCAGCTGCGATCCGCGCCTGACCGTGCGCGCGATCAAGCTCTACATGGACGGCGCGCTCGGCTCGCGCGGCGCCGCGCTCGAGGAGCCCTACAGCGATGCGCCGGACAGCCGCGGGCTCTACGTGACGCAGCCGGACGAGGTGCTGCGCATCGCCATCGCCGGGCTGCGGAGCGGCATCCAGGTCCAGACCCATGCCATCGGCGACCGCGGCAACCGCGTCGCCCTCGACCAGTATGAGCGTGCCTTCGAGTCGGTGCCCGCAGCGCAGCGCCCGGTGGCCGAGCCTCGCTTCCGGATCGAGCACGCGCAGGTCGTCGCGCCGGCCGACATGCCGCGCTTCGCCCGGCTCGGCGTGATCGCCTCGATGCAGACTTCGCACGCCATCAGCGACATGCTGTTTGCGCCGGCGCGCCTCGGCCCCGGCCGCATCGCCGGCGCCTATGCCTGGCGCTCGCTGCTGGACGCCGGCGCCACGATCGCCGGCGGCAGCGACGCGCCGGTCGAGGCAGGCGACCCCCTGGTCGAGTTCTACGGCGCGGTCGCGCGGCGCACGCTGGAGGGCTTCGCCGGGCCGGACTGGGGGCTGGACCAGCGGCTCAGCCGCGACGAGGCCCTGGCCGTGCTGACGAGCGGCCCGGCGTTCGCCGCCTTCGAGGAGGACGTGCGCGGCACGATCACGCCCGGCAAGCTCGCGGATTTCAGCGTGTTCTCGGCGGACCTGATGACGATCCCGGAAGCCGGGATCCCGGAGGCGCGCGCGGTGATGACCGTGATCGGCGGCGAGATCGCCTGGCAGGCGCCCTGACTCAGGCGACCGAGCGGGGGCGGACCTCGCCGACGCGGAAGCGGCCGGTCGCGGTGAGCCGGCTGTAGATCGCGTGCTCGCGCCGCAGCTCGGCGCGGCGCCGGGCGAACGACGAAGCAGCCACGGCCTCGAGCGTGCTCGAGCGCGCGAACAGGAAGCCCTGGCCGGCGACGCAGCCGAGCTCCACCAGCTTGCCGACCTGCTCCTCGTACTCGACGCCCTCGGCCACGGTCTCGAGGCCGAGCGTTTCTCCCAGCATGACCACCGCGCGCGCCAGCTCCGGTCCGTCGCCCTGCTCGGTCAGGCGGCCGACGAACGAGCGGTCGATCTTGAGGATGTCGATCGGGAACCGGTGCAGGTAGGACAGCGACGAGTAGCCCATGCCGAAGTCGTCGATCGCCAGCTTGACGCCGAGCGCCTTGAGCTCGCGGAAGCGCTCGAGGTTGATCTCGGTGTTGTGCATGATCGTGCTCTCGGTGAGCTCGATCACCAGGTTGCCCGGCTCGAGCCCGGAGACTTCCAGCGCATGGCGCACGTCGGCGACCAGGTCGGCGTGCTGCAGGTGGCGGCCGGAGATGTTGACGGCGATGCGCAGGCCCTCGCCGGCGACGATCGACTCGCGCCAGGCGCGCACGCTGCGGCAGGCCTCCATCAGCACCCAACGCCCGAGCTCGACGATCTGCCCCGATTCCTCGGCGGTCGGGATGAAGGCGCCCGGCATGATCAGGCCGTGCTCCGGGTGATTCCAGCGCACCAGCGCCTCGACCCCGAGCAGCTCGCGATGGGCCAGGTCGATCACCGGCTGGTACTCGAGGAAGAATTCCCCGCGTTCCAGGGCGCGCTTGATGTCCTCCTCGAGGCGCAGCCGCTCGCGCAGCTGCTCCTGCATGCGCGGCTGGAAAATCACGAAGCGGCCCTTGCCGGCTGCCTTGGCGTTGTACATCGCGATGTCGGCGTTGCGCAGCAGCTGCTCGGTATCGTCGTCGTCGTGGGAGAAGGCGATGCCGATGCTCGCCGCCATGTGCGTGTCGGCGCCGTCGAGCTGCAGCGGCTCGGCGAAAGAGCGGGTGATCGCGTGGGCGATGCGTTCGACGTCGGCGCCGGCATTGATGCCCTCGAGCAGGATCGCGAACTCGTCGCCGCCGAGGCGCGCCACCGTGTCCGACGGCCGCGTCGACTTGACCAGGCGCTGCGCCGCGGCCTGCAGCAGCCGGTCGCCGGCATCGTGGCCGAGCGAGTCGTTGATGTTCTTGAAGTTGTCGAGGTCCAGGAACATGACCGCAACGCGCTGGTGCGAGCGCTGCGCCAGCTGCAGCGCGTGCTGCACACGGTTGCGGAACAGGCTGCGGTTGGCCAGCAGCGTCAGCGGGTCGTGGAACGCCAGCTGGCGCAGCTGCTCTTCCAGCGCCTTGCGTTCGCTGACGTCGCGGAAATTGAGCGCCAGGCCGGCGATGGCGGGGTCGTCCAGCAGGTTGCTGCCCACGCTCTCGAGGGTGCTGCGGCGGCTGCCGTTGCCGACCACCACCTCGATCGGTCCGACCGTGTGGCCGCGCGTCGCCGCGGTCTCGGCCAGGAAGGCGGCAAGCCGCTCGCGGTCCGACTCGCCCCACAGGTCGAGCAGGTTGCGCCCGACCAGGTCGTCTGGATTGACGCCGAACGTGCGCTCGGCAGCGGGCGACGCGAAGCGGAGGCGCCCGTCCACGTCCACGATCATGATCACGTCGGACGCGTTCTTGATCAGCGAGGCATAGCGTGCCTCGACGATATCGGCCGCGCGGCGCTCCCGCACCAGCGCGTCGTCGCGGGACAGCACGCCCTGCCGCAGCATCACCAGCAGCGTCAGCACGAAGATGATCACGGTCATCGCGGTCGCCGGGGTCGCTGCCGTGCTGCTCTCGACGTACACCAGCACCAGGAACGAGACCAGCATCGCGACGTACGGCATGCCCTGGAGCAGGGCGGTGCCGAGCGCGTTTTGCGCAGGTTTCACGACCGGTTCGCCGCGCAGCTGCTCGCGCGCGGCGGCGCCGAGCCAGCCGTAGCACGACAGGTAGATCGCATCCGACATGCCGCCCGGCAGGTAGGTGCCGGAGACCTTTGACATCGCCCAGACGATGTCGGCGAGGAACATGATCGAGAAGCCGATGGTCAGCAGCACCAGGGTGCGCCGGTAGACCGGGCCGCTGCCCGCGTGCATCAGCAGCACGCCGAGCGCCAGCAGCATGATGCAGTTGAGCGCGATGTAGCTCTGCGACAGCACGTACTTGATGACTTCCGGGTCGCGGTCGGCCGCGGCGGTCGGCTCGATCACGAAGAACCAGAAGAAGGCGCCGAAGCCCAGCATCAGGATCGTGGCGTCGAGCGCGAGGCGGGCCCAGTGCACGCGCACCGCGGCGGCGCGGATGATCGCGAGGACGCCGCCGAACAGCAGGGGGTAGAAGCCGAGGAAGAACACGTCGCCGACCGACGGGAACGGATCGACGCCGAACATCCAGTAGATCGAGTTCAGCAGGTTGCCGATCGTGTACACGCCGATCGCCGCCGCAAGATAGCGCCAGGTCCGCTTCACCTCCGGGTCCGGGGCCTTGCGGGCGGCGGCGACAGCCAGGATGGTCGCCGCCAGGCTCGCCGGAAAGTCCGAAAACAGGTTGAAGAACTCGAAGAAAGGCCCGCCCGTGTCGGCCACGTAGGTCAACAGGATGGAGATGACGATATAGATGAAGACGCCGACCGCAAGCGCGCCCGTCCAGCCGGCGCCGAACGGCTGCCGCTGCGATGCAGTCTCGCTGGTGGCTCCGGCTGGAGGCATGGTCTTGTCGCGCAAACTCCTATGCGCCGCCTGGCCCCGGGGGGCACTCGGACGACATATGTAGCCTCAGGGAGTCCGGTCATAACTGTGACCGGCATCGGGAATCCGAGCCAATGCAGTGACCGGCCGCACAATACGGCCCGTCCGGGCCGCGTGGGCGGCTATTTCCAGACGGCGCCGGCCACCCGCACCAGGTTTTCGCCCATGACGCCGTCGACCGCCGCCGCCGGCCAGCCCAGGCCTGCCAGTCCGGCGGCGATCTCCGGGATCGCTTCCGGCCCCAGGATGCCGGCGCCGGAGCCATAGCCCCATTCCGGCGGCCACATCTCGCGGTTGCGCCGGCCCGGCGGCTGCTGCGCGCTGCCGTCGAACATGTAGTCGAGTCCGAGCGCGACGTGCTCGGCGCCGACCAGCTGGGCGACGTAATCGATGGCACGGACCGCGTCCGTCGCCGCTGGTTGCCGGTTGCCGAGGAACAGGCCGATGCCATTGATGCCGACCACGCCGCCGGTCGCGGCGCAGGCGCGGATCAGGTCGTCGGGGATGTTGCGCGGGTGGTCGTGCAGCGCGCGCGGATTGGAGTGCGAGAAGATGACCGGGCGGTCGCTCGAGTCGATCACTTCGCGCGCGGTGCGGTAGCCGGTATGCGAGCAGCACCGGATCATGCCGACGCGGTCCATCTCGGCGAGGATCGCGCGGCCATGCGCCGTCAGGCCGGGATCGTCCGGGTCGTGGCAGCCGCTGCCGGCGAGATTGCGCCGGTTGTAGACCAGCAGCATCCAGCGCACGCCCAGCCGGTAGAAGTGCTCGACCAGCGCGAGGTCCTCGCCGAGCGCGAACACGCCCTCGATGTCGAGGCAGACCGCGAGCCTGCCGGTGGTGCGTGCCGTCCGGAGATCCGCGACGGTCCGGCCCAGCAGATATCGGTCCGGATTGTCCTCGACGTGGCGGCGGATGCAGGCCGCCATCCGCTCGAGCACCTCGAGCGGCACGTGGCTGTCGCCGATGTTGATCGTCACCACGTCGGCGCCGGCCTGCCGATAGCGCTCGATGCCCGGCAGCCACCGCTCGGTGTCCTCGAACGGCAGGCAGGCATGATTGTCCCAGACGATCGCGCGTTGCGTCATGCGGCAGTCACAGGCGCCCGAATCGTCCGCCCTGGAAATCCCGGATCGCGTCGGCGATCTCGCGCTCGCTGTTCATCACGAACGGCCCGTAGCCCACGACCCGCTCGTTGAGCGGGGCGCCGCCGAGCACCAGCACGGCCGTGTCGGCCTCGGCCGCGAGCGTGAAAGCGCCGGCGCTGCGCTCGAACAGCAGGAGCTGCGACGGGCCGGCGACGGCGGAGCCGTTGGCGGTGACTGCGCCGTGCATCGGCACCGCCGCTGCCGTGTGTCCCTCGGGCAGGGCCAGCGTCGCAGTGCCTCCAGCCTTCAGCCGGAGATCCCAGACGCTGACCGGCGAATACGTGCGCGCCGGGCCGCGGTGGCCGTCGAACTCGCCGGCAATGACGCGCAGCAGGCCGGCATCGTTCGGCAGCGCCACGCTCGGGATGTCCGCGTCCAGCAGGGTCTGGTAGCGCGGCGGCGTCATCTTGTCCCGGGCCGGCAGGTTGACCCAGAGCTGCATCATCTCCATCGTGCCGCCCGCCTGCGCGAAGCGCCCGGAGTGGAACTCCTCGTGCACGACGCCGGCGCCGGCCGTCATCCACTGCACGTCTCCGGGGCCGATGCGCCCGCCGTTGCCGGCCGAATCGCGGTGCTCGAGCTCGCCCTGGTAGACGATCGTGACGGTCTCGAATCCGCGGTGCGGATGCTCGCCGACGCCGCGGCGCTGCGTCGCGGGCTCGAAGCGGCGCGGTGCGGCATAGTCCAGCAGCAGGAACGGGCTCAGCTTCTCGCGCCCGAGGCCGTCATAGGAAAAAACCGATCGTACCGGGAAGCCGTCGCCGACCCAGTGCGGCGGCGCGGCGTCGTGCACGGCGGCGACCGCGCGGTTCATCGCCCGCCGCCGCGCGGGCGCAGCGTCGCCGGATCCGGCGCGGCGAGCGGCGCGCCGCGCGCGCCCTGCACCCGGCCAAACCGCTCGCCGCGCTGCCAGTCCCTGGCTGCGGCCTCGATCTCGTCGCGGCTGCGGGCGACGAAGTTCCACCACAGCAGTATTTCCTCGGCGAAGGGCTCGCCGCCGATCACGAGCAGGCGCGATGCGGCGGGCGCGTCAATGCGCAGCGAGTCGCGGCCGGGCCCCAGGTACTGCAGGACACCCGGGGCCAGCGGTTCGCCTGCGACCGCCGGCGCTCCTTCGAGCGTGAGCACCGCGTGCTCGAATGCGGGATCGAGCGGCAGCACGGCACCGGCGGCGCCGGCCGCTGCGAGGTCGAGGCCCACGAGCGGCGTGTAGACCTGCGCCGGCGAGCGGTGGCCGGCGTGCAGGCCGGCCAGCACGGTGATGCGGAAGCCGCCCTGCCCGAACACCGGCAGCTCGGGATAGTGGTGAAACGCCGGCTCGCGCTCGCTTTCCGCTTTCGGCAACGCGATCCAAAGCTGCGCGAGCTGGAACCGCCCCGGCGCATCCGCCGGGGATTCCTCCGAGTGCGAAATGCCGCGGCCGGCGGTCATCAGGTTGACCTGGCCTGGATGGATCCACTGCTCGAAGCCGAGGCTGTCGCGGTGCAGGATGCGGCCCTCGATCATCCAGCTGAAGGTCTGCAGGCCGATGTGCGGGTGCGGCCCGATCGTCAGCCCGCGGCCGGCCGCGTAATCCACGGGTCCGGCATGGTCGAGGAAGCACCAGGCGCCGACCGTGCGCCGGTGGCGGTTCGGCAGCGCGCGCCGGATCTCGAAGCCGTCGCCGACCACGGCGCGATGCGATGCGAGTCGTTCGTCGCTCATCCGACGATGATGCTTCACGCTGGCGGCTGGTTTCAATCCGGGTTAGTCTCGCCGGACTCCCGGAGATCACGACCATGCGTACAATCCTGCTGCTGGCATGCCTGGCATTCGCGACGCCCGCGTTCGCAGATGCGGCCGGCGACACGCCCGAGGCGCGGCTCGCCGCGGCCGGCTACAGCTTGCCCGCGCCGCGGCGGCCGGTCGCGACCTACGTGACGTCGGTGCGCACCGGCAACCTGCTGTTCCTGTCCGGCCATGGCGAATGCGGCGAGGATTTCACGACCGGCAAGGTCGGCGGCGACCTGACGGTCGAGCAGGGCGCCCGCTCGGCCGAGCAAGTCGGCTTGTGCATGCTGGCGACCATCAAGGCGGCGGTCGGCGAGCTGTCGAAAGTGAAGCGCTTCGTGCGCATCCTCGGCATGGTGCAGTCCACCGAGGATTTCCGCGATCACCCGCGGGTCATGAACGGATTCTCCGACCTGATGGTCGTCGCCTTCGGCGAGGCCGGCAAGGCGGCGCGCTCGGCGGTGGGCATGCAGTCGCTGCCGTCCAACATCGCAGTCGAGATCGAGGCGACGATCGAGCTGCACGACGGCGCCTGAGCCGCGCGGCGGCGAGTTGCGCAAGCTGACGCTCCTGCTGCTGCTGCCGCTGGCGGCCTACCTGGCACTGTGCCTGCTGCTGTTCCTCGGGCAGCGATCGCAGATCTATTTTCCGGTGCCGGAGTCGGACCAACCGGATGCCGTCGCAATGCGGCTGCCGGTGGATGGCGCCGTGCTCAAGATCTGGGCCGTGCCGCGGCCGGGGCCGCGCGCGCTCGTCTATTTCGGCGGCAATGCCGAGGACGTGGCGCGCAGCGTCCAGGGTTTTGCCGCCGCGTTCCCGGGCCACTCGCTGTACCTGGTCAACTACCGCGGCTACGGCGGCAGCAGCGGCAGCCCGTCGGAAGCGGCCCTGGTCGCCGATGCCGCGGCGATCTTCGATCACCTGCGGCCGCGCCATCCCGAGATCTCGGTCATCGGCCGCAGTCTCGGCAGTGGCGTCGCCGCCCGCCTGGCGAGCGTCCGCGACGTGCGCCGGCTGGTGCTGGTCACGCCGTTCGACAGCCTCGCGCGGGTCGCGGCCGGGCATTTCCGCTGGCTGCCGGTCGGACTGTTGATGCGGGATCGCTATGAGTCGGCGAGCCGCGCGCCGGCGATCCGCGCGCCGGTGCTGGCGATCGTCGCCGGCGCCGACGAGATCATCCCGCACGAGCGCTCCGCGGCGCTGATAGCGGCGTTTCCGCCGGCGCAGGTCGAGGTGCTGCGGCTCGAGGGGCTGTCGCACAATGACATCGGCTCATCGTCGCAATACCTGGCGCGCATGGCAGAATTCCTCGGGCGATGAGCGCGATGTATCATGCGGCTGCCCCGGACGCTTGAATCCTTCCCGGCCGTCGATGGGGGTTTTTCCAGGATGCATGGCATGAGCAGACTGCTGACCGGCGCAGCCGCGCTGGCGCTCGCGGCCCTGGCCGCGGGCTGCTCGGTCGAGCGCTTCGCGGCCAACCGCATCGGCGACACGCTGGCCGCCTCCGGCACGACGTACTCGGCGGACGACGACCCGGAGCTGGTCCGCGAGGCGCTGCCATTCAGCCTGAAGCTGATGGAGAGCGTGCTCGCCACGACGCCGGAGCATCGCGGCCTGCTGGCGGCGACCAGCGCGGGATTCACGCAGTACGCGTATGCGTTCGTGCAGCAGGATGCCGACGCGCTGGCGCTCGACGACGCCGAACGGGCGTGGACTGACTGGGATCGCGCGCGCCGCCTGTACCTGCGCGCGCGCGACTATGGCCTGCGCGGCCTGGACGTGGCACTGCCGGGTTTCAGCGGCCAGCTGCGCGCCGATCGCGCGGCGGCGGCCGCGCGCGCCGGCGCCGCCGAGGCCGACCTGCTGTACTGGACGGCAGTGTCCTGGGCTGCCGCAATCTCGCTCGGCAAGGACGATCCTTCGCTGGTCGCGGAGCTGCCGCTGGTATCCGCGCTGATCGATCGCGCGCTGGCAGTGGACGAGGCCTGGGATCGCGGCGCGATCCACTCGTTCCTGATTTCCTACACGATGGCGCGGCCGGATGCGGAGGGCGATCGAGTCGCCCAGGCGCGCCGCCACTACGAGCGCGCGCTCGGGCTGACGGCGGGCCTGGCCGCCGGCCCGCACCTGTCCTGGGCCGAGGCCGTCTGCCTGCCGCAGGAAGACCGCGCCTGTTTCGACCGGTCCATCGCCGCCGCGCTGGCGATCGATCCCGACGCCGACCCGCCGACGCGGCTCGTCAACACGATCATGCAGCGGCGTGCGGCCTGGCTCGCTGCCAATGCGGATCGCTGGATCCTGCCGCCGCTCGACGACACCGACGCCACCGAGGAGCCGAGTTCATGATGCATCCGACCATCCGCGCGGCCTGCCTGGCACTCGCGCTCATCTTCGCGTTGCCCGCCATCGCGCCGCCGGCGGCCGCCGCCGGGCGCAAGGAGCTGCGCATCGCGACCGTGGCGCCGGCGGGCTCCTCGTTCCACAAGCGGCTGCAGGCGCTGGACGCGGAATGGTCGAAGGGCCCGGGCGGCGTGTCGATGAACATCTACCCGGGGACCCAGGGCGGCGAACTGCAGATCGTGCGGCGCATGCGCGTGGGGCAGATCCAGGGCGCGATGCTGACCTCGGTGGGCCTCGGCCAGCTCGATCGCTCCGTCACCGCCCTGCAGATGATGCCGCTCATGTTCAAGGACTGGGACGACGTGGACCGGGTGCGCGAGCGCCTGCGCCCGGAACTGGAGCGCCGCCTGCGGGAGGCGGGCTACATCGTGCTGTTCTGGGCCGATGCCGGCTGGGTGCGGTATTTCTCGAACAAGCCGATCCGCAGCGTCGCCGACCTGAAGCCGATGCGGGTGCTCGCGAGCTCGGGCGACCCGGACAGCATCGAGATGATGAAGGCCTACTACACGCCGGTCGTGCTGGAGCCGGACCAGATCCTGCTCGGGTTGCGCAACGGCATGATCGACGCGCTGCCGGTGCCGGCATTCCTCGCCAACTTCAACCAGGTCGCGACCTATGCGCCCTACATGCTGGACCTCAACTGGGCGCCGATCACCGGCGCGATGGTCGTGACCGAGAAGGCGTGGAAGCAGCTCGACCCTGCGGCGCAGGCCTGGATCCAGGAGTCGTCCGAGCGCGCCGGCGTCGAGATGCGCCGCGCCAGCCGCGCCGAGGACCAGCAGGCGGTCCAGGCCATGCAGGAGAAGCAGGGGCTCAAGATCGTGGCGCTGACGCCGGAAGCAGAGCGCGAGTTCCGCGGCGAAGTCGCGCGCATGTACCCGCGCATCCGCGGCGACATCGTTCCCGCCGAGATGTTCGACCTGGCGGTCGCGACCCTGAAGGCGCCGGCAGAAAACGCCAGGTGATGACCTTCGTTCACCGCGCCGAGAACCTGCTGCTGGCGGCGGCGCTGGCGGCGCTGGTGCTGCTCGGCGTCGGCAGCGCCAGCACGGCGCTCGCCGACACGGACGAGCTGATCCGCCACCTGACGCTGCTGGTCGGCATGCTGGGCGGCATGGCGGCAGCGCGCGACGGGCGGCTGCTGGCGATGGGCACCGTCGCGCTCGCCCTGCCGCCGCGCTGGAAACCGGCGATTGCCCTGTACACGGGCGTCGTCGCGACCGCGGTCGCCGGCCTGCTGACGCACGCCGCCTGGCAGTTCGTGGCGGAGGAGGCCGGCTCGTCCAGCGCGCTGGCCTTCGGCGTGCCGCGCGTGGCGCTGCAGGCGGCGATGCCGCTCGGCTTTTTCGTCATCATGCTGCGCATCGCGCGCCATGCGGCCGGCGGCACGCTGCTGCGCATCGGCGTGTTCCTGGCCGGCGCGGCGCTGACGGTCGCCGTGGACCAGCTCGACGGCGGCGTCATGGCGATCCGCACGCCGCTGCTGGTCGCCCTCGGCGCCGCGATCCTGCTCGGCGCGCCGATCTTCGTCGGCCTGGCCGGCATCGCGCTCATCTTCTTCATCGCCGCCGGCGACCCGATCGCCTCGGTGCCGCTCGACCACTACGACCAGGTGACCAACCCGCTGCTGGCGACGCTGCCGCTGTTCACGCTCGCCGGCTACGTGGTCGCCGCCAGCGGCGCGGCGCGGCGCCTGGTGCGGCTGCTGCGCGCCTGGTCGGGCCACCTGCGCGGCGGTCCGGCCGTCGTCGCGGTGCTGGCCTGCGCCTTCTTCACGGCGTTCACGGGCGGATCCGGCGTCACGATCCTGGCGCTCGGCGGCCTGCTGATGCCGATCCTGCTCTCGTCGCAGTACGGCGACCGCGCGGCGCTTGGCCTGGTCACCGGCGCGGGCTCGCTCGGCGTGCTGTTCGCGCCCTGCCTGCCGCTGATTCTCTATTCGATCGTCGCCCAGGTTTCCATCGAGCAGATGTTCCTCGGCGGCGCGGTGCCCGGGCTGCTGATGGTGGCGCTCGCCTGCGCCTGGGGCGTGTGGGCGTCGCCGCGGCGGGTGTTCCGGCCGCGCTTCAGCTGGCGGCGCGCGCTGGTCACGACCTGGCGCGCGAAGTGGGAGATCCTGCTGCCGGTGGTGCCGCTGGTGCTGATCTTCGGCGGCTATGCACTGCCGGTGCCGGCCGCCGCGATGACCGCGGCCTATGCGATCCTGGTCGCTGCGCTGGTCAACCGCGACCTGCCGCGCGGCGAGAAGCTCGTCGAAGTGCTGCGCGAGTGCGGCCTGCTGGTGGGCGGCGTGCTGCTGATCCTCGGGGCGGCGATGGGCCTGACCAACCTGCTGATCACCGAGCACGTGCCGGACCGGCTGACCGCCTGGATCTCGACCGCGATCGAGTCGCGCTGGGTGTTCCTGCTGGCGCTCAACGTGTTCCTGCTGGCGGTCGGCTGCCTGATGGACATCTTCTCGGCCATCATCGTCGTGGCGCCGCTGGTGGTGCCGGTCGCGCTCGCCTTCGGCGTCGACCCGGTGCACCTCGGCATCATCCTGCTGGCGAACCTCGAGCTCGGCTACCTGACGCCGCCGGTCGGGCTGAACCTGTTCATGTCGGCGTCGCGCTTCCACCGCCCGGTGCTCGAGGTCGCGCGCGCGAGCCTGCCGATGCTCGCGGTGCTCGCGATCGGCGTGCTCACGATCACGCTGGTCCCGCAGCTGACGCTGGCGCTGCCGCAGTGGTTCGCGGGCCGCTGATCAGCCGGCGGCGGGCAGCGCGTCGATGAACTCGGCCATGCGCCGGCGCATGGCCTCGTCGGGCAGCCGGCCGATGCCGCCGCCGATGTTGTCCAGCATGTGCGCGGGCTTGCTGGTCGCCGGCGTCACGACCGTGACCGCGGGGTGGCCGAGCACGTACTTGATGAAGAACTGCGCCCAGCTCGCGGCGTCGAACTCCGCCGCCCAGTCGGGCAGCGGCTGGCCGCGGACGCGCTGGAACAGCCGGGTGCGCCCGAAAGGCACGTAGACCATGACCGCGATCCGGCGCTCGATCGCCAGCGGCAGGATGGTTTCCTCGACCTCGCGGTTGTCCACGGCGTAGTCCACGCCGATGAAATCGAGCGGTTCCTCGCGCATGACCCGGATCAGTTCCGGGTACTGGGACTGGCTGGTGGACGTGACGCCGATGTAGCCGACGCGCCGCGCCTGCTTGAGTTCCTTCAGGATGCCGAGCTGCACCGGCACGTCGCCGAGGTTGTGCACCTGGATCAGGTCCATCGCCTCGACGCCGAAGCGCCGGAAGGATTCCTCGATCTGCGCCCGCGCCGCGTCCGGATCCGCGGGGCCGCCGCCGCGCGGCGCGACGTTGACCTTGGTGGCCCAGAAGATCTTCTGCGTGATGCCGAGCTCGCGGGCGAGGCGGCCGGCGACCTCCTCGGATGCGCCGTAGGAGGGCGCCGTGTCGAACACCGTCCCGCCGCGCGAGACCAGCACGTCGAGCACGTCGCGCAGCGCGGCCACGTCTTCGCCCTGTGCCACCGCGCGGAAGGTTGCGGAGCTGCCGAGGCCGATGACCGGGATCAGCTCCCGGCTCGACGGGATCGGGCGGAAGCGCAGGCCGCCCTGGCCGATGGCGGCGGCGAGGCGCGGCACGAGGCCGAGCGTTGCGCCCGCGCCGAGCGTGAGTCCGAGCAATTGTCGCCGGTCCATCATGTCCGGGCCAGATTAGCAGATGGCGGCGCGTCAGTCGTTTTCGCCGGAGCCCGCCTGCACGATCGGTTTGCCGCTCGCCTCGAGCCACAGCGAGCGCCCGATCGGCGAGGTCCACCAGGCCTGGAACAGCCGCTTGCCCATGTCGTCCTGCGGGAACGACGGCGCGAATGCCGAAAAATCGAGCGCCTGGCGCGTGGCCTCGAGGTCGAGGCCGCGCGCGACCGCTGCCGCGGCCTGCGCCCGCATGGCGGTCAGCATGGTTTGCAGCAGCTCGACGTACTGGCGGTCGCGCTGAACCGC
The DNA here is from genome assembly GCA_964468395.1 of uncultured Steroidobacteraceae bacterium. GTDB lineage: Bacteria > Pseudomonadota > Gammaproteobacteria > Steroidobacterales > Steroidobacteraceae > SCUD01. Next base: position 55,891 of record CAYXUJ010000001.1, read on the forward strand.
GCCGTGGCCCGGCACCAGCAGTTCGAAGTCGAACGTCGCGATGCGCCCGAGGGTCTCGACCCATTCGCGCGGGAAGCTGCCGAAACCGTAGGGAATCGGGTGCACGACCAGGTCCCCAGTCGCGAGTATCCGTTCCTGCGGCAGCCACAGCACGAGGTCGCCCTCGGTATTGCCGCGGCCCAGGTGCAAAACGTGGATCTCGCGCGTGCCGCGATGCAGCACGAGCCCGTCGGCGACGGTCAGGTCCGGCGGCGTCGCGCGGATGCGCCGGGCGTCCTCGATCAGCAGCCGGAGGTCGGCGAGCAGCCGCTGCCGGCCGGGCGACAGCTCGCCCCGGTCGTCGAGCGCGGTCCATTCCGCGATGGTCGGCCCGAGATCCTTGTCGAATTCCGTGACGTAGCGGTAGGGCGCCCCGAGCATCGCCGTCCGCGTCGCGGGATGGCCGACGATCGTGATGCCCGGGAACTGCGCCCGGTAGACCTGGTTGCCGAGGCTGTGGTCGCCGTGCCAGTGGCTGTTGACCAGGTGGCTGACGGGCTTGTCCGTGAAGCTGCGGATCAGGCGGATCGCGTTCTCGGCGGCCACCGGCATGCCGCCGCCCTCGAACACGACGACGTCCTGTTCGTTGACGATGACCAGCACGTTGCCTTCGACCGGCTGGCGCAGCGGTTCTGGCCGTTGCAGCAGGTAGATGTCCGGCTTGAGCGGCACGATCTCGAGGTCCCAGGCGGTGCCGTCGGCATCGGCGCGAACCGCCATCGATGCCGCCGCGATCAGCAGCCAGGCGCACAGGTGTTTCATCGACCGGCCTCCGGCAGGTTGGCGGCAGTATCCGGGCGCAGCGTACGCGCGGACAGGCCGCCCGCCGCGCGGGCCGGGCGATTCGTCGCGTGAGCGGAGGCGGGAGCCGGCGGCTCAGCGCCGGTCGGCGCCGGTCTCGAGGTGCACGGCTGCCTGCAGCATGGCGAGAGCGTCGGCAACGACTGCGTCCTGCCCGTCATTGGTGAGGACCGTGAACCACAGCGTCAGCGCGCCGGCCTGCAGCGCGCCCTGGTTCATGATCCGGAACTCACCGGGCTCCGGCGCGCGGTCGGTCGCCGCGTAGTAGAAGCCGATGCCGCTCTCGCCCTGCAGCCGGCGGATCTCGAGCTGCCCCTCGACGGCATCCGGCTGCACGCGCGCGGCCGCCTCGCGCACCGCTGCCCGCAGGGTTGCCGCGTCGCGCACTTCGGGCGCGGTCGGTTCGGGGAATTCAGGGGTCACGAACACCTCGAACGCTTCCCCGGCCTGCGGGAAGATGCGGATGGTCAGGGTCACGCCGCCGGGCGGGGTGTCGACTTCGTCCTGCCAGCCGGCCGGCAGCACGAGTTCGAGCGTATCGAGGTTGGGGAGCTCGTAACGCCGCGTCGCGGCGTCATCGGCGCAAGCCGGACCGCCCGCCGCCATGGCGAGGCCGATCCACATCGCGGAAAGCACGGACCGTTTCATGGCCCGCGGCGGGTCGGGTCCGGGCCGCTAGGGCGCCACCGGCTCGGCGCCAGCGCCGCCGCCCGAGACGAAGCCGACCTTCTGCAGGCCGCCGCGCTGCAGCGTGAACAGCACGTTGGCGACGTACACGTACGGCACGCGGCGGTGCGCGTCCACGTGCACCTCCGGCTGTGGGTCCTTGGCGTTCTCGATGGCGACGTAGTCCTGGAACGATGCCGGGTCGACCGGCGTGCCGTTCCACATGATCGAGCCGTCGAATTCGACGTAGATCCGGACGACTTCCGGCGGCTCGCTCGGAGGATTCGGGTTGTCGCGCGGCAGGTCGATCTTGACCGCGTGCGTCATCACCGGGATGGTGATGATGAAGATGATCAGCAGCACGAGCATGATGTCGACGAGCGGGATGACGTTCGGCTCGACCATCGGATCCGCGCTGTCGCCCTTGACCGAAACCGCCATTTTGTCGCCCCCGCCGGCCCCGTCGTCCGGGGTTTTGTCGTAAGGAAACCGAGTTTGCCCTTCATCCCGGAATGGCGCAAGCCAGCCGCCGCCTTCGGTGCTATCCTTTTTGAAAAACCTGCCTTCGCGGCGGCAGAACAGGGGAAAGGATGACGAAAGCCACCGGCGACATGCGCAACATTGCCCTGGTCGGCCACGCCGGGGCGGGCAAGACCCTGCTGGCGGAGGCACTGCTGTTCGGCGCCGGCAGCACCCGCGCCAAGGGCAGCCTGGCCCGCGGCAGCACGGTCTGCGACCACGACCCCCAGGCCCGGCGCCTGCTGCATTCGATCGACGCCACCCTGTGCTGGCTCGAGACCGGCGGCGCCCACGTCAACCTGGCGGACACCCCCGGCTACCCGGATTTCATCGGCCGCACGCTGCCGGTGCTGGAGGCGGTCGAGACCGCGGCCGTCGTCGTCAGCGCAGTCGCCGGCGTCGAGCCGATGACCCAGCGCATGATGGATGTCGCGCGCGACCGCGGCCTGTGCCGGCTGGTGGTGATCAACAAGATCGATGCGCGCGAGGCCAACCCGGAAGCCGTGCTCGCCGAGCTCCGCGAGCAGTTCGGCCGCGAGTGCCTGCCGCTCAACCTGCCGACCGGCGGCGGCGCCGGCGTCATCGACTGCTTTTTCCATAACACGGGCGACGCCACGGATTTCTCCTCGGTCGACCAGGCCCACACCGAGATCATCGACCAGGTCGTCGAGGTCGACGACGAGCTGATGGCGCTGTACCTGGAGCAGGGCGAGGAGCTGACGCCCGAGCAGCTGCACGACCCGTTCGAGAAAGCGCTGCGCGAGGGTCACCTGCTGCCGGTCTGCTTCGTCTCGGCCGAGACCGGCGCCGGCATACCGGAACTGCTCGAGGTGATGGCGCGGCTGATGCCGAATCCCGCCGAGGGCAATGCCCCGCCGTTCATGAAGGGCGAGGGCGCGGCGGCCCAGCGCGTCGAGGTCGTCCCCGACCCGCGCCGGCACGCGATCGCGCACGTGTTCAAGGTGACCATGGACCCGTTCGTCGGCAAGCTCGGGCTGTTCCGGGTGCACCAGGGCACGATCCGCGCGGGCGCCCAGCTGTTCGTCGGCGACGCGCGCAAGCCGGTCAAGATCGCCCACCTGTACCGCATGCAGGGCAAGGACCACGACGAGGTCCCGCAGGCCGTGCCCGGCGACATCTGCGCCGTCGCCAAGCTCGACGAACTGCATTTCGACGCCGTGCTGCACGATTCGCACGACGAGGACAACTTCCACCTCAAGTCCATCGCGTTCCCGCCGGCGATGCTCGGCGTCGCGATCGAGCCGGAGCGCCGCGGCGACGAGCACAAGCTCGCCGAGGCGCTGCACAAGCTGGCGGCCGAGGACCCCTGCGTGCGGGTCGAGCACAGCGCGTCGCTCAACGAGACCGTGCTGTACGGCATGGGCGACCTGCACCTGCGGGTGATGATCGAGCGCATGAGCGAGCGCTACGGCGTGGCGGTGAAGACGCGCCCGCCGTCGATCCCGTACCGCGAGACCATCACGCGGCCGGCCGAGGGCCATCACCGGCACAAGAAGCAGACCGGCGGCGCCGGCCAGTTCGGCGAGGTGTACCTGCGGATCGAGCCGCTGGCGCGCGGCGGCGGGTTCGAGTTCGTCGACGACGTGAAGGGCGGGGCGATCCCGAACCAGTTCATCCCGGCGGTCGAGAAGGGCATCCGCCACGCGCTGGTCGAGGGCGCGGTGGCCGGCTTCCCGCTGCAGGACATCCGCGTGTCGGTCTACGACGGCAAGTACCACTCGGTGGATTCCAAGGAAGTCGCCTTCGTGTCCGCCGGGCGCAAGGCCTTCCTCGATGCGGTGCAGAAGGCCGCGCCGGCGGTGCTGGAGCCGATCGTGCACGTGCGGATCAACGCGCCGGGCACCGTGATGGGCGACATCACCGCCGACCTGGCGACCCGCCGCGCGCGCATCGACGGCAACGAGGCGCGCTCCCGCGGCCGCATCGTCGTGTCGGCCTACGTGCCGCTCGCCGAGGTCACCGACTACCAGAACCGCCTGAAGGCACTGACGGGCGGCGAGGGCAGCTTCACGCTCGATTTCAGCCACTACGACCCGGTGCCGCCGCGCAAGCAGCAGGAACTCGCATCGGCCTGGAAACCCGCCGCCGGCGAGGAATGAACGACGGCGCCCTGCGCGCCGCGGAGGACACTTGAACGACAACCGGACCGATACCCGCATCATGGCGGTGTTCTGCGATTTCGAGAACGTGGCGCTCGGCGTCAAGGACGCCCACATCCCGAGCTTCGACATCCGCAAGGTGCTCGAGCGGCTGCTGCTCAAGGGCAACATCGTCGTGCGCAAGGCCTACTGCAACTGGGAGCGCTACAAGGAGTTCAAGGGCGCCATGCACGAGGCGGCCTTCGAGCTGATCGAGATTCCCCACATCCGCCAGTCCGGCAAGAATTCCGCCGACATCCGCATGGTCGTGGATGCGCTCGACCTCTGCTACACGAAGGAGCACGTCGACACTTTCGTCGTCATCAGCGGCGACTCGGATTTCTCGCCGCTGGTCGCGAAGCTGCGCGAGAACAACAAGCGGGTGATCGGCTGCGGCGTCAAGAACTCGACCTCCGACCTGCTGATCAGCGGCTGCGACGAGTTCATCTACTACGACGACCTGGTGCGGGGCGAGGGCCGCGGCCGCGGCAGGCGCAAGCCGAAGGCGGACAAGGCCGAGGCGAAGGCGCCGGCCACCGCCGAGGATCGCCGCCAGGAGGGCATCGACCTGATGGTCGAGACCGCCGAGGACCTGTTTGCCGAGCGCGACGCGGAAGAGAAGGTCTGGGGCTCGATGGTCAAGCAGGCGATCAAGCGCCGCAAGCCGGGATTCAACGAGAGCTATTACGGCTTCAAGACCTTCGGCAAGCTGCTGGAGGAGGCGCGCGACCGCAAGCTGATCGACCTCGAGTTCGACCAGAAGTCCGGCGGCTACATCATCACCCGCGTTGCGGCCGGCTGAGATGGCCCAGCACGCGGTCTGCGACGAGACGGACCTCCCGGTCGGCGGCATGAAGGCTTGCCGCGCGGGCAGCGAGCGGGTCGTCGTCTATCATCTCGAAGATGGCTGGTACGCGACGCAGGCACAGTGCACCCACACCTTCGGGCCGCTCGCGCGCGGCAAGATCGTGCGCGGCTGCGAGGTGCAGTGCCCGCTGCACCGGGCGCGCTTCGACATCGCCACCGGCGCGGTGGTGGAGTGGGCGAATTTCCCGCCCGGCATCCAGCTGCTGAACGCGGTGCGCGGCGAGAAGGCGTTGCGGACCTACCCGGTCAGGATCAAGGACGGAAAAGTCATGGTGACGACATGAATCGCGCGGCCTGGGCCGGGCGCAGCCTGCTGCTGCTGGCGCTGTTCGCAGGCGCCGGCGCCTGCCAGGACGCGGCGATGACGCCGCCGGACGGCCAGACGCCGGTCGAGATCGCGACGATCGCGCGCGGGCTCGAGCACCCCTGGGCGCTCGCATTCCTGCCGGACGGGCGCATGCTGGTGACCGAGCGGCCGGGACGGCTGCGCTACGTGGGCGCGGACGGCAGCGTCTCGGAGCCGGTCGCGGGCGTGCCCGCGGTGTTCGCGGAACGCCAGGGCGGGCTGCTGGACGTGGCGCTGGACCCGGAGTTCGCCGCCAACGCGACGATCTATCTCTCCTATGCCGAGCCCGGGGCCGACGGCACCAACGGCACGGCCGTCGCGCGCGCTCGCCTCGACGGCATGCAGCTCGCGGACGTCGAGGTCATCTTCCGCCAGCAGCCGAAGATCGCCAGCGGTCACCACTTCGGCTCGCGCCTGGTGTTCGCGCGGGACGGCACGCTGTTCGTGACGACCGGCGAGCGCAACAAGGAGCGCGACTCGGCGCAGGATCTCGGCACGCACATCGGCAAGGTGCTGCGCATCCGCAGCGACGGCAGCGTGCCGGCCGACAACCCGTTCGTCGGGCGCGACGGCGCCCGGCCCGAGATCTGGTCCTGGGGGCATCGCAACATCCAGGGCGCGGCGCTGCACCCGCAGACCGGCGAGTTGTGGACCCACGAGCACGGCCCGCGCGGCGGCGACGAGATCAACATCGCGCGCGCCGGCCGCAACTACGGCTGGCCGGTGATCACCTACGGGCGCGAGTACCACGGCCCGGCGATCGGCGAGGGCACGGCGAAGGCGGGCATGGAGCAGCCGCTGCACTACTGGGTGCCGTCGATCGCGCCCTCGGGCATGGCGTTCCACAGCGGCCACGGGCACGCGGCCTGGAAGGGGCAGCTGTTCGTCGGCGCGCTGGCGGCCAAGCAGCTGGTGCGGCTCGAGCTCGGGCCGGACGGCTCGGTGCGCGCCGAGGAACGCATCGCGATCGACGAGCGCGTGCGCGACGTCCGCGAAGGGCCCGACGGCGCGCTCTACCTGCTGACCGACGAGGATTCGGGACGTCTGCTCCGGGTCGTGCCGGCCCGCTAGCGCCGTGGACCGGACCGAACGCTTCTACCGCATCCGGCGCCGGCTGGTCGAGAAGGGCGCCGTGACGCGGCGCGAGATCGAGGACGAACTCGAGGTCTCGCACGCGACCTTCAAGCGCGACATCGAATACCTGCGCGACAGGCTGAACGTGCCGATCGTCTGGTCGCGCGAACGCCAGGCCTACGTGCTCGATCCCGGCGCCGAGCGCTCGGAGCTGCCCGGCGTCTGGTTCAGCCCGGCGGAAATCTACGCGCTGCTGGAGATCGACCACCTGCTCGGCAGCCTCGGCTCGGGTCTGCTGGGGCGCCAGTTCGAGCCGCTGCGCGAGCGCCTCAGCGCCCTGCTCGAGCGCGGCGACCGCGGCCATCGCGAAATCCGCCGCCGCATGCGCGTGCTGGCGCTCGGCACGCGCAGCGTCAACCGCGAGACCTTCGAGGCGCTGTCGCTTGCGCTGCTCGGCCGCAAGCAGGTGCAGATCCGCCACCAGCGGCGCGGCGACGGCGCGGTCACCGAGCGCAGCGTGTCGCCGCAGCGCCTCGTGCATTACCGTTACAACTGGTATCTCGACGCCTGGTGCCACCTGCGCCGCGACCTGCGCGTGTTTGCGGTGGACGCGATCCGCTCCGCCCGCGTGACCGGCGAAGCGGCGCGCGAGGTGGCCGACGAGGACCTCGATCGCGTGCTCGGCGCAGGCTATGGCATCTTTCCCGGCGCCGAGACGCAGACCGCGGTGCTGCGCTTCACGCCGGCCAGCGCGCGCTGGGTCGCCGACGAGGTCTGGCATTCGCGCCAGTCCGGGCGGATCGAGGCCGACGGCAGCTACGTGCTGGAACTGCCCTACAGCCAGGAACCCGAACTCGTGATGGACCTGCTGCGCCACGGCGCCGGGGTCGAAGTGCTCGCACCACCCGGCCTGCGCCGGAGGGTCGCGGGCGAACTGGCTGCGGCGGCGCGGCAGTATGCGGAGGAGACCAGGTCATGAAATGCAGCACCGCCGGCCTTGCAGTCGGCAGCATCCTCGTCATCGGCCTGCTCTCGGCCTGCAAGCCGGCGCCCGAGCCCGCACCGGCAGCAACGCCTGCGGCCACGCACGCGACGGTGGTCGAGCTCGAGGCGGCTTTCGCGGCCGCCTCGCGCGAGCGGGGCGCGAAGGCGGCGTTCCTCGAGTACCTCGGAGAGGAGTCGATCGTGCTGCAGCCGGGCCCGGTCTGGGGCCGCGCGGCCTGGACCGTGATCGAGGATTTCGACGGCACGCTCGACTGGCTGCCGGACCGCGCGCAGATGTCGGCGGCGGGCGACCTCGGCTTCGCCAGCGGCCCCTGGCAGTTCAAGCCGCGGGATCCGGCGGCGCGCACGGGCCAGGGCCGCTACGTGACGGTCTGGCGCCGCGGCGCTGGCGGATGGCGCGTGCTGTTCGACGGCGGCTTCGGCCGCGCGCCCGCTGGCGCCTGGGAAGCCCGCAGCCACGAGCCACTGCTTGGCGCGCAGGCCTGCGTGGCCGGCGAGGCCGTGCCGCCGGGCGAGCTGCAGCTGCTCGACCTCGAGATTTCGGGTGTGCCGGGCGGCGAGTCGCACCAGGCGCGGATCGCACGCCGCCTGGCCGACACCGCCTGGCTGTTCCACGGCCCCTCGGTCGAGGGCGCCGCCGATGACGGGGCCCGCACCCTGGCACTGGCGGCGCTGCCGGCCGGGTTGCAGTACTGGCCGATGGGCGCGGGCATCGCGTCCTCCGGCGACCTCGGCTACAGCTACGGCCTGTCTGCGGCCGCGCCAGGGGCGCGCGCCGATGCCGCCTACGTCCACGTCTGGTGCCGCCAGGACCAGGGCTGGCGCCTCGCGCTGCAATTGCGTTCCGCCCTGCCGCCCGGGTGAGGGCAGCCTGCGACGGGACGTGCCACGGGCGAGCCAGGGCGTTGCACGGGCGCGCGGCGCATGATTAAGGTGCCCGGATGAACCTCGACATCCTGCGCGGGAACCGCAACCTGCTGTTCTGGGCGCTGCACACGCTCGGCTGGAGCGCCTACGGCCTGGCCCAGTACGTCGGCTCCGCGGTCTACGGCAAGGAGCCGGGCTACGTGCAGGTGATCGCGATCGCCGCGGCCTCGGGCTTCCTGCTGTCGGCGCCGCTGCGGCTCGCCTACCGGCGGCTGTGGCGGAGCGGCCCGCGGGCGATGCTGATCGGCTCGCCGCTGATCTGCTGGGTCGTCGCGCTGGCCTGGCGGGCGATCATCAACACGGCCTACATGGAGATCGTCAAGCCCGAGTGGGCGATGCAGCACGTGCCGCAGCCGCTCGAGATCTTCGTCGGCACGCTGTCGTCGATGGCGCTGCTGCTGTGCTGGACCGGGCTCTACTACGGCGTCAAGTTCTACGAGCGCCTGCAGCTCGAGCGCGAGGCGACGCTCAAGGCCTCGGCGCTGGCGCAGGAGGCGCAGCTCAAGATGCTGCGCTACCAGCTCAACCCGCATTTCCTGTTCAACACGCTGAATGCCATCTCGACGCTCGTGCTCGACGGCCAGAACCGGACCGCGAACCTTGCGGTCTCGCGCCTGTCGGAATTCCTGCGCTACACGCTCGACCAGGACCCGATGAAGAAAGTCACGCTGCGCCAGGAGCTCGACTCGCTGAACCTGTACCTCGGCATCGAGAAGCTGCGCTTCGGCGACCGCCTGCGCCTCGAGTTCGACGTCGACGAGCGCGCGGAGTCGGCGCTGGTGCCGTCGCTGCTGCTGCAGCCGCTGGTCGAGAATGCGATGAAGTACGCGATCTCGCCGCGCGAGCAGGGCGGCTCGGTGACGATCATCGCCGGCATCGAGGGCGGCGGCCTGCGGCTCGCCGTCATGGACGACGGGCCCGGCCTGCCGGCCGCCGCGACCGCCGGCAACGGCCGCGGCGTCGGCCTGCGCAACACGCGCGAGCGCCTCAAGGTGCTGTACGGCGATTCGCACCGGGTCGAAGTCTCCGACGCGGCGCCGGGCCTGCGCGTCGAGATGCGCCTGCCGCTGGAGCTGTGATGGCGAAGCAGGCCCCGATCCGTGCCATCATCGTCGACGACGAGCCGCTGGCGCGCCGCGGGCTCGAACTGCGGCTGCGGCCATTCCAGGACATGCAGGTCGTCGCCCAGTGCGGCAACGGGCGCGAGGCCGTGGCGGCGGTCGCCGCCCATGCGCCGGACCTGATGTTCCTCGACATCGAGATGCCCGGCCTCGACGGCTTCGAGGTCCTGCGACGCATCCCGCAGACCAGCATGCCGATGGTCGTGTTCGTCACCGCCTTCGACCGCTATGCGATCGACGCCTTCGACGCCCACGCGCTCGACTACCTGCTCAAGCCGCTGGTGGACGAGCGCTTCGAGCGCACGATGGCGCACGTGCGCGAGCGGTTCGCGCAGCGCCGGTCGATTCGCCACCGCGAGCAGCTCGTGGCGCTGCTGGCGAGCGTGACCGGGGCCGGCCAGCTCGACGCCGACGAGCTGCTGGCACGCGGCGCCGAGGGCATCGGGCGTCGCTACCCGGAGGTCATGCCGATCCGGCTCGGCCGCGAGACCGTGCGGCTGCCGGTGGCCGCGATCGAGTGGGTGGACGCCGCCGGCGACTACATGTGCGTGCATGCAGAGGGCCGCACGCACGTGGTGCGGGCGACGATGAAGCAGTTCGAGGAGCGCCTCGATCCGGCTGTCTTCCAGCGCATCCACCGCTCGACGATCGTCAACATCGGCCGCATCCGCAAGCTCAAGCCGCACACCAACGGCGAATACTTCCTGACGCTCGAGGGCGGCCACGAGCTGAAGCTGTCGCGCAGCTACCGCGACCGCCTGGAGCGGATCCTGGGAAAGGACTGAGCGCGCGGCGCGGCGTCAGCAGCCGGACTGGGTGCAGGGCTCGGCGGGCGCCCGTTCGGGCTCGCCGCCGCCGCACCAGCCGAAGAACAGCTGGAACACCACGATCAGCATGGCGGCGACGGATTCCATGGAGGGAATTCTAGGCGCCGGGCGCCGGCGCGGGATGGCGTCCGGCAACGGCTGGCCGCGCGTTCAACTCGCTCCGCCGCAGGCGGTATCCTTCCGGTCCATGAGCACACCGGGGCCGATCGTGATCAGCGTGGACCTGGCGATGGCGCCGGCCGCGGCATTCGCCGCCTTTACCGAGCGTTTCGGCGACTGGTGGCCGGTCGCGACGCACTCGCTGTCTCGCGATGCAGGCAGCAGCTGCCGGTTCGAGGCCTGCATGGGCGGTGCAGTGGACGAACGGGCGCCCGACGGGACGCGTCACGTCTGGGGCGAGGTGCTTTCTTTCGAGCGCGGCCGGCGGGTGCGCTTCAGCTGGCACCCGGGGCGGGAACCGGACACCGCGCAGTGGATCGACGTGTTGTTCGAGCCGCGCACGGCCGGCAGCCGCGTGACGCTGACCCATGGCGGCTGGGAGGCCCTCGGCGAGATCGGGCCGCTGCTGCGGCAGGAGTACGTTTCCGGCTGGCAGCACGTCCTGGGCGTCGTCTACGCAGCGTTTGCCGCGCGAGGCCACTGACACACGCCGGAAACAAGAAACCCCGCCGGAGCGGGGTTTCTTGCGTGATCGGGCCGATGGCCGCGTGGGTCAGTGCTTGCGGCGCCGGCGCATGCCGGCAGCGATCCCGGCGAGGCCGAGGCCGAGCAACCCGAGCGTGCCAGGCTCCGGCACGCTGCGGCCAGGAACGCCCCAGATGGCGACGTGGGAAATGGCGCCGCGTCCGATCCAGAAGTCGGTCAGGATGATGTCATCCGTTCCGTTCCAGCCGGCCGCTGCGAGGTCGAAGAAATAATAGTTCGGGTTCGTGTTGCCGTCCTTGATGACCAGGTAGCAAACGCCGCAGGAAATCGCCGACCCGCCTGTAAAGGAGATCGTGGCGTCTTCCGGATCAAGCGATGAATTCGTGAATACCGAACTGTAGGAGCCCGCGAAACTGCCGGACTCGACCGTGGCCGGGGCGTCCCGATTGCCGACGTCGGCCTTGTACAGGAGCTGGAAGCTGCCGTCGTTGGTGAGACCGTAGGCCGAGTAAATGCAGTCGGGTTCGCAGTTGCGCGGCGGAAAAATGTAGGCGGAAATGACGCCTGGCGAGGTGGGCGTCAGGCTGAGCGCCTGGGCCGCCGTCGACAGCGTGAAGAGCGCAAAGGCGCTGGCGGCGATGGCGGCAAACTTTTGAAGCTTCATGGAAACGGACTCCGCGGCACATCCAGCTGTGAAAATAACCCTCTCACCCCAGGTTTCTGCACGTATTGTGCCAGTAGGCGATAAGTTATTGATAATAAAAACAATACAGGACTAGAGTGGCGCGAGGTTCAAGATCCAAGTGTCGGTTTTGTAAGGAAATCTGACAGCCCAAAGCTACTGCCGCAGCACCCAGTCAATCACCGCCGTCTGGATGGTCTCGCCGACGCCGTTCTGGGCGCCGGGGTGGTTGACCAGGATGACGACCGCATAGCTGCGCCCGGAGGCGCCGCTGACATAGCCGGCGATCGAGCTGACGTCCCGCAGCGTGCCGGTCTTCATGCGGATCCGGCTCGGGTCGTTGAGGCTCGCGAAGCGCTTCTGCAGCGTGCCGTCGAGGCCGCCGAGCGCGAGCGAGGCGAGGAATTCCGGCGCAAAGCGGCTCTTCCAGGCGTTGACCAGCATGCGCGCCATGCTGTCGCCGGAGATGCGCGCATCGCGCGACAGCCCGGAACCATTGCCGATCACCAGCTCGGGGAAGCGCAGGCCGCGGCTCTTCAGCCAGTCCTCGATCACGGCCTCGCCGGCGGCGGTGGTCGCCGGCGTGCCGCTCTTTTCGGCGGCGATCGCGAGCACCAGCGCGCGCGCCATCATGTTGCTCGAGTACTTGTTGGTGACGCGCACGATTTCCGCCAGCGGCTGGGATTCCTGGGTCAGCAGCAGGCGCGCGGACGGCGGCGTCGGCGCCCGCAGCATCCCGCCCCGGAACTCGCCGCCCTGCTGGCGCCACAGCGTCACGAACGTGCCCCAGGCGTACTGCGCGGGCTCCATGATCGCGAGACGCTGGGTCTGCGGCCCGCAACTGGTCGCAAGCCGGCCGGTCACGACCACGCGTGCCGGGTTGGTCGGTGCGATCGTGTAACCGACACGGCGGTCGCGACCGACGCAGCGGCCGTTCGTGAGCGTCACGCGGTTGTCGACGACCAGCCCTTCGGGAAACGGCTGGATGCCGATCTCGATGCCCTGGCCGTCGTCGGCCGGACGGATGGTGAAGTCCGACGACTGCCAGTTCACCAGCATGGCGTCGGGCAGCACGTTGTAGGTGCGCCAGAATTTGCCGTCGAAGTCCTCAGGCCGCTCGTCCGGCGCCGCAAAGCGGGTCTGGTCGATGATGATGTCGCCTTCGATGACGCGCAGGCCGGTCTGGCGCAGGTCGCTGACGAACCGCCACCAGCGCTCGATGGTCAGCAGCGGGTCGCCGCCGCCCTGCAGGTAGAGATTGCCCTTCAGCACGCCCTTGACCACCGGCGCATCGGCCCAGGCCCGCGTCTTCCAGGTGTAGGACGGCCCGAGCAGGTCGAGTGCAGCCCAGGTCGGCAGGAGCTTCATCGTCGAGGCGGGGGCGCGCGGCAGCTCCGGGTTGAGCTCGACCAGGCTCTCGCCGCTGGCAACGTCGCGGACCACGACCGTGACGTTGCTGTCCGGCACCAGCTGCTGGTTCAGCACCGCGCGCGGCCGCGCCGGCAGGTCGTTGGCCGTGGCGGGCGCGGCGGCGATTGCCGCGCCGAGCAGCAGGGCGGGGATGTGGAACTGCATTTGGTGCAATACTAATGTGCGTGCATGCAACTTGCAGGAGCCGCGGCAGTCAGAGCGCAGCATCGAATCGTGATCGCGGAGCACCGATGAACGTCCAGATCCGCTGGTTGTGGCCGCTGGCCGTGGCGGCCGCCTTGCTGGCGTGCACCGAAGCGCCGGCCCCGGCGCCGGAGACCCGCGCCGCGGCGCCGGGCGCCGCCGAACCGGCCGCCGCAACTGCACCGGCGTCGCCGCCGCCTGCGATCGTCGGCGGCCTGCCCGACTTCACGCCGCTGGTCGATGCCTACGGCCCGGCGGTCGTCAATGTCGCGACCGTCCAGGGCCGCGAGGCCGCAACGGGCGGCGGACCGGAGCTGTCCCCGGACGATCCGCTGTACGAGTTCTTCCGCCGTTTCGGCTTCGGCAACCAGCGCCCGCCGCCGCCGGCCCGCGGCGAGGGCTCCGGCTTCGTGATCAGCCCAGACGGCTACATCCTGACCAATGCGCACGTGGTGGACGGCGCGCGCGAAGTCACGGTGCGCATGACCGACCGGCGCGAATACCGCGCAAAGGTGGTCGGCATGGACGTGCGCACCGACGTCGCCGTGCTGAAGATCGAGGCCAGCAAGCTGCCGGTCGTGCGCATCGGCAACCCGGAGAATCTCAAGGCCGGGGAGTGGGTGATCGCGATCGGCTCGCCGTTCGGCTTCGAGAACTCGGTGACCGCCGGCATCGTCAGTGCGACGGCGCGCTCGCTGCCGGGCGATGCCTATACGCCGTTCATCCAGACGGATGCGGCGGTGAATCCCGGCAATTCCGGCGGGCCGCTGTTCAACCTGCGCGGCGAGGTGATCGGCATCAACTCCCAGATCTACAGCCGCAGCGGCGGCTTCCAGGGCGTGTCGTTCGCGATCCCGATCGACGTCGCGATGAACGTCAAGGAGCAGCTGCTGACCAGCGGCCGCGTCGAGCGCGGCCGCATCGGCGTGACGATCCAGGACGTCAACCAGGCGCTCGCCGACTCGTTCCGGCTGTCGCGGCCGCGCGGCGCGCTGGTGAGCCAGGTCGAGGACGGCAGCCCGGCCAGCAAGGCCGGACTCAGGCCCGGCGACGTCATCCTCGCGGTCGATGGCCGGCCGATCGAGCGTTCCAGCGAGCTGCCGTCGGTCATCGCCGGCATCAAACCGGGCACCACGGCGAAGCTGACGATCTGGCGCGACAAGGCCGAGCGGGACGTGCGCATCAAGGTCGGCGAGCTCGAGGATGAGCCCGCCGTCGCATTGCGCAGTCCGGGCGGCGATGCCGACACCGGCAAGCTCGGGCTCGCAGTGCGCCCGCTCACCAGCCAGGAGCGCAACCGGCTGCGGACCGTCGGCCAGCTGGTGGTCGAGGAAGCGGACGGGCCGGCTGCCATCGCCGGCGTGGCGTCCGGCGACGTGCTGATCGCGGTCAATGGCGAGCCGGTCGTGACCATCGCCGAGTTCCGCAGCGCGGTGGCCGCTGCGGGTGATTCCGTCGCGCTGCTGATCCAGCGCGGCAACGCGCAGATCTTCGTCCCGGTGCGGATCGATTCCTGATGGCGTTGCCGCGTGCCGCCGCGTGGATGCTGCTCTGGCTGGCCGTGCCGGCCACGGCGCAGGCTGCCGACCCGCGCGCACCGGGCGCGGTGTTCCGCGACTGCGACGAGTGCCCGGAGATGGTCGTGATCCCGGCCGGCAGCTTCGTGATGGGGACGCCGGGCGCGGCGTCGGCCGGCGGCGCCCAGGCCGCGGAGGCCGACGCCATTGCCATCACCGTGCCGCGCGCGTTTGCGCTCGGCCGTTTCGAGGTGACGCGCGCACAGTTCGCGCATTTCATCGCCAGGAGCGGATACGAGCCGCGCAGCGGTTGCCGCGGCTGGGACCCGTCGCTGCAGCGCTTCAGCGACGACCTGCGCCGCGGATGGAGCAATCCGGCATTGCCGTCCGCGCCGGCGGACGCGCACCCGGTCAGCTGCGTGTCCTTCGCCGACGCACAGGCCTACGTGCAGTGGCTGGCGCGCGAGACCGGCGAGCGCTATCGCCTGCCGTCCGAGGCGGAGTGGGAATACGCCGCCCGCGCCGGCAGCCGGTCGCTGCGCCCCTGGGGCGATACGGCCGAGTCCGGCTGCGACCATGCCAACACCTATGACCTCGGGGCGGAGGCCGCCTACCGGCTTGGCTGGCCGGCCGCCGGCTGCCGCGACGGTTATGCGGACCTGGCGCCGGTGGGGCAATTCACCGCCAATGCCTTCGGCCTGTTCGACGTCATCGGCAACGTGCGCGAGTGGGTCCAGGACTGCGCGACGGGCAGCTCCACCGGCCGGCCGCGCGACGCACGCGCCTGGGAATGGCTCGGCGGCTGCGGCAATCGCGTCCGTCGCGGCGGCAGCTGGCTGACGCCGCCGGCCGAGAGCCGCAGTGCTTTCCGCGACGACGCGCCGGCGGGAGAGCGCACCGACGACACCGGATTCCGCGTGGCGCTGGATCTCCAGGGCCGGCGGGCCGGCGCCGAGGAACGCTGATGCATCGCCTCGCCATGATCGTCTGCCTTGCACTGGCACCGGCTGCGGTCGCGCAGGTGTCGCCGCCCGCCGGCGCGCCGCGCGACTGCGAGCAATGCCCCGAGCTTGCACTCGTTCCCCCCGGCCTGTTCACGATGGGGTCGCCGCCGGACGCAGCCGAGCTGGACGACCGGACCGGGGAGTCGCCGGCGGTCACGCTGTCGTTCACGCGCCCGTTCATGGTTGCGCGGCGCGAGGTCACGGTCGGCGAGTTCCGCCGCTTCGTCGAGGCGACCGGCGCGGAGCCGGCGCCGGGCTGCCTGGTCTGGCTGGGCGGTCAGTGGGTGCGCGAACGCGACCGCAGCTGGCGCGACCCGGGCTATGCACTGCCGCCGCGCGACGACGAACCGGTGGTCTGCGTCAACTGGGACGACGCGCGCGCCTATGCGGAATGGCTCGCGCAGCTGAGCGGCAAGCGCTACCGGCTGCTGTCGGAGTCGGAGTGGGAATACGTCGCGCGCGGCGGCACCTCGTTCCCGCGCTACTGGGGCGAGCGCGATTCGCGCGAGGACCAGGTCCTGTCGCTCGCCTGCGATTACGCGAACGTCTACGACGCCGCCGCGGTCGACGCGTTGCGGCTGCCCTGGCCGAATGCGCGCTGCAGCGACCGCGCCGTGACCCTGGCGCCGGTGGCGCAGTACAAGCCGAATGCCTTCGGCGTGTTCGACATCATCGGCAACGCCCGCGAGTGGGTGATGGACTGCTACACGACCAGCTATCTCGGCCGTCCGGAGGACTCGCGCGCCTGGATCTGGCAGGGGGGCTGCGAACAGAAATCCGTGCGCGGCGGTTCCTGGGCGAGCCGGCCGCGCGACGCGCGCGCGCCCGCGCGCGGCGCCGAGCCGACCGCGCACCGTCAGTCCGACCTCGGCTTCCGCGTCGCCCGCGACTACGAGTAGAGGGACCGCTTCCCGTCAGGCGAGCCGGATGCGGCGCCAGGCACCGCTCTTCCAGCGCAGCCATAGCGCCACCGAGATCGCGAGCACGTACACCAGCAGCGCGGTCCAGCCGCCGACCGCGCCGAGCCCGAGGCCCGGCGCGTCCTCGATCCAGCCGCGTCCGGGCGAGAACGTCAGCAGGTGCGTCAGCGGCAGGAAGATCAGCATGGCGCAGGCCATGACGATCAACGCCGGCACGCGCGCGTCGCCCGCGCCGCGCAGGCAGAAGGCACTCGCGAAGTTGACGCCGTCGAAGAACTGGTAGGCCGCCGCGAGCCACAGCAGGGACGAGCACAGCGCGATCACTTCCTGCGCGCGCGGGTCGGCGGCATTCACGAACATCGGCACCAGCCACGTGCCGACCAGGGCGACGAGGATGCCGATGCCGCCCATCGAGCAGGCGACGACCGCGATCACGCGGTTGCCGAGCCGCTCGGCCCAGTCGCGGTCCCCGGCGCCGATCGCCTGGCCGACCAGCGTCGTACCGGCGAGTGCCAGGCCGATGCCCGGCATGTAGGCGAGCGAGGTGAGGATCGTGACGATCTGCGTCGCGGCGCCGTCGACGATGCTCATGCGCACCTGCATGAGCTGGAACACGGCAGCGGCGCCGATGTCGGCGGAGGCGGTCATGGCCATCGGCATGCCGAGGGCGATCAGCGTCAGGATCCGGCCCGGCCGCGGCCGCCAGGTGAGCTGCGGCCGGAAGAGCCGCGGTTCCAGCCGCAGGATCATCGCCATCACCAGCGCCACGCCGGCGAGCTCGGCGAGCGTCGTCGCCCAGGCGGCGCCGGCGATGCCGAACCCGAACCGGAAGATCAGGATCTCGTTCAGCACGAAGTTCAGCGCTGCGACGACCAGGCCGATCGCGAGCGGGATGCGGGTGCGGCCGACGCCGTTGAAGTACGCGACCCCGGCCCACAGCGCCGCCGCGAGCGGCCCGCCGATCATGCGCGGGCCCCAGTATTCGAGCGCGAGTGCCTCCACCTCGAGCGGCAGGCCGAAGACCGGGAACACGCCGGGCGCGGCGACGATCGTCAGGATGAAGGCCGGCACCGTCAGCAGCGATGCCCACAGCCCCATCCAGGCCATCTGGCTGCTGCGCCGGTAGCGGCCGGCGCCGTAGGCCTGCGCGACCAGCGTCTGCACGCCCATGGCCACGCCGCCGATCAGGAACATCGCCAGCAGCGCCAGCCAGTGCACGGCCGAAATCGCGGCCGTGGCCGCGGTCGACAGGCGGCCGATGAACCAGGTGTCGGTCAGGTTCAGCACCGCCTGCAGCGTGCTATTGAGGATCAGCGGCAGCGCCAGCGCGGCGACCGCGCGCATGTCGATGCGGCGCCGGCCGCCGGCGTCCAGGCGCAGGGCGGGGAGCGCGTTGACGCGCTGCCGGTGCGGAGCGGCGGCCGTCATGATCGGGCCGGATCCAGCGATTCGCGCCAGGGGCCGCCGCCGCGGCCGGCGAGCCAGGCGTGGAGTTCCGCAGCGGCGGCGAGCGCAATCGCCTGGGGTGTGCGCGCGCCGATGTCGAGCCCGACCGGCGCGCGCAGACGAGACTGCAGCGCCGGGGCCCGGTCGCCGAGGCCGGCCAGCAGGCGCTCGCGGCGTGCCGCCGGCCCGAGCAGCCCGACATAGCCAATATGGGGGCAAGCGGCCAGCGCCCGCAGGTACTCGAGGTCGGCCGGCAGGTGGTGGCTCATGACGATGGCAGCATCGATCGCCGCCAGCTCGATCGCGCCGGCCAGCGCGGCCGGCGCGACGCAATGGACGTCGCAATGCGGGAAGCGCGCCGCGTCGGCGAGTGCGGGACGATGATCGGCAACCGTCACCGCCAGGCCGAGCGAAACGGCCAGCGCGGCAAGCGGGACGGCATCGGCGCCGGCACCGCACAGCAGCAGCCGCGGCGCCGGCGGCAGCGGCATCGCCAGCACGCGGCCCGTCGCCCCGCCGAGCTCGCAGGTGACCGGCTGCGGCTGCGATGCGGCGATCGACGCGGCGCGGGCGGTGCGAACCGCGGCGGGCTCGGGCCAGGGCGCGTCGCCGCCGCCGTGCCACCAGGCGCGGCCCGCGGCCGCGCCATCCACGATCAGGGCGATCGCCTCCGCGCGCCGCGCCTCGACGCATTCGGCGATGCGGGCGAACGGCTGCCATTGCTCCTGCGGTCCGACCCGCTGCAGCAGCACCTGCATCGCCCCCTCGCAGCCGCTGCCGATGCCGAACAGCAGGTCGTCCTCGCCGCGCATGTCGTAGCTGGCGAGCTGTGCGGCGCCGCTGGCCAGCACGGCCGCGGCGCGCTCGACCAGGTCCACCTCCAGGCAGCCGCCGGACAGCAGCCCGCGCAAACCCGCGGTCGGGCTGATCAGCATCTGCGTCGCGCTCTTGCTGTAGGTCGAGCCGGCGGTTTCGACCACCGTGGCGAGCACGATCGCCCCGCCCAGCGACTGCAGCTGGCGGAAATCGCGGACCAGCGGCGCGAGCGGGGCGGCGAGGGGATGGGCCATGGGGCCTTAGCCTATCATCGGCTAGAATGCCGGCCCTGCCGCGCCGAAGCCGGCGCACGAGGCGTCCCGAGGAACCCCGCTTGAACGAGACCGCGGCCCCCGCAGTGATCCGCACCGAGTGCGTCATCGTCGGCGCCGGGCCCGTGGGCCTGTTCGCCGTGTTCGAGCTCGGGCTGCTCGGCATGAAATGCGAGATCGTCGACTCGCTCGCCCACCCGGGCGGGCAGTGCACCGAGCTGTACCCGGACAAGCCGATCTACGACATCCCGGCGCTGCCGGTCTGCGGCGCGCAGGAGCTCATCGATCGCCTGCTCGAGCAGATCAAGCCGTTCCACGCCGGCTTCCACCTCGGGCAGGAAGTCAGCGAGTTGCGGCCGCTCGACGGCGGCCGCTTCGAGCTCGTCACCGCGGCCGGCACGCGCTTCGACGCCGGCAGCGTCATCATCGCTGCCGGCCTCGGCTCGTTCCAGCCGCGCCGGCTGCTGGTGCCGGAGGCGGAGCGCTTCGAGGGACGCCAGGTCCACTACCGTGTGCGCCGCGCCGAGGATTTCCACGGCCAGGACCTGCTGATCGCCGGCGGCGGCGACAGCGCGCTCGACTGGGCGCTGGAGTTATGCGGCAAGGCGCGGTCGGTGACGCTGGTGCACCGCCGCGCCGAATTCCGCGCGCAGCCGCTGTCGGTCGCGCGCATGAAGGAACTCGCCGCGGCCGGCAGGCTGCGGCACCTCGAGGGCACGATCCAGTCGCTGGCCATCGAGGGCGATCGCGTCGCCGGCGCCGTGGTCCTGGGCCGCGACAAGGCGACGACCGCCGTGCGCTGCCAGCAGGTCATCGCCTGCTTCGGGCTGCACCCGAAGCTCGGCCCGGTTGCCGACTGGGGGCTCGCGCTCGAGAAGAAAGCGCTGGCAGTCGACACCGAGAAATTCCAGACCAGCGTGCCGGGCATCTTCGCGATCGGCGACATCAACACCTATCCGGGCAAGAAGAAGCTGATCCTGTCGGGTTTCCACGAAGCCGCGCTCGCGGCATTCGGCGTCCAGCACCACGTGTATCCGGAGAAGCGCCAGTACCTGCAGTACACGACCACGAGCCCGGTCATGCGCGAGCGTCTCGGCGTCGCGCCGCCGGACTGACCGCCGCCGGCCCATGGAACCGCGCCTCGCCGAGCTGCTGAAGCTGCTGGACCTCGAGCGCCTCGAGGACAACCTGTTCCGCGGCCAGAGCCGCGACATCGGCGCGCCGCAGGTGTTCGGCGGCCAGGTGCTGGGCCAGGCGCTGGTCGCCGCGACGCGCACGGTGGACCAACGGCAGGTGCATTCGCTGCATGCCTACTTCCTGCGCCGCGGCGACGTCAATGCGCCGATCATCTTCGAGGTGGACCGCAGCCGCGACGGCGGCAGCTTCACCAGCCGGCGGGTGGTCGCGATCCAGCACGGCCAGCCGATCCTGACGATGTCGGCCTCGTTCCAGGTGGTCGAGCCGGGCCTCGACCACCAGTCGCCGATGCCGCAGGCGCCGCCGCCGGAGGGGCTGCGCGACCTCGGCGAGATGAATGCCGAGATCCTCGACCGGGTGCCGGAGAAGGTGCAGTGTTTCTTCCAGCACCAGCGCCCGTTCGAATTCCGCCCGGTGGACCCGCCCGACTACCTCCAGCCGGTCGCCAGGCCGGCGAGAAGGCAGGTCTGGTTCCGCGTCGTCGGGCGCCTGCCGGACGACCAGCCGCTGCACCGTTGCCTGCTGGCCTATGTTTCCGACTACCACCTGCTGGAGACCGCGACGCTGCCGCACGGCGTGTCGTTCATGCAGCTGCAGATGGCGAGCGTGGACCACGCGATCTGGTTCCATCGCGACCTGCGCGTGGACGACTGGCTGCTCTACGAGATCGACAGCCCGAGCGCCTCGGGCGCGCGCGGCTTCAGCCGCGGCGCGGTGTATGCGCGCGACGGGCGCCTGGTTGCGAGCGTTGCGCAGGAAGGCCTGATCCGCCAGCACAGCCGCTGGAGCAGCCCGGCGGGGCAGCAGAAATAGCCGCGCCGGCGGCCGCGACGCTCAGTCGCCGTTGCCGCTGTCGAGGACTTTGCCCGGGTTCATGATGCCCAGCGGGTCGATCGCGCGCTTGATCCGCCGCATCAGCTCGAGCGCAGCCGGATCCTCGTAGCGCGCCAGTTCGCCGACCTTCAACTGCCCGATGCCATGCTCGGCGCTGATGCTGCCGCCGCTGGCGGCGATCAGGTCGTGCACGGCGCGGCGGATGGCGTCGCCCGTGTCCTGCAGCGCGCGGCCGTCGGCGCCGGGGGCGGCGCTGACGTTGAAATGCAGGTTGCCGTCGCCCAGGTGGCCGTAGACCACCGGCCGTGCGCCTGGCGCCAGCCGCGCAACCAGCGTGCTGCATTCCTCGATGAACGCCGGCAGCCTGGCAGGCGCGACCGAGACGTCATGCTTGAGGCCGGGGCCTTCGCGACGCTGTGCCTCGGGCACCGTCTCGCGCAGCCGCCAGAAATCCGCGCGCTGCGCCTCGGAAGCGGCGATGGCCGCGTCGGAGGCGAGGCCGCGGTCGATGGCGGCGGCGAGCGTGGCCTCGAAGCGGCCTGCGAGGTCGGAATCCGCGTGCGGCAGCGAGACTTCGGCCAGCGCGTACCAGGGATGCGCGCCGCCGAACGGGTCGCGGCTGCCCTCGACATGGCGGCAGACCAGCTCGAGCGCGATGCGCGGCATCAATTCGAAGGTCGTGACGGCGTCGCCGAGCGACTCGCGCAGCAGGCCGAGCAGCGCCAGCGCGGCCGCCGGCGACGGCAGCGCAATCATCGCCGTCGCCAGCCCCGCAGGCCGCGGGAACAGCCGCAGGCTGGCGGCCGTCACCACGCCGAGCGTGCCCTCGGCGCCGATGAACAACTGCTTGACGTCGTAGCCCGTGTTGTCCTTGCGCAGCGGCGCCAGCTGGTCGAGCACGCGGCCGTCGGGCAGCACGGCCTCGAGGCCCAGCACCAGGGCCCGCATCATGCCGTAACGCAGCACGGCGGTGCCGCCGGCGTTGGTCGAGACGATGCCGCCGAGCGTGCAGCTGCCCTCGGATCCGAGCGACATCGGCAGCAGCCGGTTGGCGGCCAGCGCCGCTTCCTGCAGCTCGGCGAGGACGCAGCCGGCCTCGGCGGTCAGCGAGTCATCGGCGGCATCCACGCCGCGGATGCGCCGCATGCGACGGAGCGACACGACGATCTCGGCGCCGCCCGGCCGCGGCGTGGCGCCGCCGCAGTAGCTGGTATTGCCGCCCTGCGGCACGACGCCGATGCGCTGCTGCGCGCAATACCTCAGCAGTTCCGCCACCCGGGCCGTCGAGTCCGGCAGCGCGACCAGCGGCGTGTGGCCGCGGTGGATGCCGCGGAAATCGGTCTCGAACGGGGCGCGGTCCGCGGCGCCGTCGAGCCAGCCGCCCGGGCCGAGCAGGGTTTTCAGCGCCTGCAGGCTGGCTGCAGGGATGGGCGAGGGGCGCCGGGCCATGCCCGGCATCTTACTGAGCGGCGCGCAACGCCGCGATGCGTTCCTCGATCGGCGGATGGCTCATGAACAGGCGGCGCAGGCCCTGGCCGATGCCGCCGGCGATGCCGAACGCTGCCATCCGGTCCGGCAGCGGCTCGGTGCGCCCGCGTCCGAGCGCCTCGAGCGCGCCGATCATGTTGTGGCGGCCGGCGAGGCGTGCGCCGCCGCTGTCGGCGCGGAACTCGCGCTGCCGCGAGAACCACATGACGATCATGGTCGCGAGGAATGCGAGCACGAGCTCGGCGACGATCGTCGTGATCCAGAACGCCGGCCCGTGGCCGCGTTCGTTCTTGAACACGACCTTGTCGACGATGTTGCCGATCAGCCGCGAGGCGACGAACACGAAGGTGTTGACGATGCCCTGGATCAGCGTGAGCGTCACCATGTCGCCGTTGGCGACGTGGCTGACCTCGTGGCCGAGCACCGCCTCGACTTCCGGCCGGCTCATGCGCTGCAACAGGCCGGTGCTGACGGCGACCAGCGCGTTGTCGCGCCGTGCGCCGGTCGCAAAGGCATTCGGCGTCGGCGAGTCGAATACGCCGACCTCGGGCATTCCGATGCCGGCCAGCTGCGCCTGCCGGCGCACGGTCTCGACCAGCCAGGCCTCGGCCTCGTTGCGCGGCTGGGCGATCAGCTGCACGCCCATCATGCGCTTCGCCATCCACTTGGAGATCGCGAGCGACACGAAGGCGCCGCCGAAGCCGAGCACCGCGCCGAAGATCAGCAGGGAGTTGAAGTTGATGCCCTGCTGGTCGAGCCAGGGCTCGACGCCCAGCAGGCGCAGGGTCGCGCTGGCGACGATCAGGATCGCGAAGTTCGTCAGCAGGAACAGGAGGATTCTTTTCATGGTGGCCGGGTGATGGGTGCGCCGCGCTGCCGTTTCAAGGGGTCCCGGTCACTTGGCGAGCAGCTCGGCCCGGCGCGCGTCGTTCAGCTCCTCCATGCCCAGTATCCGGCAGCTTTCGACGCGGCCGAAGGTCTCGTAGACGATCGAGTCCTGGCCATAACCGCAGATCTGGTTGTTGCGGTCGCCGTCGACCGCCTGGAGCGTGTTCTGGGTCTTCAGGTCGAAGCAGGCCGGGGCGATCTCGACCAGGAACACCTTGCGGCCGCCGCTGCCGTAGAGCAGCAGGTGCCGGGTATCCAGCCCCTGGAACCCCGTCACCAGCGACTCGGTGATGCAGTCGCTGGTCCTGGCCAGCTTGTGCGGATCCGGCTGCGCCTTCTTGCTGGTCTTCACCATCGAGTCGGAGGAGGCGCAGGCGGCGAGCGCCAGCAACGGGCACAGCAGCAGTGCGTTCTTCATGGATGCCTCCGGATGGTGGAAAGCGGATTGGACCGGCACGGAGAGTCCGGGTTCCGGGGAATCAGTAGTCGTCGCGGTCGCGGTAATCGTCGTCGTCGTCGTCCTCGTCATCGTCCTCGTCGTCGTCCCAGTCGTCGTCGTCTTCGTCGTCTTCGAATTCCTCGTCCTCATCGGCATCGTCGTCCGAACCCGACCAGCCCTCCGGCTCCTCGGTCAGGTCGAGGTCGAGTTCCTGCCAGGTCTCGTAGTCGATCTCCTCGACGTCGCCGTCCTCGTACTGCAGCTCGATCAGCTCCGCGTCCTCGTCCACGGACAGGACCTGGAAGACCTCTTCGTCCTCGAGGCTCTCGTACCACTGGCCGGGTACCGGGTTGTGATCGCGGCCCATGGTCCTCCCTTGCTGCGCTGTCCGCCGTCCGCCCAGGCGGCGTGCGCCCCGATATTACGGGCGCGGGCCGACCGGTAGCAACGGCGCCGCCGGGCAGGCGGCCTTGAGTTGAGCGCCGCCCGTCCCCATTCACGAGGCTAAGCCCGCCAGCGGCGGAAGGAGGCATGACCATGACATTGATACGCTGGGAACCATTGAGGGAGCTCGACGACTTGTTTACCCGTTACAGCCCGTTCTTCGGGCGCGTGCCGGGCGGCCGGGCGGCCGGGCCGGCGACCGACCAGTCCGACATGCCGGCATGGACGCCGGTCGCCAACATCTCCGAGACCGACGACGCCTACCTGATCAAGGCCGAGCTGCCTGAAGTCAGCAAGGAGGACGTCAAGGTCACGGTCGACGAGGACGTCATCACGATCGCCGGCGAGCGCCGCAAGGAAGCCGAGCACAAGGACGAGAAAGTGCATCGCATCGAGAGCTTCTACGGCAGCTTCTCGCGCAGCTTCCGCCTGCCGGAAGACGCCGACGTCAGCGCCATCCAGGCCGAGAGCAAGAACGGCGTGCTCAAGGTGCGGGTGCCGAAGAAACCCGCCGCGCGCCCAAGGACGGTCGAAGTACAGGTAAACTGAGGGACCCGGGGCGGCGGCTCCGCTGAGCCGCCGCCCGCCCGTTTGAGCCGGGAGGTCCCATGGCGACGGAATTCGACGCAATCCGGCAGAAACTGCAGGCGCAGAAGCAGGAACTGCTGACGCGCGCGGCCAAGGTCCGCGCCGACATCACGCGCTCATCGGGGCCGCTCGACAAGGATTTTGCCGAGCAGGTCGTGCAGATGGAGAACGACGCCGTGCTGGCCGGCATCGGCGAGGCGACGGCGGCCGAGCTCGCGCAGATCAACCGCGCGCTGGCGCAGCTCGACCAGGGCACCTACGGCGTGTGCAGCAAATGCGGCCAGGCGATCGACGCGCGGCGCCTGCAGGCGCTGCCATATTCCGACCGCTGCATCACCTGCGCCGAAGCATCCGGCTGATTCCCGCCCGCGCCGCCGATGCCCGCGTACAAGGCCCCCCTGCGTGAATTCCGGTACGTGCTCTACGACGTGCTGCGCGTCGAGCAGCACTATCGCGACCTGGGACGCGACGACGTCAACGCCGAGCTGATCGACGGCGTGCTGGACGGCTGCGCGCGCTTCGCCGAGGACGTGGTCGCGCCGACCAACGAGGACGGCGACCGCATCGGCGTGCGGCGCGAGGCGGACGGCCGGGTCGTCACGCCGCCCGGATTCGCCAGGGCCTACCGCCAGTTCGTCGACGACGGCTGGGCGGCGCTGTGCGGCCCGGCGGATGCCGGCGGCCAGGGCCTGCCGGAGAGCTTCGGCGGCCCGGTCGGCGAGATGCTGGTGTCCGCCAACATGTCGTGGAAGCTGTACAGCGGCCTGACCGACAGCGCCGTGCTGTGCGTCGACCGCCATGCGGACCGCGAGCTGCGCAACGCCTACCTGCCGAAGATGGTGAGCGGAGAGTGGTCCGGCACGATGGTGCTGACCGAGCCGCACGCCGGCACCGACCTCGGCCTGATGCGCACCCGCGCCGAGCCGGCCGCGGACGGCTCCTACCGGATCTCCGGCACCAAGATCTTCATCACCAGCGGCGAGCACGACCTGACCGAGAACATCGTCCACATGGTGCTGGCGAAGCTGCCCGATGCCCCGGCGGGATCGCGCGGCATCAGCCTGTTCCTGGTGCCGAAGCGGATCCCGAAGGACGACGGCACGCCGGGCGAGGCCAATGGCGTCAGCTGCGCGAGCGTCGAGCACAAGCTCGGCATCCACGGCTCCGCCACCTGCGTGATGAACTTCGACGGCGCGCGCGGCTGGCTCGTCGGCGAAGTCAACGGCGGCCTGAAGTGCATGTTCACGATGATGAATCACGCGCGCCTGTGGGTCGGCCTGCAGGGCCTCGCGCAGTGCGAGCGGGCGTACCAGGCGGCGCTCGCCTATGCCCGCGACCGCCGCCAGGGCCGAACGTCGGCGGGCGGCGGCAGCGCCGGCGCCGACCCGATCATCGGCCACCCGGACGTGCGCCGGATGCTGCTGACGCAGAAGTCGCTGATCGAGGGCGCGCGCGTTCTGACCTGGTTCGCGAGCCTGCAGATGGACCGCGCGCTGCATCACCCGGACGCCGCCGAGCGCGAGCGCGCGGACGGGTTGCTCGCGATCCTGACGCCGATCGTCAAGGGCTTCGTCACCGACATGTCGCTCGAGTGCACGAGCCTCGCGATCCAGGTGCACGGCGGCCACGGCTACGTGCGCGAGACCGGCGTCGAGCAGTACTTCCGCGACGCGCGCATCACGGCGATCTACGAGGGCACCAACGGCGTGCAGGCGATGGACCTGCTGGGCCGCAAGGTCCTCGGGAGCGGCGGCGAGCTCGCGCGCCAGCTCGGCGGCATGATCGGCAGCTTCTGCGAGCGGCACGGCGGCTCGGAGAGCCTGGCGGAGTTCATCACGCCGCTCGCCGGCCTGCTGAAGGAGTGGAGCGAGGCGACCGAGGCCGTTGCGGCGCGCGCGGCGCGCAACCCGGACGAGATGGGCGCGGCGGCGATGGATTACCTGATGCTGTCTGGCTACCTGTGCCTGGCCTGGTGCTGGGCCCGCATGGCAGCGGTGTCGGGCGCCGCGCTGCAGAAGGGCGGTGCGGACGCCGCGCTCCACAAGGCCAAGCTCGCGACCGCGCGCTTCTATTTCCAGCGCATCCTGCCGCGCACCGGCGCGCACCTCGACGCGATCGGCGCCGGCGCGGCGTCGACGATGGACCTGCCGCCCGACCAGTTCGCCTTCTGAGGCCCGTCAGCCGCGGTGCGCGGCGAGGCCGCCCCTGAGCGACCAGACATTGCCGCGGCCGCGCGCGCGCAGGATCTCGGCTGCCGCGCGGCTGCGCACGCCGTGCGCGCAGACCAGCAGGTACCGCGGCCCGGGCGGCAGCGCCCGCTCGTCGTCAAGCAGCTGCGCCAGCGGCAGCGACTGCTCGGCGGCGACCGGCAGCGGTTCCGCCGCGCATTCGTAAGGCTCGCGGATGTCGATGATGCGGAAGCCGTCGCGCAGGGCGGCGGCGAGCGGCAGTTCGAGGTCGGGATCGTCCATCGTCGCCGCGGCCGCGGCGCCGGCACCGAGGAATCGGCAGGCGCCGGCGCAGCGCGGGTCGCGCGGCGCCGACAGGCGGCGCTGGCCGGGGTCGAGCAGATCGACCAGCAGCAGCTCGTCGCGCAACTGGCCCGGCAGGCCCAGCAGCAGTTTCAGCACTTCCATCGCCTGCAGGCTGCCGAGTACGGCCGGCACCGGCCCGAGCACGCCGGCCTCGCGGCAGTTGCCGGTGACGCCGTCGCGCAGCGCCTCCGGCCACTGGCAGCGCAGGCAGGAACCGTCGCCCGGGCGCACGACCTGCAGCTGGCCCTCGTACTGGTAGACGCTGGCGATCACGGCGGGCTTGCCGGCCCGCATCGCCGCATCGTTGACCAGGAACTTGGCGGCGAAATTGTCGCTGCAGTCCACGACCACGTCGAAACCGGCGACCAGCGCCGCCGCATTGGCGGCGTCGAGCCGCACGGCCTGCGGCAGCAGCCGGATCGACGGGTTGTAGGCGGCGAGCCGCGCGGCGGCGGCTTCCGCCTTCGGGCGGCCCACGTCCGCGAACGCGAACAGCGGCTGGCGGTGCAGGTTGGATGCATCCACGACGTCGTGGTCGACGATGCCGATGACGCCGACGCCGGCGCCGGCCAGGCCCGCGAGCACGGCGCAGCCGAGCCCGCCCGCACCGACCACGAGCACCGAGGCGCCGGCGAGACGCTGCTGGCCGGCGCTGCCGACTTCCGGCAAGGCCGTCTGGCGCGAGTAATCGAATGGCACGGGCGCATCGTGAGCGGTGCCGGCATGCTCCGCGCAGCGCTCGCAGTTGACCCAGCCGCTGTCGCCGTCGCCGTAATGCTCCTTCTTCCAGATCGGCAGGCGATGCTTGATCTCGTCGATGATTTCGCGGCAGGCGGCAAACGCCTCGGCGCGATGCGCGGCCGCAGCGCCGACCCAGACCGCCACGTCGCCGACGGCGAGGCGGCCGAGGCGGTGCACGCAGCGCGCGTGCAGGACGCCGTGGCGGCGCGCAGCCTCGGCGACGATGCGGCAGCCTTCGGCGAGCGCCAGCGCCTCGAACGCCTCGTAGTCGAGGCCGGTGACGCTG
>CAYXUJ010000001.1:84696-132500 GCA_964468395.1 uncultured Steroidobacteraceae bacterium
GCCTTCGGCGAGCGCCAGCGCCTCGAACGCCTCGTAGTCGAGGCCGGTGACGCTGCGGCCCTCGTTGTGGTCGCGGACCCTGCCCTCGAAGGCCGCAAAGCCGCCGGCCGCGGGCGCGGCCAGTGCTTCGGCAAGCCGCGCGGCGTCGATCGGCGCCGCGGTGAATTCGAAGGCCTTCATCCCCCGGCCACCGGCGGTATGAACACGATCTCGTCGCCGTCCGCGAGCGGTTGCTCCCAGTCCGCGAAGGCGTCGTTGACCGCGACCTTCAGTTGCGATCGCGCCAGGCGGAATCCATGCCGGGCGGCGAGCTCGGCGTACAGCGCCGCCGGCGTGCCGGCGGCAGTCTCCAGCCGTTCGGACGGTCGCCCCGCCTGCTCGCGGAACAGCGCGTAGTAGCGCAGCGTCACCTGCGGCATCAGCCCGCAGCCCCGCTCGACGCCAGCGCGGCGCGCGCCGCCTGCGCGTCCTGCGGCGTGTTGGCGTTGTCGAGTGCGTGCGGATCGGCGGGGTCCAGCAGCAGGGCGCCGTGCGCGGCGAGGAACTTGCGCGGGCAGGCGTGGCCGGCGGCGACGTAGCGCAGCAGCGGCTCGCGGCTCGCCGGCTCGTAGATCGCGCACAGCGGTTCCGGCAGGCCGTCCCAGGCACTGCGGAATGCCGTCGCGAGCCGGCTCGTGTCCCGTCCCGCGAGCAGCTGGTCGAGCGTTTCGCCGCCGAGCAGCGGCAGGTCGCAGGCGAGCACCAGCCAGGCGGCGTCCGGGTGCGCAACCTGCGCCGCGGCGATGCCGGCGATCGGCCCGGCACCGGCGGGGCCGTCGACGATCTGCGGATAGCCGGCGCGCAGCGGGTCGCCGCGCTGGTCCGGGCGCACGGAGACGAACGCCTGCCCGACCCGCGCGGCCACGAGCTCGAAGGCGCGCGCGAGTTCCGGCCGGCCGCCGTAGGCGAGCGCGGCCTTGTCGGCCTGCATGCGGCTCGAGCGCCCGCCCGCCAGCACCAGGCCGTTGAGCGCGGTCATGGCGTGGGCTCCGCCCGGTAGTCGCTCTTGCCGCCGCTCTTCGCCAGCAGGCGGGTCGCGGCGATGACGATGCCGTGCGACAGCGACTTGCACATGTCGTAGACGGTCAGCGCGGCGACCGACGCGCCGGTCAGCGCTTCCATCTCGACGCCGGTCCGGTCGTGCGCCGCGACGGTGCAGCGGATCTCGAGCGCGTCGTCGCCGGCGGGCTCGATGGTGATGTCGCAGCGCTCGAGCGCGAGCGGGTGGCAGAACGGGATCAGCTCGTGCGTGCGCTTGGCCGCCATGGTGCCCGCGACGATCGCCGTGTTGAGCACCGGTCCCTTCGCGGTCTGGAAGCCGGACGCGCGCAGTGCGGCGAATGCCTCGCGCGGAAACGTCAGCCGCGACGCGGCGCTGGCGACCCGCGGCCCCGGCTGCTTCGCGCTCACGTCCACCATCGCCGGCCGGCCGGCCGCGTCGACGTGCGAGAGCCGTCTTGCGCCTTCATCCGCCAATGTAGTACATCTCGATCTTCTGCGGCTTCGGCTCGCCCGTCGGCAGCCGGCGCAGCTCGCTGTAGCGGTCCTCGCGCCGCTGCCAGGTGCCGCGGATCAGGCGCAGCAGCTCGTCGTCATCCGCGCCGGCGCGCAGCGGCTGGCGCAGGTCCACGCCCCGGGTCGCGAACAGGCAGGTGTAGAACACGCCGTCGGACGACAGCCGCGCGCGCGTGCAGTCGCCGCAGAAGGGCTGGCTGACCGACGAGATGAAGCCGATCTCGCCGCCGCCGTCCTCGTAAACGTAGCGCTCCGCGACCTCGCCCCGGTAGCTGCCCGCGACCGCGCGCAGCGGGAACATCGCCGCGATACGGTCGCGCAGTTCCCGCGACGGCACGACCAGCGCCGGATCCCAGTCGTTGCGGTTGCCGACGTCCATGTACTCGATGAACCGCAGCACGACGCCGCTGCCGCGGAAGTGGCGTGCCAGCGCCAGCGCCTGGCCGTCGTTGACGCCGCGCTGGATGACCGCGTTGATCTTGACCGGGGCGAGGCCCGCCTCGACCGCGGCGCGGATGCCGTCCAGCACCCGCTCGAGGCCGTCGAAGCCGCCGCTCAGGCGGCGGAAGGTGTCGTGATCGAGGGTGTCGAGGCTGACCGTCACGCGCCGCAGGCCGTGCGCCGCGAGTTCCGCCGCGTGCTGCGCGAGCAGCACGCCGTTGGTCGTCAGCGCCAGGTCCTGGACGCCGTCGATCGCGGAGAGCTCGCCCACGAGGTCGGGCAGGCCGGTGCGCAGCAGCGGTTCGCCGCCGGTGAGGCGGATCTTGCGCACGCCGAGCGCCGCGAACAGCCGCGCCAGCCGGGTGATCTCGGCGAAGGACAGCCGTTCCGCGGCGGCGAGGAAGCGGTAGTGCTCGCCGAAGGTCTCGCGCGGCATGCAGTACGGGCAGCGGAAATTGCAGCGGTCCATCACCGAGATGCGCAGGTCGGCGAGCGGCCGGCCGCGCGTGTCCGCCGCCGCCTGCGGGGCGGCGATCGGGATCGGGCGGCTGTCGGTTCTTTCGTCCATGGGCTACCAGCGGTGGAACGGCACGACCAGGCCCGCTGCGTGGCGCGCGGGGCCGGGCGGCAGCTCGACGAAGCCATCGGTGCCGGCCAGCGAGACGAAATCCCCGGACCCGCGGGTCGGGCACGGCTGTGCGAGCGTCCGTCCATCCGGATCGTACCGCAGCGCGACCGGCAGGAAACAGGCAAGCGGCGCATGGAAGGGGAATTCGGCCGCCAGGGCGACGCTAGTCCGTGGCGCCGGGCGGGTCCCGGCCATTGCCGCGAGCGCCGGCAGCACATAACGCACGAGGCAGACCAGCACCGACACCGGGTTGCCGGGCAGGCCGAAGACCGCCTGGCCCGCCGCAGCCGTGCCGAACCACAGCGGCCTGCCGGGGCGCTGCGCAACCTGGTGGAAGACTTTCTGCACGCCGAGCCGCTCGAGCACGGCTGGCACGTGGTCGAATCGTCCTGCCGACACGCCGCCCGAGAGCACGAGCACGTCGTGCCGGTCGAGCGCGGCGGCGAGCGCGGGTTCGAGCCGGTCCCTGCGGTCCGGCAGGTGCTGGTCGGTGACGGGCGGGAAGCCGGCGAGGCGCAGCGCCGCCGCGAGGCCATAGGTGTTGGAGCGCCGGACCTGGTGATCGAGCACCGGCGTGCCCGGTTCGACCAGCTCGTCGCCGGTGGAAATGACGGCGATCCGCGCCTGCCGTGCCACCGTCAGCATCGGCAGGCCGGCCGACGCCGCAATGGCGAGCTCGGGCCCGCCGAGCCGGGTGCCCGGTTCGAGCAGGACCACGCCCGCTTTCGCGTCCGAGGCGCGCCGGTGCACGTGCTGCCCGCGCTCCGGCGCGTAGCCGGGCTCGAGCGCCGCGACGCCGTCCGCGACGCGGATCCGTTCGACCGGCACGACCGTGTCGCAGCCGGCGGGCAGGATCGCGCCGGTCATCACCTCGATGCAGTCGCCCGGCGACTCGAGCGCCAGGCGCGGCGCGCCTGCCGCCTGGATGCCGGCGATGCGGAACTCGCGCCGCGCGGCGGCCTCGAGTGCGAACGCGAAGGCGATGCCGTCCATGGCGACGCGGTCGAATGGCGGCGCGTCGCGCTCGGCCACGACCGCGCGCCGCAGCACCCGGCCGGCGCAATCGGCGAGCGGCCATTCCTGCTCAGGGAGCTGGCCGAGCGCCGCGGCGATTGCCGCATCAGCCTCGGCGGGTGTCAGCATCAGCGGCCGGCGTCAGTTCTGCTTGTCGCGGGACTTGAAGATGCGCAGCTGCTCGTTGAACTGGTCGGCGATCGCCTGGACCTCGTCGACCGCCGCATTGTTCTTCTTCGCCTGCATCGCGCGCAGCTCCGTCAGCCGGTTCTCGTCGTACTGCCCGCTCTGTTCCAGGGCGGTCATTTCCATGTCGAGGCAGGCGTTGTACGCGTTGATGTCCTCGTTGAACTGCTGCACGGCCTTCTGGGCGGCGGCCATCTCTTCGTAGCTGGCGGTCTTGCCGTCGGGCACGCGGTCGGGCGCGCGCGGATAGATGCAGGTCGCCTGGGCGGCGCCGGCAGTCAGCAGGGCGAACAATGCGAACGTGATACGGCTCATGAAGCGGTCTCCCCGGCGGATTCCTTGGTTATGGACAGCGGCAGCCCGGCTGGGTTCAGGGCGCCCGCGATTCTAGCGCAGGCGGCCGCCCGGGTTCAGCCGGGTGTCCCGGCCAGCAGCCGGCGCACCGCATGCAATGCCTCAAGGCGGGTGGCCTGGGTCGCCGGGCCTTCCAGCCGGCGGTCCAGGCCGATGCGCCGCAGCGCGTCGGCCACGGGCTGGCGCACGCCGCAGATCATCACCCGCTGGCCGTCCTCGCGCGCCCGCTCGATGATGGTCTCGAGCGCGAGGGCCGCGCTGACGTCGATCAGCGGCACGTCCTGCATGTCGATCAGCAGCGCCTCGTAGCGCTGGGTCCGGGCGATCCGCCGCGTCATTTCGTTGGCGGCGCCGAAGCTCATCGCGCCGGACAGGTGCAGCAGCAGCAGGCGTCCGGCCAGTTGCTGCAGGATCTCGCGCTCGGCCGGCGCGAGGATGTCCTCGCCGCTCGCATGGTCGGTGATGGTGCGGATCGAGCGGCTCTGCAGGTCGGCCATTTCACGCACGAACAGCAGGCTTGCCATGACCGTGCCGATGGCGACGGCGGTGATCACGTCGACGAACACGGTCAGCAGCAGCACCGTCAGCATGCAGGCGGTCGAGGCCACCGGCAGCCGCGCCGACAGCTGCAGGTAGCGCCAGTCGATCACGTCGATGCCGACCTTGATCAGGATCCCGGCCAGCACCGCATGCGGCACGTGCGCCGCCAGCGGGCCGAGGCCGAGCGCGATCGCCAGCAGCACCAGCGCGTGCACGGCGCCGGCGAGCCAGGTGCGGCCGCCGCTGCGGATGTTCACCAGCGTGCGGATCGTGGCGCCGGCGCCGGGCAGGCCGCCGGCCAGTCCCGCCGCCAGGTTGCCGATGCCCTGGCCGATGAGCTCGCGGTCCGAGTCGTGGAAGGTGCGCGTGGCGTTGTCGGCGACCAGGGACGTGAGCAGGCTGTCGATCGAGCCCAGCGCGGCCAGCGCGAGCGCCGGCGGGATCACGTCGTTCAGCAGGCGCCAGTCGAACTGCGGCACGACCAGCGCGGGCAGCGCGCCGGGAATCGGGCCGAGTACCGGCGCTTCGGTCCAGGCGAAAGCGACGAGCAGTGTGCCCGCCAGCAGGGCCGCCAGCGTCGCCGGCAGGTAGCGGGCGAGCGCGCGCGGCATCAGGATGCAGACGCCGAGCGCCGTGAGCCCGGCGGCGATGGCATGCCAGTGCGGATCGAGGATGTCCGCCGGCAGCACCGACAGGGCGTTGACGACCGTCGCCTGCGGCGGGTGGCCCAGCAGCGGGTCGAGCTGCATGACGATGATGATGACGCCGATGCCGGACATGAACCCGGACACGACCGGGTAGGGAACCAGATTGATGTAGCGCCCGAGCCGGAGCCAGCCGAACACGATCTGCAGCAGGCCCGCCAGCATCACGATCGTGAAGGCGACCGCCGGGTTGCCCGCGTGCGCAGTGAAGATGGCAGCGGACACGACGGTCATCGGGCCGGTCGGGCCGCTGATCTGCGCCGGCGTGCCGCCGAACAGCGCGGCGAACAGGCCGCAGCAGATCGCACCGTAGAGGCCGGCGGCGGGTCCCGCACCGGAGGCGACGCCGAAAGCGAGCGCGAGCGGCAAGGCGACGATCGCGGCCGTGACGCCGCCGGCGAGGTCGCCCGCGAAGGACGAGCGGTCGAACCGGGGCAGCCAGCGCGCGGGGGGCGAGGGCGTCACGGATCAGCGGCCGCCGGCGGCCGCGTCGAGCGGCACCTGCGACACGGTCTTGAGGGTTTCCAGCACGAGGCTCGAGCGCACGTCGCGCACGCCCGGGAGCTGCAGCAGCTTGTGCAGCGTGAACCGGCCGAGCGCGTCGAGGTCCGGCACGACCACCTGCAGCAGGAAATCCATCTCGCCGGTCATCGCGTGCGCGGATACGACTTCGGGACGCTCCTGCAGCGTGCGGCGGAAGCGTTCGATCACGTCGTCGGTATGGCGCTCGAGCTTGATCTGGACGAAAGCCAGCACGTTCTGGCCGACGCGCTTCGGCTCCACGATCGCCGCATAGCCGCGAACGATGCCGAGCTTCTCGAGGCGCCGGACGCGGCGCGTGCAGGGCGTCGGCGAGAGGCCGACGCGCTCGGCGAGCTCCACGTGGCTCAGCCGGCCGTCCTGCTGCAGCAGTTCCAGGATGCGCAGATCGATCCGGTCGAGACGGTCCACGGTTTTGGAGTTTATCACTAATATTGGAGATTAATCGCACGATATTAGCCAAAATCACCCCCTGCCTGGCAGTAAGATTCCCTGCCGCCAGGCGATCCACAGGGGGTTGCACTTGCCCGCCAGCGTCCGCCAGCCCGCCGCGCAGTCCGCGTCCCCGACCGTCGACTGGCGGCGCGCCCTGTCGACCGTGTTCCTCTCGCGCGCGCTCGACCGGCTCGAGGAGACGCGCCTCGTGCCGGAGCGCAAGGTGCTCTACCAGTTCTCCGCGCGCGGCCACGACCTCACGCAGGCGCTGCTCGGCATGCAGCTGACCGGCGCACAGGATGCGGTCGCGCCGTACTACCGGTCCCGGCCGCTGGCGCTCGCACTCGGGCTGCCGGCCGAGGAAGCGCTGGCCTCGACGATGATGCGCGCCACCGGCATGTCGGCCGGGCGGGACATCGGCGTGGTGATCAACCGGCCGAATCGCGGCGGCTGCTGCCTGCTGCCTGCCTGCGGCGGCGTCGGCGCGCAGTACACGCCGGCGACCGGCTGGGCCCAGGCGCTGGTCTATCGCGCGCGCGTGTTGCGCGACCGGGGCGCCGCGGGCTGTATCGCGGTGGCGCACGGCGGCGATGCCTCGACCGCGACCAATGGCTTCTGGGCCTCCCTCAATATCGCGACCACGGACCGGTTGCCGCTGCTCTATTTCATCGAGGACAACGGCTACGGCATTTCCGTGCCGTCGTCGCGCCAGACGCCGGGCGGCGACATCGCGGCCAACCTGGCTGCGTTCCGCAACCTGCAGGTGCTGTCGGGCGACGGCGCTGATCCGGTCCAGGCCGCGGCGCTGATCGAGTCGGCCGTAGCGGCCGTCCGCGCGGGCGACGGGCCGGTGTTCCTGCGATTGCTGGTGCCGCGCCTGTCGGGCCATTCCGGCCAGGACACCCAGGCCTACAAGAGTCCGGAAGAAATCGCGGCCGAGCAGGCGCGCGATCCGCTGCTGCGGCTGCGCGAGCGCCTGGTGCCGGGTGTGCTCGACGAGCGCGAGTGGCAGGCGCTCGAGGAACGGGGAAACCAGGCGGCGCTGGCTGCGCTCGCGCAGGTGGAATCGCGCCCGCAGGCCTGGCCGGCGCCGGTGACGAAATATGCGTTCAGCGAACGGCGGCCGGACGGCACGCCGGAGCTCCAGCGCCAGGGCGGCATGCTGGCGGACGGCTGCGCGCCTGCCGCGGGCAGCGCCGAGCCGCGGCCGGACGGGCCGCGCATCAACATGCTGACCGCGATCCGGCGCACGCTCGAGCACGAGCTCGCGAGCAACCCGCGCGTGCTCGTGTTCGGCGAGGACGTCGGCCGCAAGGGCGGCGTGCACGCCGCCACCCTCGGGCTGCAGGAACGGTTCGGCGAGGAGCGCGTGTTCGACACCAGCCTGTCGGAGGAGGGCATCATCGGCCGCGCGGTCGGCATGGCGCTCGCCGGCCTGATGCCGGTGCCGGAGATCCAGTTCCGCAAGTATGCGGAACCCGCCGCCGAGCAGCTGCACGACTGCGGCACGATGCGCTGGCGCACGGCGAACCGTTTCGCGGCGCCGATGGTCGTGCGCATGCCGGGCGGGTTCTTCAAGTGCGGCGATCCCTGGCACAGCCAGTGCAACGAGGTGCAGTTCCTGCACGCGACCGGCTGGCAGGTGGCGATGCCGTCCAACGCCGAGGACGCCGTCGGCCTGCTGCGCACGGCGCTGCGCGGCAACGACCCGGTGATCTTCTTCGAGCACCGCTCGCTGCTCGACGGCGCCGCGGCGCGGCGCCCGTACCCGGGCGACGAATTCATGCTGCCCTTCGGCCAGGCCCATTGCCTGCGCTCCGGCGCCGAGCTGACCGTCGTCAGCTGGGGCGCGATGGTCGAGCGCTGCGAGCAGGCGGCGGCCCAGTCGGGCATCGAGGTCGAATTGCTCGACTTGCGCACGCTCGCGCCCTGGGACCGCGAGGCGGTGCTCGCCTCGGTGGCAAAGACGCGCCGCTGCCTGATCGTGCACGAGGACAACCTGACCGCGGGCTTCGGCGCCGAGATCGCCGCCGTGCTGGCGGCAGAGGCCTTTTTCAATCTCGATGCGCCGGTCGAGCGACTGGCGATGCCGGACGTGCCGAGCCCGCACAGCCCGGAACTGCTGGACCAGGTCGTGCCGTCGGTCGCCGGCATCGTCGCGGC
This sequence comes from uncultured Steroidobacteraceae bacterium, assembly GCA_964468395.1. Lineage (GTDB taxonomy): Bacteria > Pseudomonadota > Gammaproteobacteria > Steroidobacterales > Steroidobacteraceae > SCUD01. Next base: position 93,256 of record CAYXUJ010000001.1, read on the forward strand.
GATGCGCCGCATCGCGAGCGTCTGACGATGATCGACGTGCGCTTGCCGGAAGACCAGGCGGAAGGGACCCGCTCCCAGGTGTTGCGCTGGCTGAAGGCGGTCGGCGATCCGGTCGCGAAGCACGAGCCGCTGGTGGAGATCGAGACCGACAAGGTCACGATCGAAGTGCCCGCGCCGGCGGATGGCGTGCTGGGCGAGATCACGGCCCCGGAAGGCACGGATGTCGCGCCGGGCGCGTTGCTCGGGCGGCTCAAGGCCGGCGAAGCCGCGCCGGCGGTTGCGACTGGGACCGCGACCGCGACAGCGTCGGCATCACCGCCCGTCGCGGCCGCGAGCGCCGCGACCTCCGGGGCATCCGCGGCATCGCGGCGCCTGAGCCCGGCCGTTCGGCGTCTGCTCACGGAGCGCGGCCTGGACGCGGCGCAGGTCCGCGGCAGCGGCGAAGGCGGGCGCATCACCGTCGACGACGTGCTGGCGGCTGCGCCGCAAGGCGCGGCGCCGGCGGTCGCGGCACCGCCGCCGCCGGCGGCGAGCTCGCCGGCCGAGGACGGCATCCGGCGCATTCCGCACACGCCGATGCGCCGGCGCATCGCCGCGCACATGGTCGAGAGCCTGTTGCAGACCGCGCCGCACGTGACGACGGTGTTCGAAGCGGACCTGACGGCGGTGCTCGCGCATCGGGCCGGGCACCGGCGCGCCTTCGAGCAGCGCGGCGTGTCGCTGACGCTGACCGCGTACTTCGTCGCCGCCTGCGTGGACGCGATCCGCGACGTGCCCGAGGCCAACGGCCGCTGGACCGACGACGCCGTGCTGGTGCACGAGCGCATCGACATCGGCGTCGGCACCGCGCTCGAGGGCCGCGGCCTGGTCGTGCCCGTGCTGCGCGACGTCGGCGCCATGGATCTCGGCGCGATCGCCGCGGCCCTGGGGGAACTGGTTGCGCGTGCCCGCCAGGACCGGCTGACGGCAGCCGACCTGCGCGGCGGGACCTTCACGATCTCCAATCACGGCGTCAGCGGCAGCCTGGTTGCCGCGCCGATCGTGATCAACCAGCCGCAGTCGGCGATCCTCGGCATCGGCAAGCTCGAGAAGCGCGCCGCCGTCGTCACGCGGGACGGGCACGACGAGATCCAGGTCCGGCCGCGTTGTTACCTGACGCTGACGATCGATCACCGGGTGCTCGACGGTCACCAGGCGAACCGGTTCATGACGACGCTGGTGCGGCGGCTCGAAAGCTGGCGCTAGATTCCGGCGCCCGACCGGCGGCGCACCGCGCTGCCAGCGGCAGCCTTTCTGTGTCAAAGTTGCGGTTGCCGGCGACGGCGGGAGCATTCGCGCATGTATACGCAAGGCCTTGATTCGCTTGGAAAGGACTGTCTGCGGGACGACGCGCAGAACGGTGCCGCGCGCGAGGCGCGCTTCCAGGCGCGGGTGGACGCCGAGGAGAAGATCGAGCCCAAGGACTGGATGCCGGAAGCCTACCGCCGCACGCTGATCCGGCAGATCTCCCAGCACGCGCATTCCGAGATCGTCGGCATGCTGCCGGAAGGCAACTGGATCACGCGCGCGCCCTCCCTGTTGCGCAAGACCATCCTGATCGCCAAGGTCCAGGACGAGGGCGGTCACGGCGCCTACCTGTACAGCGCCGCCGAGACGCTCGGCATCGCGCGCGCCGAGATGATCGACCAGCTGCTCGAAGGCAAGGCCAAGTACTCCAGCATTTTCAACTACCCGACCCCGACCTGGGCGGACGTCGGCGCGATCGGCTGGCTGGTGGACGGCGCCGCGATCATGAACCAGATCCCGCTGTGCCGCTGTTCCTACGGCCCCTATGCGCGGGCGATGGTCCGCATCTGCAAGGAGGAGAGCTTCCACCAGCGCCAGGGCTACGACATCATGCTGCGCCTCGCGCGCGGCACGCCGGCGCAGCAGGCGATGGCGCAGGCCGCGCTCGACCGCTGGTGGTGGCCGTCGCTGATGATGTTCGGCCCCTCCGACGTCGAGTCGAAGCACAGCGCGCAGTCCATGCGCTGGAAGATCAAGCGCTTCTCGAACGACGAGCTGCGCCAGAAATTCGTGGATTACACCGTGCCGCAGGCGGACTTCCTCGGGCTCAAGGTGCCGGACCCGGAACTGCGCTGGGACGACGAGGCGCAGCATTACCGCTTCGGCGCGATCGACTGGCGCGAGTTCGAGCAGGTGCTGGCCGGCCATGGCCCCTGCAACCGCGAGCGCATGGCGGCGCGCCGCGATGCCCACGAGGCGGGGCGCTGGGTGCGCGAGGCCGCCGCCGCCTGGGCGGCGAAGCGCCGGGCCGCCGCGGCGCCAGCCGCCGCCTGAGCCGGCAGGGAGGACGCGATGAGCGAGCAGCAGCAGGACTGGCCCTTGTACGAGATCTTCATCCGCGCGAAGTCCGGCCTCGACCACAAGCACGTCGGCAGCCTGCACGCGACCGACGCGCGCATGGCGATCGAGCATGCGCGCGACCTGTACACGCGCAGGCTCGAGGGCGTCAGCATCTGGGCCGTGCGCTCGAGCGACATCGTCGCCTCCGACCCCGCCGAGTCCGACGCACTGTTCGAGCCCGCGCGCGACAAGATCTATCGGCATCCGACCTTCTATGACATCCCGGACGAGGTGAAGACGCTGTGACGCCGCACTGCCGCTACGTGCTGCGCCTCGCGGACACGCACCTGGTGCTGGCGCAGCGCCTCGGCGAATGGGTCGGCCACGCGCCGGCGCTCGAAGAGGACCTCGGCCTCGCCAACGTCGCGCTCGACCTGCTGGGCCAGGCGCGCCTGCTGCTGGCGCACGCCGGCGAGCTCGAGGGCCGCGGGCGCGGCGAGGACGAGCTCGCCTATCTGCGCGAGGCATCGGAATTCCTGAACCTGACGCTGGTCGAGCAGCCGAATGGCGACTTCGGCCAGACCGTGTGCCGCCAGTTCCTGTTCGACGCCTGGCAACTCGCGCTGGTCGAGGCGCTGCAGGCGTCCGCCGATGCGAAGCTCGCCGCGATCGCCGCGAAAGCGGCCAGGGAATCCGCCTACCACCTGCGCTACAGCGGCGGCTGGCTGGTCCGGCTCGGCGACGGCACGCCGGAGAGCCACGATCGCGTGCAGCAGGCGCTCGAGCGGCTGTGGCCGTTTACGAACGAGCTGTTCGACGACGACGACGTGGACCGCGCGGCTGCGGACGCGGGGATTGCGCCGCTGCCGGCATCGCTGGCCGCAGCCTGGTCGCGCCGCGTCGATGCCGTGTTCGCGGAGGCGACGCTGCAGCGGCCGCCGCCGGCGCCGTACGCCTGGTACGGCAAGCAGGGGCGGCACGGCGAGCACCTGGGCTACCTGCTGGCCGAGATGCAGTCGCTGCACCGCGCGCATCCCGGCGCCACCTGGTGAGCGGCCCGTGAGCGCGTCGCCCGCCAGGAATTCCGGGCTGCCGCCGGCAACGGCGGCGCGCCTGCGGGCGCTGCTGGGGCAGGTCCCGGACCCGGAGATCCCGGTGCTGTCGGTGCTCGATCTCGGCATCATCCGCCACCTGGGCCAGCGCCCGGACGGCACGATCGAGGTCGGCGTCGCGCCGACCTATTCCGGCTGCCCGGCGACGCCGATGATCAAGGCCGATATCGTCCGCGCGCTCGCCGGCGCCGGCTTCCGGGTCGCGGCGGTGGACGTGCTGTCGCCGCCCTGGACCAGCGACTGGATCAGCGCCGAGGGCCGCCGCAAGCTCGAGGCCTACGGCATTGCGCCGCCGGCGCAGCCGGTCGACAGCATGCGTGCCCTGCTGGGCGCCGACCCGGTCGTGTCCTGCCCGCGCTGCAGGTCGACGAAGACGGCGAAGCAGAGCGAGTTCGGCTCGACGCCGTGCAAGGCGCTGTACCGCTGCGAGGACTGCCTCGAGCCGTTCGACTACTTCAAATGCATCTGACGCCGACCGCAGGCCCGCCGCCGTGCTGAAGTTCCATCCGCTCGAAATCACGCGCCGGCGGGCGGCGGCCGAGGACGCCGTGGCGCTCAGCTTCGCGGTCCCGGCGCCGCTGCGCGAGGAATTCCGCTTCCGCGCCGGCCAGCACCTGGCCCTGCGCGCGACGATCGACGGCCAGGAGGAGCGGCGCACCTACTCGATCGTCAACGCCGAGGGAGCGCAGGAGCTGACGATCGGGGTCCGCGTGCAGGACGGCGGCCGCATGTCGCAGCATCTCGCGCAGCACGCGCAGCCCGGCACGACGCTCGACGTCATGACCCCGAACGGCAGCTTCCACGTCCACGGCAAGCCGGGAGCGGCCCGGCATCTCGCCGCCTTCGCCGCCGGCAGCGGCATCACGCCGGTGCTGTCGATCGCGGCGACCGCGCTCGAGCGGGATGCAGATACGCGCTTCCAGCTCTTCTACGGCAACACCAGCACGGCGCGGGCCATGTTCCTGGACGAGGTCCTGGCGCTGAAGGACCGGTTCCTGCCGCGCTTTTCCGCCTGCTTCGTCATGAGCCGCGAGCCGCAGGACGTCGAGTGGTTCAATGGCCGCCTCGATGCGGCGAAAGTCCGCGAGTTCGCGCGCCACGGCTTCGCGGTCGCCGCCGTCGACGAGTTCTTCATCTGCGGCCCGGGGGACATGGCGGCGGGCATCCAGGCCGCGCTCGCGGAACTGGGGGCGGGCGGCCGCGTGCACGTCGAGCATTTCGTCGCCTCGGCGCCGGCGGCGGCACCGGCGCCGGCGCGCGCGGCAGCACCGGCGCCGGCGGCGGGCGCAGCCGGCGCGACCGTCACCGTGGTCATGGACGGCCGCCGGCGCAAGTTCACGATGCCGATGGCCGGCGAGCCGATCCTCGACGCGGCCGGTCGGGCCGGCCTCGACCTGCCGTTCTCCTGCCGGGCGGGCGTCTGCTCCACCTGCCGGGCGCGGCTGGTGCGCGGCAGCGCCGAGATGGAGCACAACGTCGCGCTCGAGGATTGGGAAGTGGAGGCAGGCTATATTCTCTGCTGCCAGGCGCGACCGACCAGCGCCGAGCTCGAGATCAGCTACGACGAATGAGCTACCAGACCATCCAGTACGCGGTCGCCGATGCCGTCGCGCGCCTGACCCTGAACCGCCCGGATCGGCTCAACAGCTTCAACGGCGAGATGCACGCCGAAGTCCGCGAAGCGCTCGGCCGCGCCGCGGCCGACGGCGCGCGCGTGCTGGTGCTGACCGGCGCGGGCCGCGGATTCTGCGCCGGACAGGACCTGGGCGACCGCCAGGTCGCGCCCGGCGGCGGGCGCGCGGACCTCGGCGAGTCGATCGAGCGCAACTACAAGCCGCTGATCCTGGCGCTGCGCGCGCTGCCGATGCCGGTGATCGCGGCGGTCAACGGCGTCGCGGCCGGCGCCGGCGCCAGCATCGCGCTCGCCTGCGACCTCGTCATCGCGGCGCGCTCCGCGACCTTCATCCAGGCATTCTGCCGGCTCGGCCTGGTGCCGGATTCCGGCGCGACCTGGTTCCTGCCGCGCCTCGTCGGCCAGGCGCGCGCGCTCGGCCTCGCGCTGCTGGGCGAGCGCCTCGCCGCCGCCGATGCCGAGCGCTGGGGACTGATCTGGCGCTGCGTGGACGACGCCGAGTTTGCCGCCGAGGTGGACCGGCTCGCAGCCGGGCTGGCGGCGGCGCCGACCCAGGGCCTGGTGCGCACGCGGGCGGCGATCCAGGGCGCCTGGCAGCGCACGCTGGCCGAGCAGCTCGACGTCGAGCGCGACCTGCAGCGCGAGCTCGGCTACACCGACGATTACGCCGAGGGCGTCGCGGCATTCGCCGCCAAGCGCGCGCCCCGCTTCAGCGGCAGGTAGGGGCGCATGGGCGGCGAAGCGGCCGGCGGCGGCGACTCCCGGGCACAGGCGACGGCGCAGCGCGCGGTGCGCGCGCTCTACGACGGTGACCGCGCGTCGCAGGCCCTCGGCATGACGGTGGAACGCTGCGCGCCGGGCCAGGCGACGGTCTCGATGCAGGTGCGCGCGGACATGGTCAATGGCCACGGCATCTGCCATGGCGGGCTGGTGTTCGCGCTCGCCGACAGCGCCTTCGCCTTCGCCTGCAACTCCCACGGCGACAATACCGTCGCCGCCGGCGCCGCGATCGAGTTCCTGGCGCCGGCGCGCGACGGCGACCGGCTGACCGCGACCGCCGTCGAGCGCTGGCGCACGGGGCGCACGGGCATCTACGAAATCGAAGTGCGCAACCAGCGCGACGAGGCGATCGCGCTGTTCCGGGGACGCAGCCACCAGGTGGCGGGGAGACTGATCGATGATTGACGCATATATCTGTGACGCCATCCGCACGCCGATCGGGCGCTATGGCGGCGCGCTGTCCGGCATGCGCACCGACGACCTGGCGGCCGTGCCGCTGGCGGAGCTGATGCGGCGCAACCCGGCGGTGGACTGGGAAGCGGTGGACGACGTCGTGCTCGGCTGCGCCAACCAGGCCGGCGAGGACAACCGCAACCTGGCGCGCATGGCGGCGCTGCTGGCCGGCTTGCCGGTCGCGGTGCCTGGCGTCACCGTCAACCGCCTGTGCGGCTCGGGCCTCGACGCGGTCGCAATCGCCGCGCGCATGATCCGGAGCGGCGAGGCGGAACTGGTCGTCGCCGGCGGCGCCGAGAGCATGAGCCGCGCTCCCTACGTGCTGTCCAAGCCCGACGCCGCGTTTTCGCGCAACCAGCAGATGTTCGACACCACGATCGGCTGGCGCTTCGTCAATCCGCTGATGAAGAAGCAGTACGGCATCGATTCGATGCCGGAGACCGGCGAGAACGTCGCCGCCGAGTTCGCGGTCACGCGCGCCGACCAGGATGCCTTCGCGCTGCGCAGCCAGCAGCGCGCGCTGCGGGCCCAGGCCGACGGCACGCTGGCGCAGGAAATCGTCGCCGTGACCCTGCCGGCGCGCAAGGGCGATCCGGTGGTCGTGGACCGCGACGAGCATCCGCGCGAGACCAGCCTTGAGGCGCTGGCGAAGCTCGGCACGCCTTTCCGCGCCGGCGGCACGGTGACGGCCGGCAACGCCTCGGGCGTCAACGACGGCGCCTGCGCGCTGCTGGTCGCGAGCGAGCGCGCCGCCGCGCGGCACGGCCTGACGCCGCGCGCGCGCATCCTGGGCGCCGCCGTCGCCGGCGTCGAGCCGCGCATCATGGGCATGGGGCCGGCGCCCGCCGCCGGGAAGCTGATGGCGCGCCTCGGCCTCGCGATCGGCGATTTCGACGTGATCGAGCTGAATGAGGCCTTCGCCTCGCAGGCGCTCGCGGTGCTGCGCCGCCTCGGGCTGCCGGACGACGCTGGGCACGTCAACCCGAATGGCGGCGCTATCGCGCTCGGCCACCCGCTCGGCATGAGCGGCGCGCGCCTGGCGACGACCGCGACGCTGCAGCTGGGCCGCAGCGGCGGCCGCCGCGCGCTGTGCGCGATGTGCATCGGCGTCGGCCAGGGCATCGCGCTCGCGCTCGAGCGCGTGCCGTGAGCGAGCCGGTCCGCGTCGACCGCGACGGCGACGTCGCGGTCATCGTCTTCGACCACCCGCCGGTCAATGCGCTCGCGCAGCCGGTGCGCGCGGCGTTCCTGGCGGCGATCGAGGCGCTCGATGCCGATGCCGCGGTGCGGGCGCTGGTCCTGCAGGGCGCCGGGCGCAACTTCATCGCCGGCGCCGACGTGCGCGAGTTCGACGCCCCGCCGCGCGAGCCGATGCTGCCGGCCGTGCTGTCGCGCCTGGAGTCCTGCGGCAAGCCGGTCGTCGCGGCCCTGAGCGGCGCGACGCTCGGCGGCGGCGCCGAGACCGCGCTCGCCAGCCACTATCGCTGCGCCGGCGGCGACCTGCAGCTCGGATTCCCGGAGGTGAACCTCGGCCTGCTGCCCGGCGCCGGCGGCACCGTGCGCCTGCCGCGGCTGGTCGGCTGGCAGGCCGCCTACGACCTGATGATCTCGGGCAAGCCGATCGGCATCGAGGCCGCCATCGAGTTCGGCATCGTCGACCGTCGCATCGATGGCGACCTGCGCGCCGGCGCCGTCGCCTGGGCGCGCGAGCTGGCCGCCGCCGGCGTGCCGCCGCGGCGCGTGCGCGACCTGCCGGTGCCGCCGTCGCGGCCGGCGCAGTTCGAGGAATTCCTGCATGCCCTGGCGCCGGCCGCCCGCCGGCTGCCGGCGCCGCCGCGCATCGTCGAGGCGCTCGCGACCGCGGCCATGCTGCCGTTCGACGCCGCCCAGGCGCGCGCGCGGGCGCTGTTCGTCGAATGCCTGGAGTCCACGGAATCGCGGGCGCTCCGGCACCTGTTCTTCGCCGAGCGCGCGCCCGGCCCCGACCGCGGATCGGCGCGGGCCGTGCAGCAGGCCGGCGTGCTGGGCGCCGGCACGATGGGCGCCGGCATCGCCATCAGCCTGGCGACCGCCGGCATCCCGGTGACGCTGGTCGATACGAAAGCGGAGGCGCTCGAGGCGGGGCTGGTGCGGGTGCGGACGGCGATCGCCGCGTCCGCGCGCAAGGGCCGGATCACCCAGGAGGCGGCGGCGGCCGCCATGGCCCGGGTCGCGGGCGCGACCGGGCTCGAGGCGCTGGCCGGCGCCGACCTCGTGATCGAGGCGGTGTTCGAGAATCTGGCGGTCAAGCAGCAGGTCTTCGCGCGGCTCGGCGCGATGTGCAAGGCCGACGCGGTCCTCGCGACCAACACCTCGACCCTCGACGTGGATGCGATCGCCGAGGCGAGCGGCCGCGCCGGCGACGTCGTCGGCATGCATTTTTTCAGCCCGGCGCACGTGATGCGACTGGTCGAGGTCGTGCGCGGGCGCGCGACCTCGCGGGCGGCGCTGGCGACCGCGTTCGCCGTGACCAAGCGCATCGGCAAGATCGGCGTGACGGTCGGCAACTGCTTCGGCTTCGTCGGCAACCGGATGCTGTACGCCTACGGCCGCGAGAAGGAGCTGATGCTGCTCGAGGGCGCGCCGCCGGAGCGCATCGACCGGGCGCTGCAGGATTTCGGCATGGCGATGGGGCCGAATGCGGTCGGCGACCTGGCCGGCCTGGATGTCGGCTGGCAGGTCCGGCGCGAATGGGCCGGCAAGCCGGACGATCCGCGCTTCTACCGCGTGTCGGACCGTCTCGCCGAGCTCGGCCGCTTCGGCCAGAAGTCCGGGCGCGGCTTCTATCGCTATGACGGGCAGAACGGCGAGCGCGCGGCGGACCCCGAGGTGCTCGAGCTGATCCGGGCCGAGGCCGGGCGACTCGGCGTGGCGCAGCGCGAGATCGGCGACGGCGAGATCGTCGGCCGCTGCATCCATGCGCTCATCAACGAGGGCGCGGCGATCCTCGAGGAGGGCATCGCCGCGAGCCCCGCCGACATCGACGTCATCTGGTGCAATGGCTATGGATTCCCGCGCCACCGCGGCGGGCCGATGTTCCACGCCGACACCGTGGGGCTGCAGGCCGTGCTTGCGGCGATCCGCGGCTATGCTCGCGACCACGGCGAGCGTTACTGGACGCCAGCACCGCTGCTGGCGGACCTGGCCGCGCGGCAATCGACGTTCGCGGCCTGGCAGGCGGCGCGGCCGGCGCCGGGCTGAGGCGGGACGGAACCGGGAGGGCAGCATGCGCTTGCAGAGTTACCTGGCGGGGGATTGGCACACGGGCTCGGGGGCGGCGACCGCGCTCTGCGACGCGAGCACCGGCGAGGTCGTTGCCGAGGCGGCGAGCGGCGGGCTCGACTTCGGCGGCATGCTGGCCTACGCGCGCGCGACGGGCGGCCCGGCGCTGCGCGCGATGACGTTTCACGAGCGCGCGGCGATGCTGCGGGCGCTCGGCAAGCGGCTGTTCGATTTCAAGGACGAGTTCTACGCGCTGTCCTTTGCGACCGGAGCGACCAGGGCCGATTCCTGGATCGACATCGACGGCGGCATCGGCACGATGCTGGTGTTCGCGAGCAAGGGCCGGCGCGAGCTGCCGAACGGCCATGTCTACCTCGACGGCGCCGTCGAGCCGCTGTCGAAAGGCGGCAGCTTCGCCGGCCAGCACATCTGCGTGCCGCTCGAGGGCGCGGCGATCCACATCAACGCCTTCAACTTCCCGGTCTGGGGCATGCTGGAAAAGCTCGCGCCGGCGCTGCTGGCCGGCGTGCCGGCGATCGTCAAGCCCGCCACCTCGACCAGCTACCTGACCGAGCGGGTCGTGCGCCGCATCGTCGAGACCGGGCTGCTGCCGGCCGGCGCGCTGCAGCTGGTCTGCGGCGGCGTCGGCGACCTGTTCGACCACCTCGGCTGCCAGGACGTGGTCTCCTTCACCGGCTCCGCGGCGACCGCCGTGAAGCTGCGCACGCACCCGGCAGTAGTGCGTCACTCGGTGCGCTTCGTCGCCGAGACCGACTCGCTGAACTCCTCGATCCTCGGGCCGGACGCCGGGCCGGGCACGCCGGAGTTCGACCTGTTCGTGCAGGAAGTCGCGCGCGAGATGACCGTCAAGGCCGGCCAGAAGTGCACGGCGATCCGCAAGGCGCTGGTGCCGCAGCCGTTCCTCGCGGATGCGATCGCAGCGCTGCAGGCGCGGCTCGCGCGCGTCACCGTCGGCGATCCGCGAACGGACGGCGTGAAGATGGGGCCGCTCGCCAGCCTGGCGCAGCGCGACGAGGTCGGCCGGCGCGTGGCGGAGCTGCGCGCCGAGGCGGAGCTGGTCGCCGGCGACCCCGCGCGCTTCGAGGTGAGCGGCGGCGACCGCGGGCGCGGCGCCTTCCTGCCGCCGATGCTGCTGCTGTGCCGCGACGCGGCGCGCGCGCGCGCCGTGCATTCGGTCGAGGCCTTCGGACCCGTGTCCACGGTCATCGCCTACCGCGACACGGCGGATGCGATCGCGCTGGCGCGGCGCGGGGAGGGGAGCCTGGCCGGTTCGGTTTTCACCGCCGACGATCGCATCGCCGCCGAGCTGGTGCTCGGGCTCGCGCCGTACCACGGCCGCGTGCTGGTCGTGAACCGCCATTGCGCGAAGGAATCGACCGGCCACGGCTCGCCGCTCGCGCCGCTGGTGCACGGCGGGCCGGGCCGGGCCGGCGGCGGCGAGGAGCTGGGCGGCATCCGCGGCGTGCTGCATTACATGCAGCGCACGGCCGTGCAGGGATCGCCCGACACGCTGACCGCGGTCGGCGGGCGCTGGGTGCGTGGGGCAACCGAACGCGATCCCGGCGCCCACCCGTTCCGCAAGCCGTTCCATGCGCTCGCGATCGGCGACACCTTCCGCTCGGCGGAACGCGAGGTCACGGTCGCCGACATCGAGCGTTTCGCCGCGCTGTCCGGCGACACCTTCTATGCGCACATGGACGAGGCCGAGGCCGCGCGCAACCCGCTGTTCGGCGGCCGTGTCGCGCACGGCTATTTCCTGATCTCCGCGGCGGCGGGGCTGTTCGTGGATCCCGGCTACGGGCCGGTGCTCGGCAACTACGGCCTCGACGCGCTGCGCTTCGTCAAGCCGGTCAAGCCCGGCGACCGCATCCGCGTGCGGCTCACCTGCCGGGAGAAGTCGCTGCGCGCGGACAAGGGCTGGGGCGAGGTGACCTGGGACACCGAGATCACGAACCAGGCCGGCGAGACGGTCGCGGCCTATCATGTCCTGACCATGGTGAGCGTCCACGCCGTGCCGGACACGGCGAAGGAGTAACGCGTGACGATCGACCTGCAGGGCTACCGCGCCGGTTTCGCCTCGCTCGGGTTCGAGCAGCCCGCCGACGGCGTGCTCGAGGTCGTCATCGGCAACGAGGGCCGCCAGAACGCCGCCACCGAATCCATGCACCGCGACCTCGCCGGCATCTGGCGCGCGGCGGATGCGGACGCCGCGGTGCGCGCCGTGCTGGTGCGCGGCGCCGGCGCGCATTTCTCGTCGGGCGGCGACTTCGCGATGATCGAGCGCATGATCGAGGACCAGGCCACGCTGGTGCGCGTCTGGCGCGAGGCGAGCGACCTGGTCTACAACCTGGTGGACTGCAGCAAGCCGGTCGTGTCGGCGGTCCGCGGCACGGCGGTCGGCGCCGGCCTGGCCGTCGCGCTGCTCGCCGACGTGTCGGTCGCGGCCCGCGATGCAAAGATCCTCGACGGCCACACGCGGCTCGGCGTCGCGGCCGGCGACCATGCCGTGCTGATCTGGCCGCTGCTGTGCGGCCTCGCCAAGGCGCGCTATTACCTGCTGACCAACGAACCGCTGACCGGCGCCGAGGCCGAGCGCATCGGGCTGGTGTCGCTGTGCGTGGACGACGGCCAGGTGCGCGAGTCGGCGCTGGCGATCGCGGTGCGGCTCGCCGCCGGCAGCCCGACCGCGATCGCCTTCACCAAGCGCGCGCTGAACAACTGGCTGCGCCTGGCCGGGCCGAGCTTCGACGCCTCGCTCGCCCTCGAATTCCTCGGCTTCCGCCTCGACGACGCGCGCGAGGGGCTGGACGCCGTGCGCAATCGCCGCCCGCCGTCGTTCGATCGCCGCTGAACCGCCCGCGCGCCGCGTTTGCGGCGCGCGACCGCGGCCGTTACCATGCCTGCTGCCTTGGGGTGGTCTGCAAGACCTGAGACGCCGGTCGCTACCGGCGAACCCGTTGAACCTGATCCGGTTAGCACCGGCGTAGGGAGCAGGCGTGCCGAGCAAACCGACATCGCTGATCCTGGGATGGCTGGCCGCGGCTTGGCCGTGCGCGGCAGCGCAGGCGCAGGCGCCGGCGCCGCTTGAGGAAGTCGTGGTGACGGCCGGCTTCCGCCCGGTGGCCGCGAGCGAGCGGCCGGGAGGCGTCACCGTGCTGGCGGGAGCGGACGTCGCGGAAGCAGCGGTCGTGCACCTGGAGGAGCTGCTGCCGCAGGTCCCGTCGCTGTCCTGGGCCGGCGCGAGTTCGCGCCCGCGCTATTTCCTGCTGCGCGGCATCGGCGAGCTCGAGCAATACCAGGGCGCGCCGAACCCGTCGATCGGTTTCCTGGTGGACGAGATCGATTTCAGCGGCATCGGCATGATTGCCTCGACCTTCGACGTCGAGCAGGTCGAGGTCCTGCGCGGCCCCCAGGGCACGCGCTACGGCGCCAATGCGCTCGGCGGCCTGATCAAGGTCAAGACCCGCGATCCCGAATTCCGGCCCGGGCTCGAGACCGAGGCCACGCTCGGCGATGACGGCCTGTGGAGCGCCGGCGTCGCCGCCGGCGACGACCTCGGCCTGGCCGGCGACACCGCGGGCGCCTGGCGCGCCGTGCTGCATCGCGCCGTGAGCGACGGCTTTCGCGACAATGCCCATCTCGGGCGCGACGACACCAATGGCCGCGACGAGACCGTCGCCCGCCTCAAGCTGAGGCTGCGCCAGGACGATAGCTGGGGCGCCGACTTCAGCCTGCTGCACGCCGACTTTGACAACCGCTACGACGCCTTCGCGATCGACAACAGCCTGCGCACTCGCTCCGACCGCCCCGGTCGCGATTCGCAGCGCTCGGACGGCGCCTCGCTCGATGCGCTGCGGCTGTGGGGCGACCTGCAGCTGCGCTCGATCACGACCTGGGCCGAGTCGCACATCACGACGAGCTTCGACGGCGACTGGGGCAACGACGCCGACTGGGGCGACGCCGGGCCGTACGACTTCTTCTCCGCGACCCGGCGCGAACGCCGCACGCTGGGCCAGGACCTGCGCCTCGCCGCGGCGGGCGACGGCGGCCCGTCGTGGGTCGCCGGCCTCTGGTGGATGCGTCTCGAGGAGGACAACCGGATCGAGGACGACGGGCGCTACCTGGATGACGCCTTCACCCGCGTGCTCGACAGCCGCTACCGCGCGGACAGCGCCGCGCTCTACGGCCAGGCCGAATGGCAACCCGCCCCCGGCACGACCCTGGCCGCGGGACTGCGCGTCGAGCAGCGCGACGCGGACTACGGCGACAGCGACGGCAGCGATTTCAGCCCGCGCGACCGGATGTGGGGCGGCGAGCTGTCGGTCATCCGGCAGCTGCAGGGATCGCAGAGCCTGTGGGCGACGCTCGCGCGCGGCTACCGCGCCGGCGGCTTCAACATCGGCACCTCGGTGCCCGCCGACCGGCAGCAGTTCGACGACGAGCAGCTGTGGTCGGCCGAGATCGGCTGGCGTGGCCGCAGCGACGGCGGCGACCGCCTGGCTGACGTGAACCTTTTCTACCTGCGCCGGGAACAGCCGCAGGTCGCGACCTCGGTGCAGCTCGATCCGCAGGACCCGCTGACCTTCGTCTTCCTCACCGACAATGCCGCGGGCGGCGAGGCCTGGGGCCTGGAGTCGTCGGTGCGCGCCCGCGCCGGCGCGCGCGTCGAACTCGAAGCGATGGTGTCGTGGATGGACTCGCGCTATCGCGGCTACCGCTATGGCGAGCGCGACCTTGGCGGCCGCGCCTGGGCCCATGCGCCGGAATGGAAATCCGCGCTGGCGGCGACCTGGCGCCACCCGCGCGGCTGGATGGCAAGGCTCGACCTGTCCGGGGAAGCGGGTTTCTACTTCGACACCAGCAACGACCAGCGCTCCGACGCCCGCTTCCTCGCCAACCTGCGCGCGGGCTACGAGGCGCCGCGCTGGTCGGTGCACGCCTGGGTGCGCAACCTGACGGACGAGCGCTACCCGGTGCGCGGCTTCTATTTCGGCAACGAGCCGCCCGATTTTCCCGAGACGCTGTACCTGCGCTGGGGCGATCCGCGCCAGTACGGGATCACGGCGCGCTTTTCCCATTGAGGTGACCCCATGCACGTCGCAGTCGAACTGAGCCTGTATCCGCTGGCGGACGAGTTCGTCCCGCCGATCCTCGATTTCATCGCGCGCCTCAATGCGCACCCTGGCCTGGCGGTCGTGACCAACTCCATGAGCACCCAGGTCAGCGGCGAGTTCGATGCCGTATTCGACGCCCTGCGCGCCGAGATCGCCCAGACCTTCGCCGCCGACCGCCGCGCGGTGTTCGCCATGAAGGTGCTCGGTGGCGGCGGCTGAACTCGCCGCGGCTGCGCTCGGCATCGCCTACATCCTGCTGGCGATCCGCCAGCAGCGCGCCTGCTGGATCGCGGGCGGCGCCAGCACGGCCGTTTACGTCGCGGTCTTCCTCGACGCCGGCCTGCCGCTGCAGGCCGTCCTGCAGCTGGTCTACGTCGCCATGGCCGTCTACGGCTGGATCGCGTGGCGGCCCGGCCCGGCGGCAGCGCCGCGGCCGCGGACCTGGCCGTGGTCGCGCCAGCTGGCCGCGCTCGCCGCCGTCGTCGTCATCGCATTCGCCGCCGCGCCGGCACTGGCGGCGCAGCCGGGATTCGAGGCGCCGCTCGCCGACGCACTCGGCGCGCTGGCAAGCCTGGTCGCCACCTGGATGCTGGCGCGGCGCTATGTCGACGCCTGGTACTGGTGGATCGTCATCGACGCGGGGCTGGCGGCGCTGTTCGCCATGCAGGGCCTGCAGGCCACGGCGATTCTCTACCTGGCCTATGCTGCGCTCGCGATTGCGGGCTGGCGCACATGGCGGCGCAGCATGGACGCATGCCCGTGACCGATGGCCTGGTCGCGGCGATCGCCGGCGAACTCGGCCTCGTCGAGCCGCAGGTCACGCCGCTGCCGGGCGGCGGCGCCAGCCGCACGCTCAGGCTGCGCGACGGCCGCCAGGACCTGGTGCTGCGCGTCGCCGGTGCGCCGGCGGCCGCGCTCGGCGCGAGCGGCGAAGCGGAATGCAAGATGCAGGCGCTCGCGGCCGCGGCAGGACTGGCGCCGGCGGTCGTGCTCGCGCGGCCGGCGCAGGGCCTGCTCGTCACGCGTCATGTCGGCGGACGGACGCCGGGGCGGCGCGACCTGCAGGATCCCGATTTCCTCGCACGCCTCGGCGGCTGGATGGCGCGGCTGCACGCGCTGGCGCCGCCGGCTGGGCTGCCGCCGGTCGATTTCGGCGAACGGGCGGCGGCATACCTGCAGGCGGTGCAGGCCCGCCGCCCGTCGGCGGCAGTCGCGCGCCTGTCCGCGAAACTGGCCGGCCGGCGCGCGGCGCTGGCCCCGGTCACGCATTTTGCGAGCTGCCATCACGACCTGCATCGCCGCAACCTGGTCGATACCGGCGAGGCGCTCATCGCCGTGGACTGGGAATATGCGGGGCCGGGGGATCCGGCGGCCGACATTGCGGCCTGCATCGGCTACCACGACATCGGGCCTGCCGGCCTCGACGCGCTGCTGTCGGGCTATGGCAGGGACGTGCCAGGCCTGCGCGCGCGCGTCGCTGCGTTCGGCTGGATCTTCGATTGCCTGTGGTACGGATGGAATGCCGTCGCCGAATCGGCGGGCGTCGGCACGGACGCGGCGCTGCAGGCGCGCTTGCTGGCGCGACTCGCCGGCTGAGCGGTTGCACAGCGACGGGCGCTTCCAGCAAGATGCGCGACCCATGGCCGAGATCATCGTCACCGACCGCGACGGCGCCGAGCACCGGGTCGACGCGCGCGCCGGCGTCAGCCTGATGGAGACGCTGCGCGAGTTCGATTACGGCGTCGCCGCGATCTGCGGCGGCATGTGCTCCTGCGCGACCTGCCACGTCTACGTGGCGGCGCCCTGGCTCGACCGCCTGCCGCCGATGCAGGGCGACGAGCGCGAGATCCTGCAGGAACTGACGAGCTTCCGGCCGCAGGGGTCGCGCTTGTCCTGCCAGATACCGTTCGAGGAGCCGCTTGCCGGGCTCGAGGTCGAGATCGCGCCCGACGAGTGAGCGGCTTCAGCGCCGCTCGGCCTGCCGGGCCACCGCGGCGGCGGCCGCGGCGATGGCCGCGGGATCGCCGAGGAAGCGCCGCGGCGCGGCCGGCCGCTGGCGCCCGTCGAGCTCGTAGAGGATCGGCACGCCGGTCGGGATGTTGAATTCGACGATCTCCTCGTCGCTCATCCCGTCCAGCATCTTGACCAGCGCGCGCAGGCTGTTGCCGTGCGCGACCACCAGCACGTCGCGGCCGCCGGCCAGCGCCGGCACCAGCCGCTCGCGCCAGCAGGGCAGCACGCGTGCCAGCGTATCCTTCAGCGACTCGGTCGCCGGCAGCGCCGCCGCCGGCACGCCGCGGTAGCGCGCGTCGAGCTTCGGGTGGCGCGGGTCGCCGTCGTCGAGCGGCGGCGGCGGGATGTCGTAGCTGCGCCGCCAGATCTTGACCTGGTCGGCGCCGAACTTCGCGGTCGTCGCGGCCTTGTCGAGCCCCTGCAGCGCGCCGTAGTGGCGCTCGTTGAGCCGCCAGTCGCGCTCGACCGGCAGCCACATGCGGTCCATCTCATCCAGCATGATCCACAGCGTGCGGATCGCCCGCTTCAGCACCGAGGTGAACGCCAGGTCGAACTCGAAGCCGTCCGCGCGCAGCAGCGCGCCGGCGGCGCGCGCCTCCTCGCGGCCCTGCGCCGTCAGGTCGACGTCGGTCCAGCCGGTGAACAGGTTCTCGAGGTTCCAGGTGCTCTGGCCGTGGCGGATGAGGACCAGCCTGGCGGGCACGTCGGTTCCTCAGCTCCCGGCGAGGCGCCGCACGGCCTGCAGCGCCACCGACAGCGTCGGGAAGTCCGTGCTGCCGATCGCGCGCATTTCGCGCACCGTGCGCGCCAGGCTGTCGACGCTGGCGCCGCCGGCCTTGAGCCAGGCGTCCACGCGCGCAGCGGCGTCGCCGCGCCGGCCGCGCGCCAGCACCTGGTCGCAGAGCCGGCGTTGCAGCGCGTACGCGTCCTCGCGCAGCGTGCCGCGCGCCAGCGCCTGCCAGTGGCCCTCGACGCCGAGGCGCTCGATCTCGCCGCGGATCCAGTCGAGGCCGATCGCCGCGCCCAGGCCGAAGTAGACGCGCGCCGCGTCCAGGATCGGCGCGCGCCGCGCCAGCGCGACCTCGACGATGTCCACGCTCGAGTGGATCGCGCCGAGGCTGGCGATGCGGCGCGCGACGTGCTCCGGCACGCCGTCCGCGCCGAAGCGCTTCAGGCCGCGGTCGTAGCGCTCGGTCTCGAGGCCCTCGACCAGTTCCGGCAGCGCCGCCATCAGCTCCTGGATGCCGGGCCGCAGGCGCTTGACCGCGCGCTCGATGTCGAGGCCGGAGCCGTGGTTGCGCAGCACCCAGTAGGTCAGGTGGCGCAGCAGCCGGGTGGTCTCGTGCGCCATGTCGTACTGCAGCGCGGCCGGCACCCGGTCGTCCAGCGCCTCGATGTCGGCCCACAGCTCGCGCATGCCGGTGATTTCGCGCGCGATCGCGAACGCGCGGGCGATGCTGCCGACGTCGGCGCCGGTGTCCTCCTGCGTCCGGATCGCGAACACCGGGCCCATGCGGTTGATCATGCTGTTGGTCGTCGCCGTGACGATGATCTCGCGGCGCAGCTGGTGGCGCAGGATCTCGCGCGCGTACTTCTTCTGCACCGGCCGCGGGAAGTAGCGCGTCAGCTCGTTGGACAGGAACGGGTCCTCGGCGACGTCCGATTCGATCAGCCGGCCGGACAGCCAGATCTTCGAGTAGGACAGCAGCATCGCCAGTTCCGGCCGCGTCAGGCCCTGGCCCTTGCGCCGCCGCTCGACGATCTCGTCGTCGGTCGGCAGCGCCTCGAGCGCCCGGTCGAGCGTGCCGGCGCGCTCGAGCGCGCGGATCACGTGGCCGAGCTCGAAGATGCGCTCGAAGGCGCGTGCCTGCAGCCCCGAGATCGCCAGGCACTGCAGGTAGTTGTTGCGCAGCACCAGCTGGCTGACTTCGCCGGTCATGCGCGCCAGCAGGCGGTTGCGCGCCCGCAGCGACAGGCGGCCGCTGTCCACCAGCGGGTTGAACAGGATCTTGAGGTTGACCTCGACGTCCGAGCAGTTGACGCCCGCCGAATTGTCGATGAAGTCGGTGTTGATGCGCCCGCCGGCCGCCGCGTACTCGATGCGGCCGCGCTGCGACAGGCCGAGGTTGCCGCCCTCGCCGACGACACGGCAGCGCAGCTCGCGCCCGTCCACGCGCACCGCATCGTTGGTGCGGTCGCCGATCTCGGCATTGGTCTCGTCCGACGACTTGACGTAGGTGCCGATGCCGCCGTTCCACAGCAGGTCGACCGGCATGCGCAGGATCGCGCGGATGATCTCGACCGAGGAGGCGGACTCGGCGTTGATGCCGAGCATCGCCCGCGCCTCGGGCGTCAGCGCGATCGACTTCTGCTGGCGCGCGTGGATGCCGCCGCCCTTCGACAGCAGCCGCTTGTCGTAGTCGTCCCAGCTCGAGCGCGGCAGCGCAAACAGCCGCTTGCGCTCGGCAAAGCTCCTGGCCGCGTCCGGCGACGGGTCGAGGAAGATGTGGCGGTGGTCGAACGCGGCCTGCAGCCGGATGTGCTTCGACAGCAGCATGCCGTTGCCGAACACGTCGCCGGACATGTCGCCGATGCCGGCGACCGTGAAGTCCTGGGTCTGCGTGTCGAGCCCGAGCTCGCGGAAATGCCGGCGCACGGATTCCCAGCCGCCTCGCGCCGTGATCGCCATGTCCTTGTGGTCATAGCCGGCCGAGCCGCCGGACGCGAACGCGTCGCCGAGCCAGAAGTGGTACTCGAGCGAGATGGCATTGGCGACGTCGGAGAACCGCGCCGTGCCCTTGTCGGCTGCGACCACCAGGTAGGCGTCGTCGCCGTCCTTGCGCACCACGTCGAGCGGCGCCACCACCTTGCCGTTGACGACGTTGTCGGTGACGTCGAGCAGCGCGCGGATGAACAGGCGGTAGCACTCCGTGCCCTCGGCCTGGGCCTCGTCGCGGTTCGCCGGCAGCCGCCGCGGCACGAAGCCGCCCTTGGCGCCGACCGGGACGATCACCGTGTTCTTGACGTTCTGTGCCTTCATCAGCCCGAGGATCTCGGTGCGGAAGTCCTCGCGCCGGTCCGACCAGCGCAGGCCGCCGCGCGCGACCGCGCCCATGCGCAGGTGCACGCCCTCGACCCGCGGCGAGTGGACGAAGATCTCGAACATCGGCTTCGGCTGCGGCACTTCCGCGACCTTGCGCGGGTCGAGCTTGATCGACAGGTAGGGCTTGGCGCCGCCGCCGTCGGCGGACTGGTAGTAGTTGGTGCGCAGCGTCGCGTCGATCGCCGCCAGGAACGCGCGCAGGATGCGGTCGTCGTCGATGCGCGTGACTTTCGCCAGCAGGCGGGCCAGTGCGCGCCGCTGCGCGGTCTCGGCGCGCTTGCGCTGCCGCGCGGCCAGCGCCGGGTCGAAACGCGCCTCGAACAGGTGCAGCAGCCGGCCGGCGGCGGCGGCATTGCTGGCGAGCGCCTCTTCCATGTAGGCCTGCGACAGCGGCAGCCCGAGCTGCACGAACCAGCGCGCATAGGTGCGCAGCACCATGGCCTGCCGCCAGGTGAGGTCGGCGGCCAGCACCAGACGGTTGAAGCCGTCGTTGTCCGCCTTGCCGAGCCAGACATTGGCAAAGGTCGCCTTGAAGCGCGGCCCGTCGCTGTCGAGGTCGATGCGCACGCCGCGCGGGTGCTCGAGTTCGAAGTCCTGGATCCAGCAGCTGCAGTCCGGCGTCTCGATCTCGTACGGGCGCTCGCTGATCAGCTTCAGGCCGAGGTTCTCGATGGTCGGCAGCACGTCGGAGATCGGGATCGGGCGCTCGCGCCGGAACAGCTTGAACTGCACCTTGTGCGCCGGCTGGTCGGGGCTGCGGTACAGGCTCATGCGCAGGCCGGACGGTTCCGCGACCAGCGCCTCGAGGCAGGCGACGTCGCCGACCGCGGCCTCGAACGGCGTGTCTTCCTGGTAGGCAGCCGGGAAGGCGCGGCCCCAGACCCGGTCGATGCGCAGCGCCTCGGCCTCGCCGTGCGCGTCGATCAGCGCATCCTTCAGCCGGTCCTGCCAGGTGCGGACCGTCTCGGTGATGCGCCGCTCGAGCTCGACCGCGTCCATGCCGTTGCCGGTCTCGGGCAGCGTGCGCACCAGCATGTGCAGCCGCGCGAGCACCGACTCGGACAGCGTGACCTGCGACTCGATCGCCTGGCCGCCGAAGGCATCGAGCGCGAGCCGCTCGATGCGCTCGCGCGCCTGGGTGTTGTAGCGGTCGCGCGGCACGAACACCAGGCAGGAATAGAAGCGCCGGAAGATGTCGCGGCGCACGAACAGGCGCACCTGCGCGCGCTCGTACAGGTTGACGATGCCGCGCACCGTGCGGATCAGGTCCTGGATCGTCGCCTGGAACAGCTCGTCGCGCGGGTAGGTCTCGAGCGCGTGCACCAGCGCCTTGTTGTCGTGGCTGGACGGCTTGAGCCCGAAGTGGTCGATGATGCGGCGGATCTTGAGCCGCAGCACCGGGATTTCGCGCGGGCTCCTGCTGTAGGCCGACGAGGTCCACAGGCCGATGAACCGGCGCTCGCCGGTGACGTTGCCTTTCGCGTCGAAGGTCTTGACGCCGATGTAGTCGAGGTAAGTCGACCGGTGCACGGTCGCGATCGAGTTCGCCTTGGTGATGATCAGGGGCTCGCGGGAGCGGGCAAAGTCGCGCACTTCGCCTTTCAGCACCACCGTGCGCGGCTTGCGCCGCCGGGTCGAGCGCATGATCCCGAGCCCGGAGCGCGACGCCGGCACCAGGCGGTCGCTGCCGCGGCCGCGGCGCAGGCGGTACTCGCGGTAGCCGAGAAAGGTGAAGTGGTTGTCCTCCATCCACTCCAGCAGCGCGCGCGCCTCGCCGACCTCGCTCGACTTGCCCGGCACGCGGGCCTCGCCGAGCTGCGCCGCGGCATCGCGGGCCTTGCCGCGCATGCGCCGCCAGTCGCCGGTGGCGGCGCGGATGTCGGACAGCGTGCCGCGGATACGCCGCTCGATCGCGGCCAGCCGCCGCGGGTCCGGCACGCGGTCGATCTCGATGTACTGCCAGGACTCGACCCGCGCGCCGGCGGGCGCGTCGCCCAGGTACAGCTCCCGCAGGCGGCCGCGGCCGTCGCGCAACACCGAGAACACCGGGTGCGCGAGCAGGTGCACGGCGAGGTTGCTCTGCGAGCAGACGATGCCGAGCGAATCCACCAGGAACGGCATGTCGTCGGTGACGACCATGATGACGGTATGCGAGGAGGCGAAGCCGTCCTTCGCCGGGTCCGGGTTGAAGACGCGGACCAGCGACCGCCCCGGCCGGCGCGTCCGGCCGAGCGCCAGCGCCGACAACGCGGCGCCGGCGAGGTCGGACTCGGCGCGCTGCACCAGGTCGAGCTCCGAGACGCCGTGGTAGAAGCACCGCACCAGGCGCTCGGGGACGACCGGCAGGCCGCGGCGCCCGGCGCGGCGGGCGGATGCGGCGATGCGGTCGATGATTGCCTGACGGGCGGCCGGGATCCTGCCTAACATCAACACTCCAGACGAGCCCGGTCCGCAGCGTTGCGGGCGGCGGCGCGGCAGCGCGAATTATACACGCCAGTCCCCGGCCGGGCCGAGCAGCCAGGAGCGCTTCTGCAGGCGTCCGAGCAGCGCCACGAACTGCGCGCGCTCGTCATCGCTCAGTTCGGCGAGCAGCCGGCGCTCGTAGGCGAGCGCGAGCGGCACGATGCGCCGGTAGACCGCGAGCCCCCGGGCGGTCAGCGTCAGCACCGAGCGCCGCCGGTCGCTGGGCGCGAGCAGGCGCCGGATGCGGCCGGCCCGCGCCAGCCCGGCGACGGCCCGGCTGACGGCGACCTTGTCCATCGCCGTGCGCTCGGCCACGGCGGCGGCCGACAGCCCGGGCGAGCGCGCCAGCACGGCGACCACGCGCCATTGCGGTATCGTCAGCCCGAAGCGCCGCGCGTAGGCGCCCGCCAGCGCCGCCGACACGGTGTTCGACAGCACCGACAGGCGGTAGGGCAGGAAGCGCTCGAGGTCGAGGGCGGGGGCGTCGTTCGCGGGTGCCGGCATGGATGGATTATAGTTGCAATTGCAACTAACGCGGGAGCGCAGCATGAGCGAGCGGTTCGAGAACCCGATGGGAACCGACGGCTTCGAGTTCGTCGAGTACACCGCCCCGGACCCGGAGCAGCTGCGCGCGCTGTTCGCGCGCATGGGCTTCCCGGTGACCGCCCGGCACCGCAGCAAGAACGTCACGCTGCACCGCCAGGGCGACATCAATTTCGTCATCAATGCCGAGCCGCAGGGCTTCGGCCAGCAATTTGCGCGTGCGCATGGCCCGTCCGCCTGCGCGATGGCATTCCGGGTCCGCGACGCGGCGGCCGCATTCCGCCGCGCGGTCGAGCTGGGCGCCAAGCCGGTCGAAACCCGGGTCGGGCCGATGGAGCTGCACATCCCGGCGATCGAGGGCATCGGCGGCAGCCTGGTCTACCTGGTGGACCGCTACGGGGAACACACCATCTATGACGTGGATTTCGTGCCGGTGCGCGACCCGCTGGCCGTGCGCCCGGCCGGCCTGACGCTGATCGACCACCTGACCCACAACGTCAGCCGCGGCAACATGGACCGCTGGGCCGGCTTCTACGAGCGCCTGTTCAATTTCCGCGAGATCCGCTACTTCGACATCGAGGGGAAGAAGACCGGCCTGTTCAGCCGCGCGATGACCAGTCCCTGCGGCAAGATCCGCATCCCGATCAACGAGAGCCAGGACGACAAGAGCCAGATCGAGGAATACCTGCGCGAGTACCAGGGCGAGGGCATCCAGCACATCGCGCTGTTCACCGACGACATCTACGCCAGCGTCGACGCGCTGCGCGCCAACGGCGTCGAGTTCCAGGATACGCCGGACACCTACTACGAGGCGGTGGACGCGCGCGTGACCGGGCACCGCGAATCGCTCGCGCGCATGCAGGAGCGCCGCATCCTGATCGACGGCAGCGCCGAGGACGGCATCCTGCTGCAGATCTTCACGAAGAACGTCATCGGCCCGATCTTCTTCGAGATCATCCAGCGCAAGGGCAACGAGGGCTTCGGCGAGGGCAACTTCCGCGCCCTGTTCGAGTCGATCGAGCTCGACCAGGAGCGGCGCGGCGTGATCTGACGGTTCAGCCGTCGTCGCCGGGCGGCGCGGCCCCGGCTGCGGGGGCGGGTGCGGCTGCATCCGGTGCTGCTGTTTCCGCGGGCGGCGGCCGGCGCGTGGTGAGCGGCAGTCCGATCGCGAAGACGGCGATGGTCGCGACGATGCAGGAGAACACGATCACCGGCAGGTCGCCGGTGGCGACGACGCCGGCGGCGGCCGGCACGGTCGCCAGCACGCCCGCCGCCATGCCGCGCGGCAGCGAGATCGTGATCAGCGCGCGTTGCTGCGCGTCGAACCCGGCGCCGAGAACGGCGAGCGCCACGGCCGGGATGCGCGCGGCCAGCAGCGCCAGCCCGAGCAGGGCGCCGAATGCCAGCAGCGGCCACGGCGGCGTCAGCAGCGCGCCGATCAGCACGAAGAAGAACGACTTGACGATGAACGACATCTGCGCGTGGAAGCCGCGCACGCCGAGGCCGAGGTCGATGTCGGTCAGCATGCCGAGCGGCCGGCTGATCAGGCGCGCGTTGCCGACGATCACGGCGAAGGTCAGGATGCCCATTGCCGCGCTGGCGCCCAGCGCCTCGACCAGCACGTACAGCAGCAGCAGCCCGGCGAGCGTGATCGGGTAGGCGTGTTCCGAGTCGCGCAGCAGGTGCAGCAGGAACAGCCACAGCAGGCCGGCGCCGGCGCCGACGCCGAATGCGACGCCGAACGACTTGGCGAGCAGCATCGCCGGGGCGATCTCGGGGCCGCCGGCGTGCAGCAGCATCACGACGCAGGCGCTGGCGCCGACCACGCACAGCGCGTCGGTCAGCGCCGACTCCAGGTTGACGAGATTGGCGATCTTCGGCTCGACGCCGGAACGCGACATGGCCGGCATGACGATGATCGAGCTGGCGCCGCCGAG
Source organism: uncultured Steroidobacteraceae bacterium (assembly GCA_964468395.1). Lineage (GTDB taxonomy): Bacteria > Pseudomonadota > Gammaproteobacteria > Steroidobacterales > Steroidobacteraceae > SCUD01. The sequence goes on from CAYXUJ010000001.1 coordinate 118,035, forward strand.
GATCGAGCCGAGCATGGCGCCGTGCAGCCAGGTCCAGGCCTCCGGCAGGAGCCCGGCGAAGCGCGCCAGCATGCTGAGCGCGGCGACCACCGAGGCCGCGAGCGCGAAGCCGGCCAGCGCCAGCAGCAGCGCCCGCGGCGCCGCGCGCGCGATGCCGTCGAGCTTGAGGCTGGCGCCGCCGTTGAACAGGATCACGATCAGCGCGAAGGCGGCGAAGAAGGGCGCGATCTCGAGCAGCAGGGCCTGGTCGAGGATGCCGAGCACCGGCCCCAGCAGCCAGCCGCAGGCGATCAGCCAGATCACGTCCGGGATCCGGGTGCGTTCGAACACGACCTCGCCGATCGAGCCGACCAGGAAAATGCCGGCGATGACCAGCAACACGAACGAGACGTCGCTCATGACACGCTCCCCGCGGCCTGCCCGGCACGCGGCGCCAGCACGATCAGGCGGTCGCCGGCGGCGATCCTGGCGCCGGCCTCCCAGAATCCGATCACGTCGTCGCCGCGATGGATGCGCAGCGCGATGCCGTCGGCGATCTCCGCCGGCCGCCGGCCGACGTCCTGCTCGGTCGCGACCCGTTCCTCGAGCATGACCCGGCCGTCGACCGTCAGCATGTCGTGGACGTAGCCGGCGACGCGCGAGGACTCGATCGAGTTCGCCATCAGCGTGCCGCTGACCGTGGACGGGCAGATGGTGGCGCTGGCGCCGCCCTGCTGCACCAGCCGCTCGTTCTCTTCTTCCTTGACCATCGCGACGATGCGCAGGCTGGGCGCCAGGCTGCGCAGCGTCAGCGTGCACAGCACCGTCGTGTCGTCGCGCCCGAGGCAGATGACGGCCGTGCGGGCGGCACCGACCCGCGCGTCGTTCAGCACCGCCTCGCGCGTCGCATCGCCGCGCAGGCCGACGAGGCCGGCATCGGCGGCGTCGAGCAGCACCTGCTCCGACAGGTCGACGACGACGATCCGCGCCGGGTCCTGGCCGCGGCGCACCAGCTCGGTGGCGGCGCTGCGGCCGCTCAGGCCGTAGCCGCAGATGACGATATGGCCGTTCAGGTTGGCGTGCTGCAGGCGCATGCGGAAGTCCTCGATGAGTCGTCGGGCCACGAACTGGTAGGCGGTGCCCAGGAAAATCGCCCAGACGAACAGCCGGATCGGCGTGACGAAGAAGCTGTCGACCAGGCGGGCAGTGGTCGTCACCGGCACGATGTCGCCGTAGCCGACCGTCGTGATGGTGATGAAGGCGAAATAGATGACGTCGGCGATCGACACGTGGCCGTCGACCGAGTCGCGCAGGCCGTCGCGGTCCAGGATGAAGACCAGGATCACGGACCCCACCAGCGCGACCACCAGCGCCAGCCGGCGCAGCAGCGACTTGCGCGGCGACACCGGCCGGCCGAAATAAAGCCGCTGCCCGGTCTGCGACGGGCGGTCGAACTCGCGCCAGGCGCGCGCCGGGGCGTTGACCGTCCGCCGGATGACGCCGGGCCGCAGGCGAAGGTCGGGCATGGCGCTAGTCTAGCCCAGGGCGGCGGCGGGCCGGGACGCCGCTCACGGCCGGTGCGGCCGCGCCAGGTACGGCCGGCCCTGCATCTCGTGCAGGCGGCTGGCCGTGCGCCGGAACTCGAACGCCAGGCGCTCGCCCCGGTACAGGCCGCCGGGCTCCGGCGCCGCGGCGGACAGGATCAGCTTGACGCCGCGGTCGTAGAACTCGTCCACCATGGCGATGAAGCGGCGCGCTGCGTCGTCGGACTGCGAGTCCAGGACCGGCACGCGGCTGACGAACACCGTGTGGTAGCAGCGCGCGATCTCGATGTAGTCGGCGGTCGAGCGCGGGCCCTCGCACAGCGCACGGAAGTCGAACCACACCACGTCCTCGGCCTCGCGGCGCGTGCGCAGCGTGCGCCCGGCGACCTGCACGCGCGCGTCGCGCTCGCCCGGCCCGTCGGCGAGGCGCTCGAACTCGGCCGCCATCAGCGCTTCGGCGTCGGCGGCGTCCGGACCGAAGAACAGCCGGGCGGCCTCGAGCTGGCGCAGGCGGTAGTCGATGCCGCCGTCGAGCTCCAGGACCTTGCAGTGCCGCTCGATCAGGGCGATCGCGGGCAGGAACCGCTCGCGCTGCAGGCCGCCGCGGTACAGCTCCGCGGCCGGCAGGTTCGAGGTCGCGACCAGCGTCACGCCGCGTGCGAACAGCGCCTCGAGCAGCGCCCCCAGGATCATCGCGTCGGCGACGTCGCCGACCACGAACTCGTCGATGCACAGCAGGCGCGCCCCGTCGGCGATCGCATCGGCGACCGGCAGCAGCGGCGCGGGCCGGTCGCGATGCCGCTTCAGTCCCGCGTGCACGTCCTGCATGAAGCGGTGGAAGTGCTCGCGACGCTTGGCGGCGAGCGGCAGCTCGGCGAAGAACTCGTCGGCGAGGAAAGTCTTGCCGCGGCCGACGCCGCCCCACAGGTACAGACCGCGCAGCGGCGGCGGGGCGCGCCGGCGGCCGGGCAGGAGCCGCAGTCCGCGCTGCAGCAGCGGCGGGCGCGCCTGCCGCGCCAGCAGGCGGCGGCGCAGGTCTTCGAGGCGCACCAGGGCGGCGGCCTGCGCCTTGTCGAGGACATGGCCGTGCGCGGCGAGAGCAGCCTCGCAGCGCGCGGTCAGCGGGGCGCTGGCGGCCGCGCGGTTCAGCCGGCGAGCTCCGGCCGGTTGCGGAAGTGCGCGAGCGCGGCCGGATTCGCCAGCGCGTCGGTGTTCCTGACCGGGCGGCCATGGATCGTCTCGCGCACCGCGAGCTCGACCACCTTGCCGCTGACGGTGCGCGGGATCTCCGGCACCTGCAGGATCACCGCCGGCACGTGCCTCGGCGTGGTGTTGGCGCGGATCTGCCGCCGGATCCGCTCGCGCAGCGCGTCGTCGAGCGTGAGCCCGTCGCGCAGGCGCACGAACAGCACGACGCGCACGTCGTGGCCGGCGTCCTGGCCGACGACGACGCTCTCCAGCACTTCGTCGAGCTGCTCGACCTGGCGGTAGATCTCGGCCGTGCCGATGCGGACGCCGCCGGGATTCAGCACCGCGTCCGAGCGCCCGAGGATCACGAGCCCGCCGCGCGGCGTCAGCAGCGCATAGTCGCCGTGGTGCCAGACGCCGGGAAAGCGCTCGAAGTACGCTGCCCGGTAGCGGTCGCCGTCCGGGTCGTTCCAGAAGCCGAGCGGCATCGACGGGAACGGCGCGACGCAGACCAGCTCGCCTTTCTCGCCGGTCACGGGCCGGCCGTCCTCGTCCCAGACCTCCACTTTCATGCCGAGGCCGCGGCACTGCAGCTCGCCGCGCCACACCGGCAGCAGCGGGTTGCCGAGCGCGAAGCAGGAGACGATGTCGGTGCCGCCGGAGATCGACGCGAGCTGGACGTCCGGCCCGATGGCGCCGGCGACGAAATCGTATTGCTCGGGGGCGAGCGGCGAGCCGGTGGACAGCAGCGTGCGCAGCACGGCGAGCCCATGGTGCTCGCGCGGCCGGTAGCCGGCCTTCTCGAGCGCCGACAGGTACTTCGGGCTGGTGCCGAAGATCGTGACGCCCTCGCCGGCGGCCAGGTCCCAGAGCGACGCCGGGCCGGGATGGAAGGGCGAGCCGTCGTACAGCACGAGCGTCGCGCCGGCCGCGAGGCCGCTGGCCAGCCAGTTCCACATCATCCAGCCGCAGGTCGTGAAGTAGAACAGCCGGTCGCCCGGCTTGACGTCGGTGTGCAGCAGGTGTTCCTTCAGGTGCTGCAGCAGCGTGCCGCCGGCGCCGTGCACGATGCACTTCGGCACGCCGGTCGTGCCGGACGAATACAGCACGTACAGCGGGTGGTCGAACGGCAGGCGCTCGAATTCGAGCGGCGCGCCCGCGCGGCCGTAGCGGGCGTATGCGACGGAGCGGGGCAGGGAGGCGATGGCGGGGGCATCTCCGGCATACGGCACGACCACGACGCGGCGCACGGAAGGCAGCCGCTCCAGCACCGCCGCAACCGGTCCCAGCGAGTCGATGGTCTTGCCGGCGTAGAAATAGCCGTCGGCCGTGAACAGCACGACCGGCTCCACCTGCCCGAAGCGGTCGAGGACGCCGTCGATGCCGAAATCCGGTGAGCAGGATGTCCAGGTCGCGCCGACGCTCGCTGCCGCCAGCATCGCGACCACGGTCTCCGGCAGGTTCGGCAGGTAGCCGGCGACGCGGTCGCCGGGGCCGACGCCGTCGGCCCGCAGGCCCGCGGCGATCCGCGCGACTTCTTCGCGCAGCTGCCGCCAGGACAGCTCGCGACGCAGCCCGCGTTCGCTGCGGAACACGAGCGCCGGCTCGGCATCGGGGCCGCGCAGCAGGTTCTCGGCGAAATTGAGCCGCGTGCCCGGGAACCAGCGCGCGCCCGGCATGCGCTCGCCGTGCTCCAGCACGGCGCCGCCGCGCTCCGCCACGACGCCGGCAAATTCGAACAGCGCGTCCCAGAAGGCCGCGGGCTCGGCCACCGACCAGCGGTACAGGGCGTCGTAGTCCCCGGACGGCGCGCCGCGCGACGCGGCGAAGGCCATGAAGCGCATCAGGTTCGCATCCGCGATGCGGAACAGCGACGGCGTCCAGATCGGTTGCGCGGCGCCCATCGCTAGAGATTCTGGTAGTTCGGCCCCGAGCCGCCCTCGGGCGTGGTCCAGGTGATGATGCCGTAGGGATCCTTGATGTCGCAGGCCTTGCAGTGCACGCAGTTCGCGGCGTTGATCTGCAGCCGCCGGCCGCCGGCGCCGTCATCGACCATCTCGTAGACCTGGGCCGGGCAGAAATGCTGGCAGGGATTGCCGAACTCGGTCGCGCAACGCGTCGCGCAGACCGTGGTGTCGGCGACCTTCAGGTGTGCCGGCTGGCTTTCGTCGTGGACGTTGCCGGCATGGAACACGGCGGCCGGCCGGTCGCGCGGCGGCAGCTCGCGCCCGCCCCAGCCGCGCTCGACCGGCGCGGATGTCTCCAGCCGGTGCAGCGCCAGGTGGTTCTCGCGGTGCGCGAGCGTCCACGGGCTGCGGCCGCCGGTGACGGTTTCGAACGCCGCATTCGCGAGCCCCCACCAGAGGCCGCGGTGGAAGCCCGGCTTGAAGTTGCGCACGCGCTTCAGCTCGCGGCCGCCGTCCGATGCGCGCCAGCGCGACTCGAAGCCGCCGGTGCCGCCGGCCTCGTGCAGCTGCTCCGCCGCCAGCGCGCCGCAGCGGATGGCCTGGTGCACGCCCTTGATCTTCGGCACGTTGAGCGTGCCGGCCGCGTCGCCGATCAGCATGAGCCCCGGCGCGTCCATGCGCGGCAGCGACTGCCAGCCGCCGGCGGCGATCGTGCGCGCACCGTAGGACAGCAGCTCGCCGCCCTCCAGCAGCGCGCGCAGGCGCGGGTGGTGCTTGAACTGCTGGAACGCCTCGAACGGCTGGAAGCGCGGGTCTGCGTAGTCGAGGCCGACCACGTAGCCGACGTACACGCGATCGCCGTCGAGGTGGTAGACGAAGCTGCCGCCGTACGTGCCCGAGTCCACCGGCCAGCCGACCGAGTGCTGGATCAGGCCGGGCTCGGCGCGCCCGGGCGGGAGCTGCCACAGTTCCTTGAACCCGAGGCCGTAGGTCTGCGGCTCGCGCCCGTCGGCCAGGCCGAGCTGCGCGATCAGCTGCTTGGCGACGCTGCCGCGGCAGCCTTCCGCGAGGATGGTCGTGCCGGCGCGGATGTCGGCGCCGGGCGCGTGGTTCGGCCCGGGGCGGCCGTCGCGGTCGAGCCCCATGTCGCCGATCCGCACGCCGGTCACGCGGCCGTCGTCGCCGACCAGGCCTCCGGCGGCGGCGAAGCCCGGGAACACGTCCACGCCCAGCGCCTCGGCGCGGGCCGCCATCCACGGCACCAGCTGGCCGAGCGAGACGATGAAATTGCCGCGGTTGTGCATCTGCGGCGGGTTGGGCAGGCGGATCGCGCGCCGCCGCGTCAGGTAATGGAATTCGTCGCGCCTGGCCGGCACGCAGATCGCGGGCGGCGACTCGCGCCATTCCGGCAGCAGCGCATCGAGCGGGCCGGGCTCCATCACGCAGCCGGACAGGATGTGCGCGCCGACCGTGGCGCCTTTCTCCAGCACGCACACGGTCCTGGCCGGTTCGAGCTGCTTCAGGCGGATCGCGCAGGCGAGGCCGGCCGGGCCGGCGCCGACGACGACGACGTCGTATTCCATGACGTCGCGGTCGGTCATCGCAGGCGCGCCTGTTCGAACTGCGGCAGCGCCCGCACCTCGTCGCCGATCGCAGCGAGGTCGCCGGCGACGACCACGGTCATGCGTTCGGGCCGGATGAAGCGCCGCGCCATCTCGCTGACCTCGGCCGGCGTCACTGCATGGATGCTGGCGACCCAGTGGGTCAGGAAGTCCTCCGGCAGCCCGTGCAGGTCCATGAACGCGAGCTGGCTGAGCACGCCGTTCGGCGAGGAGTTGGCGATCACGAACAGCCCGGAGCGATAGGCCTTGACCGCGTCGAGTTCCGCCGCCGGGGGCGCCTCGCGCTGCAGCCGGTCGATCTCGTGGAAGACTTCGCGGATCGCGGCGGCGGTGTGCTCGCGCGTGATCTCGGCGGACAGCACCCACAGCGCGCCGCCGCGCCGCGCGCGGATCGCCGAGTCCGGCGAATAGCTGTAGCCCTTGTCCTCGCGGATGTTGGTCGTGATGCGGGAGCCGAAGGTGCCGCCGAGCAGGCTGTTCATCAGCGTGGTCGGGAAGTACAGCGCGTGCGCGGGGTCGGGCACCGGCACGGCGATGCGCAGCGAGGTCTGCTGCGCGCCGGGCACGTCCACCAGCGCGAGCTGCAGGGTATCGCTGGCCTCGGCCGGCAGCGCCGACGGCGCGGCGCCCGCGCGCCAGTCGCCGAAGGCCTCGCGCAGCGCCGCCTCGAGCGCCGGCCGGTCGAAGCGGCCGGCGACGTAGACGTGCGTGCGCCGCGCGCCGACATTGCGCTCATAGAAGGCGCGCAGGTCGGCGATGCCGTAGCCCGAAAGCTGGCCGTCGTCCGGCAGCGTGCGCCCGAACGGATGGTCGCCGAACACCAGCCGCGCCAGTGCCTCGCCCGCGCGGGCCTGCGGGTCCGAGCGCGCGACCGCGACGCTGCGCTCGAGGTTGGCGATGACGCGCGGCAGCTCGGATGCCGGGAAGCGGGGATTTCGCAGCACGTCGGCGACCAGGCCGACGGCCGCGACCGCGTGCTCCGAGAGGACCGAGATGCCGACCGTGGTCTGCTCGCCGCCGGCGCCGACGCCGAGCGAGCCGCCCATCGCGGCGGCGGCCTGCGAGATGTCCGTGGCCGAGCGCGTGGCCGTGCCTTCCTTCATCATCTCGACGGTGACGTCGGCGAGCCAGGTGTCCTTGCCCTCGTCGATGTTGCCGGTGCGCACGACCGCGAGCACCGTGACTTTCGGCACGGCGCCGTAGTCGATGAAGGTCGCCGACAGGCCGTTGCCGAGCTGCAGTGTCTGCCGGGCCGGCAGGCTGAAGTCGCGCGGCGTGCCGGGCGCCGGCGGCAGTTCGCGCGGCGCCGCGGGCGCCGCCGCGGCCAGCAGGCCGAGCAGCAATGCGCAGCGCCGCATCATGGCCCGGGCCCTGCGGCCGCGCCGGGGACCACGACCTGCACCGTGCGCTGCGCCGGCGCCAGGTAGCGGCGCGCGACCTCGCTGACGAGCGCCGGCGTCACCGCGCGCAGTTCGGACTCGATGCGGTTGATCCGCGCCGGGTCGTCGTCGAACAGCGCGAACGACGCCAGCAGGTCGAGCAGGCCGAAGCGCGTGCTCGACCCCGCCAGGTCGTAGAGCGCCGCGCGGGTCTTGGTCAGGGCGCGTTCGAGCTCGGCCGCCGTCGGCGGCGCCGCCTGCAGGCGCGCGATCTCGGCATCGACGTCGGCGATGATCGCCTCCGGCGCCACGCCGGCGTCGTGCACCAGGTAGACCATCCACAGCATCGGCCCGTCGTAGGTGTACTCGTTGCCGAGCAGGTTGATGCCGCCGCCGACGCCGCCCGCGTAGCCGCGCTGCTGCACCAGGCGCTGCCACAGCGCGCTGTCCTCGCCCTGCAGCAGGATCTGGTCGAGCAGGCTGAACGCGGCGTGCTCCGGCGTGCCGCGCTCGGGCACCTGCCAGGCCAGCGCCAGCGCCGGGCGCGGCGCCAGCGGGTCGGTGTAGGTATCGCGCTTCTCGGCCGTGCGCGGCGGCTCCGTGAGATCCGGGCGCGGCGGCTGCGGCCGGGCGACGGCCGGGCCGAAGTACTGCGCGATCCAGGCCCGCGCCTGCGCCGCGTCGAAGTCGCCGGCCACGACCAGGGCCGCGTTGTTGGGCGCGTAATAAGTGTCGAAGAAGGCGCGGGCGTCCTCCAGCGTGGCCGCGTCGAGGTCCGCCATGTCACCGTAGAAGTTATGGGCGTTGTACCAGTTCTGGTTCGCGACCTGCGGCATCGTCAGCCACGGGAAGCCGCCGTAGGGCTGGTTCAGCACGTTGTCGCGCACCTCGTTCTTGACCACGCCCTGCTGGTTGGCGAGGTTTTCCTGCGTGATCGCCAGCGCCTTCATGCGGTCGGCCTCGGCCCACAGCACGGTCTCGAGCGTGTGCGCCGGGACCACCTGGTAGTAGTTCGTGTAGTCGAAGCGCGTCGAGCCGTTGACGACGCCGCCATTGCCCTCGACCAGGCGGATGAATTCCATCTTTCCGAGGTTGCCCGAACCCTGGAACATCAGGTGCTCGAACAGGTGGGCGAAGCCGGTGCGGCCTTTCGGCTCGATGCGGAATCCGATCCGGTAGTACACGCCGACCGTCACGGTCGGGGCCGAGGCGTCGCGCGACAGCACGACCTTCAGGCCGTTGTCCAGCGTGTAGTACTCGACCGGGACCTGGATGCCGCCGCTGACCGGGGCGGCCCGCGCCGCGGCGGCGGGCGGCGGCGCCGCGGCGCACCCTGCCAGTGCCGCGGCGGCAAGCAGGGCGCCGCACAGCCGCGTCGCCTGGGCGGACCTCATCGCGGTGCCATGCGGATGGCACCGTCCAGTCGCACCGTGGTGCCGTTCAGCATCGTGTTGGTGCAGATGGCCGCGACCAGTTCCGCGTATTCCGCGGGGCGCCCGAGCCGCGGCGGGAATGGCACCTGACGTCCCAGCGAGTCCTGCGCTTCCTGCGGCAGTCCCGCCATCATCGGCGTCTGGAAGATGCCCGGGGCGATGCCGACCACGCGGATGCCGAAGCGCGCCAGCTCTCGCGCGAGCGGCAGCACCATGCCGGCCACCGCCGCCTTCGAAGTGGCGTAGGCGACCTGCCCGATCTGGCCCTCGAAGGCCGCAACCGACGCGGTGTGGACCAGCAGGCCGCGCTCGCCGTCGGCGTCCGGTTCGTTCGACTGCATCAGCGCCGCGGCGGCGCGGTCGAGCAGGAAAGTGCCGAGCACGTTGATGTCCATGACGCGCTCGAACGCCGCCGTGGACAGCGGCCCGTCCTTGCCGAGCAGCTTGCCGGGCGTCGCGACGCCGGCGCAGGACACGGCGACGTTCAGGCCGCCCATTGCCTGCGCCGCCTCGCGCACGGCGGCGTCGACCTCGGCGTCGCGCGTGACGTCGCAGCGGCGGTAGCTGGCGGCGGCGCCCAGCGCGGCCGCTGCCCGGGTGCCAGCCTCGTCCTGCACGTCGAGCAGGGCGACCTTGCCGCCCGCGGCGACGAGCCGCGCGGCCGTTGCCAGCCCCAGGCCCGACGCGCCGCCGCTGATCACTGCCCGCACCCGGTCGAGATTCATGCGCGTTTCCCCCGCAGACAGTCTACAGGCTGCGACGCCCTATAGCCGTAGTCCTGCGGCTGCTGTCGCTCGTCTACTGACTCAGCCTGTTCACAGGCGCAGCCCACCGTCCACTTCGATCACGCGGCCGGTCAGGAATTCATTCTGCGCGATGAACACGGCGGTTGCGGCGATCTCGGCCGGTTCGCCGAGGCGATGCAGCGGCACCGCCGCCTTGACCCTCGCAACCATCTCCGGCTTCATCGCCGCGAGGATGTCGGTTGCGCAGAATCCCGGCGCGATCGCCGCGCAGCGGATGCCGTGGCGCGCCAGCTCCTTCGCCCACACGACGGTCATCGCCGCGACCCCGGCCTTGGCGGCGGAATAGTTCGTCTGCCCGGGATTGCCCTCGCGCGAAATCGAGGAGATGTTGATGATCAGGCCGCCGTGGCCGAGGCGGATCATCCGTTCCGCCGCCTCGCGCGCGCAGAGGAACACGCCGGTCAGGTTGACGTCGATGACCGAGCGCCATTGGGCGAGCGACATCTTCGACACGACTGCGTTGTCCTGGACCTTGACCAGCAACGCGTCGCGGGTGATGCCGGCGTTGTTGACCAGCACGTCGAGCCGCCCCAGGTCCGCGACCGCTGCGTCCAGGCTCTCGATCACGCGCGCCTCGTCGGCCACGTCGGTCAGGTAGGGGCGGGCGCGCACGCCCTGGGCGGCGCATTCCGTGCAGGTCTGCTCGAGCCCGGCGGCATCGAGATCGAGGGCTGCGATGTCGGCGCCCTGCGCCGCAAAGGCGAGCGCGATCGCGCGGCCGAGCCCGCGACCGGCCCCGGTGACCGCGACCACCTTGTTGGACAGCAACATGAATTCCTTTACTGCACTTGCGAACGAAGGTGCAGGCGACGCAATGGGTTCAGGACGTTAGCGATTTTTGCGTCGCAAGACAACCATCAGCCGGCGGCGATATCGAACAGCACCGTGTCGGCATCGACCAGTTCGCCGGCGCTGGCCAGGACGTTCTCCACGCGGCCATCGCGTCCGGCGCGGATCGCATGCTGCATCTTCATGCCCTCGACCACGGCAAGCACGTCGCCGCGCGCCACCGTGTCGCCGACCTTGACGCGGACGTCCACGACGCGCCCCGGCAGGGGCGACGCGGGGTGCAGGTCGGCGTCCTCGACGCTGCGTTCGTAGGGCCAGGCCGGCGCCAGCGCGATCGTGTCCGCCTGCCGGCCGACGACCTGCAGGTGGTCGCGATGGCGGATGAGCTCGAGTTCCTGCGAGCCGCCGCCGGTGTCCACGCGATAGCGGCCGGCGCCGAGCGCCTCGACTGCGCCTGCGAACTGCGCGGCGCCGGTATCGAGCTCGATGCGCTGCCGCTGCCGGCGCGCGCGCAGGCGCAGGAAGGACGGCGTGCGCACGCCGATCGACTGCCAGCGGTCGCCGCCTGCGCGCCAGCCGTCGCCGCGGGCCCAGGGCGAGCCGTCGCCGCCGCCTGCAGCCCGTTCCTCGAGTGCGAGCGCCGCGGCGAGCAGCAGCGACTCCGGCGCCGGCGGCGCTTCGCGGTTCAGGGCCGCCAGCTCGCGGTCGACGAAACCCGTGTCCACGTCGCCGGCGGCGAACTGCGGATGGGCCGCGATCGCGCGCAGCAGCGGCAGGTTGCTGGCGACGCCAAAGATCGCCGTCCGGTCGAGCGCCTGCCGCAGCCGTGCGAGCGCGGCGGCGCGGTCCGGGCCCGAGGCGATCACCTTGGCGATCATCGGGTCGTAGTGGACGCTGATCGCGTCGCCGTCCTCGATGCCGCTGTCGACGCGCCAGCCGTCGCCCGCCGCCGGCCGCGCGAAGCGCAGGACGCGGCCCACCGACGGCAGGAAGCCGCGCCGCGGGTCCTCGCTGTAGAGCCGCGCCTCGATCGCATGGCCGCGCTGGCGGATCTCCTGCTGTGCGAGCGGCAGCCGCTCGCCCGCGGCCACACGCAATTGCCACTCGACCAGGTCGAGCCCGGTCACCGATTCGGTCACCGGGTGCTCGACCTGCAGCCGCGTGTTCATTTCCATGAAGTAGAACTGCCCGTCGGCGCCGACGATGAACTCGATCGTGCCGGCATTGACGTAGCCGACCGCGAGCGCCGCCCGCACGGCGGCCGCGGTCATCGCCGCGCGGGTCCCGTCGTCGATGAAGGGCGACGGCGACTCCTCGATGATCTTCTGGTAACGGCGCTGCACCGAGCACTCGCGCTCGAACAGGTGCAGGCAGCCGCCGTGGCCGTCGCCGAACACCTGGACTTCGATGTGGCGCGGCCGCTCGAGGAAGCGCTCGAGCATCAGCCGGCCGTCGCCGAATGCGCTCTCGGCCTCGCCGCGCGCGCCGGCGACCGCTTCGGCGAGCTCGCCGGCGGCGCGCACGACGCGCATGCCCTTGCCGCCGCCGCCGGCGACCGCCTTGACCAGCAATGGAAAGCCGACGCGTTCCGCTTCGCGGGCGAGCCGCGCCGGCGACTGGTCCTCGCCCATGTAGCCAGGCACGACCGGCACGCCGGCCGCGGACACGATCGCCTTGGCCTCGTGCTTCAGGCCCATGGCGCGGATCGCCGCGGCGGGCGGCCCGACGAAGACGATCCCGGCGGCAGCGCAGGCCTCGGCAAAGGCGGCGTTCTCCGACAGGAATCCGTAGCCCGGGTGGATCGCATCGGCGCCGGTGGTGCGCGCGGCCGCGATCACCGCGTCGGCATCGAGATAGGAATCGCGCGCCGGCGCTGGCCCGATGCACACGGACTCGTCGGCCGTGCGCACGTGCAGCGCCTGGCGATCCGCCTCCGAATGCACGGCAATCGCGTGCACGCCGAGGCGCCGGCAGGTGCGGACGATGCGGCAGGCGATCTCGCCGCGGTTGGCGATCAGCAGCCGCCGCAGCTTCATGCGCCGCGGACCCAGCCCGGCTTGCGCCGCTCGAGGAAGGCGGCGAGCCCCTCGCGCGCCTCCTCGCCGGCGCGCACGCGCGCGATCCAGCGCGAGGTGTCGTAGAGCAGCGCCTCGTCGCCGGCGCTGCTGCGCCCGCTCACGTGCCGCAGCAGCTGCTTGATCTCGGCCTGCGCCTGCGGGCCGCCGGCCTGCAGGGCATCGACGATCTGCTGCACGGCTGCGGCGAGGCCGGCGGCGTCGGCCGTCTCATGGACCAGGCCGAGGCGCAGCGCCGTTGCCGCATCCATCTGCTCGCCGGTCAGGCACCAGCGCCGCGCCTGCCGCAGCCCGATCGCGCGCACGACGTAGGGGGAGATCATCGCCGGCACCAGGCCGAGACGCACCTCGGACAGCGCGAAGCGCGCGCTGTCCGCGGCGATGGCGATGTCGCAGGCCGCGATCAGGCCGAGTGCGCCGCCGTAAGCCGCGCCGTGGACGACCGCGACGGTCGGCTGCGGCTGGCGCTCGAGGCGCTCGAGCAGGCCGGCGAAGCGGCGCGCGTCGGCTTCATTGCGGTCCGGCGTCGCCGCGCCGGCGGCGCGCATCTCGGCGATGTCGGCGCCGGCGCAGAACACCGTGCCCTTGCCGGCCAGCAGCACGACGCGCACCGAGTCGTCGGCGGCGAGCGCCGCGAGCCCGTCGCCGAGCTGGGACACCAACTCGGCGCACAGCGCATTGCGGGCCTCGGGCCGGTCGAGCGTCAGCGTGGCGATGCCGCGGTCGTCGCGGGTGAGCGTCAGCATCGGCGTCACATCCGGAACACGCCGTAGGACTCGGGCAGCGGTTCGGGGCCCGCCGCCACGACCTCGAGCGCGAGGCCCAGCACGCGCCGCGTGTCGAGCGGGTCGATGACGCCGTCGTCCCACAGGCGCGCGGTCGAGTAATACGGGTTGCCCTGGCGTTCGTACTGGTCGCGGATGCCGGCCATGAACGCCTGCTGTTCCGCCTCCGGCCAGCTGCCGCCGCGTGCCTCGACGCCGTCGCGCCGCACGGTCGCCAGCACCGAGGCCGCCTGCTCGCCGCCCATCACCGAGATGCGCGCATTCGGCCAGGTCCACAGGAAGCGGCCGCCGTAGGCGCGCCCGCACATCGCGTAGTTGCCGGCGCCGAACGAGCCGCCGATCACGACCGTCAGCTTCGGCACGGTGGAGCAGGCGACCGCGGTCACCATCTTGGCGCCGTCGCGGGCGATGCCGCCGGCTTCGTAGCGCTTGCCGACCATGAAGCCGGTGATGTTCTGCAGGAACAGCAGCGGCACCCGCCGGCGGTTTGCGAGCTGGACGAAATGCGCGCCTTTCAGCGCCGATTCCGAGAACAGGATGCCGTTGTTGGCGAGGATCGCGACCGGGTAGCCCCAGATGTGCGCGAAGCCGCAGACCAGCGTCTTGCCGTACAGCGCCTTGAACTCGTGCATCTCGGAGCCGTCCACGATGCGCGCGATCACCTCGCGCACGTCGTAGGGCTGGCGCAGGTCGCGCGGCACCAGGCCGTAGATCTGCTCGCCGGGGTAGGCGGGCTCCGCCGGCTCCCGCGGCGCGAGCCAGCGCCCCGGCCGGTGATTGAGGCTGCCGACGATCTCGCGCGCCATCGCCAGCGCGTGCGCATCGTTGTCCGCCAGGTGGTCGACCACGCCCGAGGTCCGCGCGTGCACGTCGCCGCCGCCGAGCGATTCCGCGTCCACGACCTCGCCGGTCGCCGCCTTCACCAGCGGCGGGCCGCCGAGGAAGATCGTGCCCTGGTT
>CAYXUJ010000002.1:0-7486 GCA_964468395.1 uncultured Steroidobacteraceae bacterium
ACGCCGGCGACGACGCTGCGCACGCGCGCCTTCTCGCTCTGCTGCGAGACCGCGAGCAGCGATTCCTCGAGCGGAATGCCGGCGCGCACCAGCGTCGCCAGCTGGCGGGTCAGCAACGCGAGGTCGGAGGCGCCGATGCTGTTGCCGAACGACAACTGGAAGGCGCGCTGCGGCGGCGCATCGCTGACTTCCGCAACCCGCACCGGCAGCAGTGATTGCTCGCGCAGCAGCTGGCGCACCTGGCGGGCGCTGTCGCCCTCGATCACGCCGCGCTGTTCGCGGCCGGCGGCGTCGAGCGCCGTGTACTCGTAGGCGGCCATCACTCCTCGCGGGTGACGCGCAGCAGTTCCTCGAGCGAGGTCGTGCCGGCCAGCACCTTGGCGCGGCCATCGTCGCGGATGCCGGGCGTGGACTCGCGCGCGACCCGCTCGAGCTCGTGCTCGCCGGCGCCGTCGTGGATCATCACGCGCATGCGGTCGTTGACGATCGCCAGCTCGTAGATGCCGGTGCGGCCGCGATAGCCGTTGCCGGCGTCGGCGCCCGGCCGGTACAGCGTCGCGCGGCCGGCGTCCGCCGCCGACAGCCCGAGCAGGCGCGCCTCGTACTCGCCGGCCGGGTAGCCGATGCGCGTGTCGGGGTTCAACACGCGCACCAGGCGCTGTGCCACGACGCCGAGCAGGGTCGATGCCAGCAGGAACGGCTCCACGCCCATGTCGCGCAGGCGGGTGACGGCGCCGACCGCGGTGTTGGTGTGCAGCGTCGACAGCACGAGATGGCCGGTCAGCGAGGCCTGCACCGCGATCTGCGCGGTCTCGGTGTCGCGGATCTCGCCCACCATCACCACGTCCGGGTCCTGGCGCAGGATGGCGCGCAGGCCGCGCGCGAAAGTCATCTCGACCTTGGTGTTGACCTGGGTCTGGCCGATGCCGTCGATGTAGTACTCGATCGGGTCCTCGACCGTCATGATGTTGCGCGTGCGGTCGTTGATGCGCTCGAGCGCGGCGTACAGCGTCGTGGTCTTGCCGGAGCCGGTCGGCCCGGTGACCAGGATGATGCCGTGCGGCTTGTGGATCAGGTCGTCGATCATGCCCTGCACGCGCGGCTCCATGCCGAGCGAGGAAAGGTCGAGGCGGCCGGCCTGCTTGTCGAGCAGGCGCAGCACGACGCGCTCGCCGTGGCCCGACGGCAGGGTCGAGACGCGCACGTCCACCGCACGGCCGGCGATGCGCAGGCTGATGCGGCCGTCCTGCGGCAGCCGCTTCTCGGCGATGTCGAGGCGCGACATGACCTTGACGCGCGAGATCAGCAGCGGCGCGACCGCGCGCTTGGTCTGCAGCACCTCGCGCAGCACGCCGTCCACGCGGAAGCGCACCACCAGCCGGTTCTCGTAGGGCTCGATGTGGATGTCGGAGGCGTTTTCCTTGATCGCCTGCGTCAGCACGGCGTTGATCAGGCGGATGACCGGGGCGTCGTCCTCGCTCTCCATCAGGTCGGAAGGCTCGGGCAGGCCCTCGGCCAATCCAGCCAGATCTGTTTCGCCCTCCATTCCCTCGACGATCTGGCCGGCCTCGCCGCTGCCGCCCTCGTAGGCCTTGCGCAGCAGCTCGTCGAAGGCGGCCGCGCCGACCCGCTCGATCACCAGCGGGATGCCGAGGAAACGGCGGAGCTCGGCGACCGCGGACGGCTGCGCGCCTTCGCGGTAGACCACCTGCGCCTTGCCGTCGGCTACCGCACGCACCAGCACGCCGTGACGCTTCGCGAATGCGAAAGGCAGGCGCCCGACAGGGGCGATCGGTCTGGGGGGCGTGCCGGCCGTCATCGCCGTGCTCACTCGCCGCGGTTGTCGGGCGCTTCCGCGGTGTCGGGCGGCGGCGGCATCGGCGCGGCCGGCTCGGGAGCCGCGGCCGGCGGCGCCGTCGGCCCGAACAGCGGCGGCAGTGCCGGCTGCTTCTCGCCCGGCATCAGCTTGACCTTGCCGTCGTTCTTCTCGAGCTGGAGATTGCGCAGGTAGTTGTACTTCGAGTTGGTCGCGATCGCGGCCTCCTCGGGGGCGCGCAGCACCTGCGGCCGGATGAAGACCATCAGGTTGGTCTTGGTCTTCTTGGTGTTGCGGACCCGGAACAGGTTGCCGAGCAGGGGAATGCGGCCGAGCCCCGGCACGCGCTGTTCGCCCTCGATCAGCCGGTCCTCGATCAGGCCGCCGAGCACGATCATGCCGCCGTCGTCGACCATGACGCGGGTCGAGATCGTGCGCTTGTTGGTCACCAGGTCGGTGGTCGTGACCTGCGAGGCGGCGGCGGCGATGCCGGAGGCTTCCTGCTCGATCTTCAGCAGGATCGTGTTCTGGTCGGTGATCTGCGGCGTGATCTTGAGGATGTTGCCGACCTCCTTGCGCTCGATCGTCTGGAACGGGTTGGGCTGCCCGCCGGGCGTCTGGATGTTGGTGGAGTACTGGCCGGTCAAGAACGGCACTTCCTGGGCAACCTTGATCTGCGCCTCCTCGTTGTCGAGGGCGATGACCGACGGCATCGAGATGACGTTGGTGTCGCCGTCGCTCGCCAGCGCCCGCAGGATGCCGCCGAAGTTGGTGCCGCTGTCCTGGATGCGGGCGCCGCCGATCGTGAGCCCGCCCGGCGGCGTGATGCCGGCGGCGCCCGGATCGTCGATGATGCCGGCGATGTCCGCCAGGCTGGCGCCGGCGATCGGCTGGTTGAACAGCCCGATCAGGAAATTGTCGCTGGTGCCGTCGACGAACCAGTTGATGCCGAGGTCGCGACTGGCGTCCTGCGATATCTCGACGAGCAGGGCCTCGATCAGCACCTGCGCCTTGCGGATGTCGAGCCGGTCCACGACCGACATCAGCGAGCGCATCTGCTTCGGCGGCGCGGTGATCACCAGCGCGTTGGTGTCCGGGTCGGCCCAGATGGTCACGGCCTTGTCGCCGCCGGCTGCGGCAGGCGCGCCGCCCGGCTGGCCCGCGGCGGTCGCCGTGGACTGCTCCTTCAGCTTGGTCGCGAGCTTCTCGGCGTCGGCGTAGCGCAGGTAGCGGACCTGGGTGTCGCCGCCGGCCTCGAGCGGCGTGTCGAGATGCGTGATCACGGTGCGCACGCGCAGGCGCTGCGAGGCCTCGCCGCTCAGCAACACGCTGTTGGTGCGCTCGTCGGCGACCACGCGCGCGCCGCCGGCAGCGTCGGCGCCCTGGGCGGAAGCCAGCGCGTTGATCACGCGCACGATCTCGTTGGCGGAGGCGTGCTCGAGGCGGATGACCTCGAAGTCGCCGTCGCCGGTGCGGTCGATGCGGGCGACGATGCGGATCATGCGGTTCACGTTCGACGCGCGGTCCGAGATGATCAGCATGTTGGCGCTGGGGTAGGCGGCGAGGTGCGCGGACTGCGGCATCATCGGCCGCAGGATCGGCACCAGCTGCGCCGCCGAGATGTTCCGCACCTGCACGACCTGGGTGACCATCTCGTCGGAGGTCGAGCTGATGCGGTCCGGCAGGTCGTTCGCCGGCATCTGCCGCGAGGTGGCGTCGGGCAGGATCTTGATGACCGTGCCGGAGGGCACGGCGACGAAGCCGTGGACCTGCAGGATGGCGAGGAAGGCCTCGTAGAAGGCGTCCGGGCTCATCGGCGTCGTGGACAGCATCGTGACCTGCGCGCGCACGCGCGGGTCGACGATGAAGTTCTTGCCGGTGACCTGGCTGACCGCCTCGATCACCTGTCCGAGGTCCGCGTCCTTGTAGTTGGGCGTGATCTGCGCGCCCTGCTGGGCGGCGGCGGCCAGCGGCAGGGCCAGGGCCAGCAGCAGGGTGATGCGGATGGATCGTGTCATTCGGTCGCCTCCGTCGGGGACGCCTGCTCCATGGCTTCGAGCGGCTGCAATTCCTGGGCGACGGCGCCCGGGTCGATCGCCAGCTGCTGGGATTGCCCGTTGCGGTCGATCGTCAGCATCACCGCGGAGCCCGCGCCGATGCCGCGCAGGATCTCGAGGCCGCGATTCGGGTCGTCGAGCGCGGCGCCATTGACCGCCGTGACCAGGTCGCCGGGCTGCAGCCCGAGGCGCGCGAACTGGCCGCGGTTGCGGCCAGGGTAGACGCGATAGCCCCGCAGCGTGCCGCCGGCGAACACCGGCTGCGGCCGCAGCAGCTCGTTGGCGGTGCCCGGATCCTGCGCCATCAGCTGGCGTACGCTGTCGGCGAGGGAGGCAGGCGCCGCCGCGGCCGGCGGCATGCCGGCCATCGCTGCCGTGGACCCGCCGCCGCTCAGGCGCGGCAGCATCAGCGACTCGCGCGAGCCGCCGCGGTCGAGGATCACCCGGTCAGGGTAGACGGCGTACAGCTTCGCGCCGCCCGGCAGCGACGCGCCGGTCGCATACACACGCGCGGCCTGCGCCGTGGCGCCGATGATCGCCCAGCCCTGCTGCGGGTCGGTGCCGGCCAGGGTTCCGGCCAGCGTCAGGTTGGCGGAGGTCGCCGGCACGGAGGAAGGATCGCCGGCCTGCGCCGCAATGCCGAACAGGTGCGCGTTGACGATGGCCGCGAGGTCGACGACCGGCGCCGCAACGTCGCCCAGCGGCGGCAATGGCGGCAGCTCGTCGCCGCCGCTGCCGAGCGCGCGCCACAGCAGCGCGGCGAGCTGGGCGGCAATCACGACGACCAGCACGAGGGTCGCAAGCTGCGGCGCCGCCGCGGCCAGCCCGGCGCGGCCGCCCGCAGGGCGGCGCAATGGTGCGACAATTCGGTCGACTAGCTGCATCCGCTCCTGCCCGCGGCCCGCCCCCCTGGAACCGCCACATGATACGGGGTGGTGGCGCGCAGCCACAAGGCGCGCAGTTGTGGAAACAGAAGCAATGACGGGCACTTGTGCGACACTTCTCAATCGACGCTTGCGATCGAGTCGCGGCCCCGGGATGAGCCCCCGGTCACTTGTGCGGCCGTCGGGGTACCCCTATAAATGGACTGGCGGCAAGGACGGGTGGTGTCGGTGAGCGGCGACGAGGCACAGAACGGTCAGGGCGGCCTGCACCTGGTGGTGGAGGAGGCCCAGCCGCAGCTGCGCAAGCCGCCGCTGTACCAGGTCGTGCTGCTGAACGACGACTACACGCCGATGGAGTTCGTCGTCGACGTGCTGGAGCGGATCTTCGGGCTCGACCGGACCCGCGCCACGCGCGTCATGCTCGAGGTGCACACGCGCGGCAAGGGCGTCTGCGGCGTGTTCACCTTCGAGATTGCGGAGACGAAAGTCGCGCAGGTGATGACCTACGCGAGGCAGCACCAGCATCCGCTGCTGTGCACGATGGAGGAGACCTGATTGCTGTCGAGTGAGCTCGAATACTGCCTGAACGAGGCCTACCAGAAGGCCCGTGACGCGCGCCACGAGTACATGACGGTGGAGCACCTGCTGCTGTCCGTGCTCGATGCGCCGCGCGTGCGCGAGATCCTCAAGGCCTGCGGCGCGGACCTCACGCGGCTGCAGGCGGACCTGCAGAAGTTCATCGACGAGACCACGCCGTCGCTCGCCGCCGAGGACGACCGCGAGGTGCAGCCGACGCTCGGCTTCCAGCGCGTGCTGCAGCGCGCTGTGTTCAACGTGCAGTCGAGCGGCAAGAAGGAAGTCACGGTCGCCAACGTCCTGGTCGCCATCTTCAGCGAGAAGCAGTCGCACGCGGCCTACCTGCTGTCGCTGCAGGACATCAGCCGCCTCGACGTCGTCAATTTCATCTCGCACGGGCTGCCATCCGGCGCCGAGACGCGCGAGGCGCCGCGCGAGGAGGGCGGCGCCGGCGAGCGCGAGGCGCAGGAAGACGGCGGCGCCGCGGCGCTCGAGAAGTACACGGTCAACCTCAACGCCCTGGCCGCCGACGGCCGCGTCGATCCCCTGATCGGGCGCCAGCTCGAGGTGCAGCGCACGATCGAGATCCTGTGCCGGCGGCGCAAGAACAACCCGCTCTATGTCGGCGAGGCGGGCGTCGGCAAGACCGCGATCGCCGAGGGGCTGGCGCGGCTGGTCGTCGAGGGGCAGGTACCGGAGGTGCTGGCGGACTGCACGATCTACGCGCTCGACATGGGCGCGCTGATCGCCGGCACCAAGTACCGCGGCGATTTCGAGAAGCGCCTGAAGGGGGTCGTCGCCGAGCTGAAGAAGCGCCCGGGCGCGATCCTGTTCATCGACGAGATCCACACCGTGATCGGCGCCGGCGCCGCCTCCGGCGGCGTCATGGACGCCTCGAACCTGATCAAGCCGGTGCTGGCGAACGGCGAGCTGCGCTGCATCGGCTCCACCACCTACCAGGAATACCGCGGCATCTTCGAGAAGGACCACGCGCTCGCGCGGCGCTTCCAGAAGATCGACGTCATCGAGCCGACTGTAGCCGAGACGATCGAGATCCTGCGCGGCCTGCGCTCGAAGTTCGAGGAACACCACGGCGTCGCCTATGCCGACGAGGCGCTGGTCGCGGCCGCCGAGCTGGCCGAGCGCCACATCAACGACCGCCACCTGCCCGACAAGGCCATCGACGTCGTCGACGAGGCCGGCGCCTCGCTGCGGCTGAAGCCGGCTGCCGAGCGCGAAACCACCGTCACGGTCGGCCACATCGAGGCCGTGGTGGCCCGCATCGCGCGCATCCCGCCGAAGAACGTCTCGACCTCCGATCGCGAGGTGCTGGCGAACCTGCAGCGCAACCTGAAGCTGGTGATCTTCGGCCAGGACGCCGCGATCGACGCGCTGGCGGCGGCGATCAAGATGTCGCGCGCCGGCCTCGGCAACGATCAGCGCCCGGTCGGCAGCTTCCTGTTCGCCGGCCCGACCGGCGTCGGCAAGACCGAGGTGACGCGGCAGCTCGCGCTCGCGCTCGGCGTCGAGTTCCTGCGCTTCGACATGTCCGAGTACATGGAGCGCCATACGGTGTCGCGCCTGATCGGCGCGCCGCCGGGCTACGTCGGCTTCGACCAGGGCGGCCTGCTGACCGAGGCGATCGCCAAGCAGCCGCACTGCGTGCTGCTGCTGGACGAGATCGAGAAGGCGCACCCGGACGTCTTCAACCTGCTGCTGCAGGTCATGGACCACGGCACGCTGACCGACAACAACGGCCGCAAGGCGGATTTCCGCCACGTCATCATCGTCATGACGACGAACGCCGGCGCTTCCGAGATGAGCCGCTCGAGCATCGGCTTCACGCCCCAGGACCACGCGCCTGACGGCATGGAAGCGGTGCGCCGCATGTTCTCGCCGGAATTCCGCAACCGCCTCGACGCCATCATCCAGTTCGCGCCGCTGGACGCGCCGACGATCGAGCGGGTGGTGGACAAGCTGCTGATCGAGGTGGAGACGCAGCTCGAACAGAAGGCGGTGACGCTGTCGGTGGACGACGCGGCACGGCGCTGGATCGCGGCGCGCGGCTACGACCCGAAGATGGGCGCGCGGCCGATGGCGCGCGTGCTGCAGGAGCACGTCAAGCGGCCGCTGGCGGAGGAACTGCTGTTCGG
>CAYXUJ010000002.1:7586-90604 GCA_964468395.1 uncultured Steroidobacteraceae bacterium
CGGTAGATGATGCGGCCCTTCGACAGGTCGTAGGGCGTCAATTCCACGGTCACGGTGTCGCCGGTCAGGATCCGGATGTAATGCTTGCGCATCTTGCCGGAGATGTGCGCCGTCACGACGTGGTCGTTCTGGAGCTTCACGCGAAAGGTCGTGTTGGGCAGGGTCTCGATGACCTCGCCTTCCATCTGGATCGCTTCTTCCTTCGCCATCTCGCCCCGGTCGTGTAGCGGAAACCGCGCGGATTGTGCCGCACGCGCCCCGCACAAGCAATGCAATGTCTCATTCGCGCCACATCGGCGCGCCGGCGTGCACCAGGCCGGCGAGCCTGGCTTCGAACTCGACGCGCGGCAGGTTGCGGCTGCCGAGGCTGGCCAGGTGCGGGCTCGGCATCTGGCAGTCGATCAGCGGCACGTCGCGTGACAGGCACTCCGTGACCAGGCGGGCGAGGGCGACCTTGGACGCGTCGGTCTCGTGCGTGAACATGGACTCGCCGAAGAACACGCGCCCGAGCGCGACGCCATACAGCCCGCCGACCAGGCGCTCGCCGTGCCAGGTCTCGATCGAATGGGCGAGGCCGCGGCGGTGCAGCTCGGCGTATGCGGCGTGCATCTCGCGCGTGATCCAGGTTCCGGCCATGCCGCGACGCGGCCCGGCGCAGGCCGCCACGACCGCGTCGAAGGCCGTGTCGATGCGCGTCTCGTAGCCGCGTCGCCGGATCGAGCGCGCGAGGCTGCGCGCCACGCGGAACTCGGCGGGCAGCAGCACGGCACGCGGGTCCGGCGCCCACCACAGGATCGGCTGCTCGGCCGAGAACCAGGGAAAAACCCCGCAGCGATAAGCGTGCACCAGCCATTCCGGCGTCAGCGCGCCGCCGACCGCAAGCAGTCCGTTCGGCTCGCGCAGCGCGCGGGCGGTCGGCGGCAACGCCGTCGGCGGGTCAGTCTTCTGCAGCCAGGCAATCCCGGACATCGTCCGGAAGCCTAGCCGGGATGTCCGCGGCCCGGAAGGGCAGGTGGCGCAGCGCCGCGCGCAGCCACGCGCGGCGCCGGGCGCGCTCCGCCGCCAGCCAGGCGTCGATCGCATCCTGGAAGCGCGGATCGGCGAGCCAGTGCATTGACCACACCGGCGACGGCACGAATCCGCGCAGCAGCTTGTGTTCCCCCTGGGTGCCGGGCTCGAACCGCGCCAGGCGCTCGCGGATGCAGTACTCGATGCCGCGGTAATAGCAAAGCTCGAAATGGAGGCTGTGGTAGTCGCCGTCGGCGCCCCAGTAACGGCCATAGAGCGTGTCGCCGCCGCGCAGCGACACGGCGCAGGCGATCGCCTGGCCATGCCGCGATGCCAGTTCGACCACCAGCGCCTCCGGCAGGCTGCGGGCGAGGCGCGCGAAGAATTCACGGTTCAGGTACGGGGCATTGCCATAGCGCGCGAACGTCTCGGCGTGCAGCCGGAAGACGTCGTCCAGCAGCCGCTCGTCCAGATCGGCGCCGGACAGCGTCCGGCATTCGATGCCGGCCTCGGCCACGCGCCGCCGTTCCCGGCGCACCTTCTTGCGCTTCTCCGCGGTGAAGCCGGCAAGGAAATCCTCGAAGGCGCCGTAGCCGGCGTTGTGCCAGTGGAACTGGCAATCCAGCCGCGCCAGCATGCCCGCGGCTGCGCACTGCGCGCGATCGCGCGCATCCGGGAACAGCAGGTGCAGCGACGACAGGCCGAGTTCGCCGGCCAGCGCGCGCGCGGCTTCCAGCAGCGCGCCGCGCACGGCGCCGGAGGCGGCCAGCAGGCGCGGGCCGGTGGCGGGCGTGAATGGCACGGCGCCGACCAGCCGCGGGTAGTAGCGCAGGCCGGCGCGATGATGGGCTTCCGCCCAGGCGAAGTCGAACACGAACTCGCCCCAGGAATGGTGCTTCAGGTACAGCGGCAGGGCGCCGTCGAGCCGGCCGTCGGCGCCGTGGTGGAGCAGGTGCCGCGCATCCCAGCCGGTCGCCGGGCTGGCGCAACCGGATTCTTCGAGCGCCATCAGGAACTCGTGGCAGAGCAGCGGCCGACCGCGGCCGGCGAGGGCATTCCATTCGGTTGCATCGACCTCGGCGAGCGAGCGTGCGATGCGGATCGTCACCGTTCGCTCAGCCGGCGCCCTGCCGCTCGAGATAGCGGTCGGCGTCCAGCGCGGCCATGCAGCCGGTCCCGGCCGACGTGACCGCCTGGCGGTAGACGTGGTCGGCGACGTCGCCGGCCGCAAAGACGCCCGGCACGCTGGTCGCCGTCGCGTCGCCGGCCAGGCCCGTCTTCACGATGATGTAGCCGTTCTTCATCTCGAGCTGCCCGGTGAACAGCTCGGTGTTCGGCGTGTGGCCGACCGCAATGAACAGCCCGGTGACCGCGAGATCCCGGGTCGCGCCGTTGCCCTTGGCGCGGGTGCGCACGCCGGTGACGCCCTGCTCGTCGCCCAGCACTTCCACGACTTCGTGGTTCCACAGGAACGACACCTTGCCGGACGCCTCGAGCGCCTTCAGCCGGTCCTGGAGGATGGCCTCGGCGCGCAGCTTGTCGCGACGGTGGATCAGCGTGACGTGCGACGCCAGGTTGGCGAGGTAGATCGCTTCCTCGACCGCGGTATTGCCGCCGCCGACCACGGCGACCGCCTGGTCGCGATAGAAGAAGCCGTCGCAGGTCGCGCAGGCGGACACGCCGCGGCCGCGGTAGCGGGTCTCGGAGTCGAGGCCGAGGTAACGCGCCGAGGCGCCGGTGGCGATGATCAGCGCGTCGCAGCTGTAAGCGCCTTCCTCGCCGGTCAGGCGGAATGGCCGCGTGGCCAGGTCCACCGAGGTGACCTGGTCGGCGACGATCTCGACGCCGAAGCGCTCGGCATGCCGGCGCATGCGGTCCATGAGGTCCGGGCCGAGCAGGCCCTCGACGTCACCGGGCCAGTTGTCCACTTCGGTCGTGGTCATCAGCTGGCCGCCCGGCTGCAGGCCTGCGAGCAGCAGCGGCCGGCGATTGGCGCGCGCGGCATAGACAGCTGCCGAATAACCTGCCGGCCCCGAACCGAGGATGATGAGCCGCGAGTGGCGGGGGGTCGTCATGTATAGTGCACTCCGCTTCAGCCTGCGCCACGCGCCTGCCGGGTCTCCGGGTAGCCGCGCATCCTAGGGGAGCGAAACGCAGCGCGATAGTCTCTCGGCGCCTGCGCGTTCCGGTGGCGAAGGCTTCAGGAATGGGTTCTTGCCGCCTGAATTACAACGTCCTTATAATCAAATGGTTATAGCTAATTCCTTAACAGGATTCTGACTCAGTGGCCAAGTCCAGCGCCGACGCTGCGAATTCGGGCGCCAAGCTCGATCCGGTCTTCGCCCGCGTGCTGCGCGAGGGTGCGTTCTGGCTGCTGGCGATGTTCGCGCTGGTGCTCCTGATCGCGCTCGCGAGCTACGACGCCTACGACCGCAGCTTCAGCTACACCGGTGAGCCCGGGCAGGTCGGCAACCTGATCGGCCCGCTCGGCGCCTGGACGGCGGGCGTGCTGCTGCTGCTGTTCGGCAAGCCCGCCTACCTGTTCCCGGCCGCGATCGCCTTCAGCGCCTGGGTCGGCCTCAAGCGCGCGCCGGAAGAACCCGGCCAGGGGCGCACGACCATCGCCCTGCGCACGATCGGGCTGGTGATCGCGCTCGCGACCAGCTGCGGGCTCGCGACCCTGCACTTCGATCCGGGCGCGCTGCCCGCGGGCGCCGGCGGCATCCTCGGCAACCTGGTCGGCGAAGGACTCGAGCAGGCGCTGTCGCTGCTCGGCGCGACGCTGGTCATGCTGGCGCTGTGGTTCTTCGGCGTGCAGCTGTTCACCGGCGTGTCCTGGCTGCGGGTGATGGACTTCATCGGCCACTGGGTGCTCGCCGCCGCCGGCTGGGTCCGCGCCCGCATCGCCAGCTCGCGCGACCAGGCCGCGGGACGCGAGTCGCGGGTGGCGCGCGAGGCGGTCGTGCGCGAGGTGCAGAAGAAGGCTGCGGCGCGCACGCCGCCGCGCATCGAGCCGCCATCGCCGCCGGTGCCTGAAGCGAGCGCCCGCGTCGAGAAGGAGCGGCAGGTGCCGCTGTTCGGCAAGTCCGCCGCGCGCGACCTGCCGGCGCTGACGCTGCTCGATGACCCGCCGGCGCGGGAGAAGACCTACTCGCCGGAAGCGCTCGACGCGATTTCGCGCCTGGTCGAGATCAAGCTCAAGGATTTCGGCGTCGAGGTCGAGGTGGTCGCGGTGCAGCCGGGCCCGGTCGTCACGCGCTTCGAGCTGAAGCCGGCGCCGGGCGTGAAGGTCAGCCAGATCAGCGCGCTCGCCAAGGACCTGGCGCGGGCGCTGTCGGCGATCAGCGTGCGCGTGGTCGAGGTCATCCCCGGCAAGTCGGTGGTCGGCCTCGAGATCCCGAACGAGGTGCGCGAACTGGTGACGCTCGGCGAGATCGTGCGCTCGCGCGCCTACGACGAGCTGGGTTCGCCGCTCGCACTCGCGCTCGGCAAGGACATCGGCGGCGCGCCGGTCGTCGCCGACCTGGCAAAGATGCCGCACCTGCTGATCGCGGGCACCACGGGCTCCGGCAAGTCGGTCGCGATCAACGCCATGGTGCTGTCGCTGCTCTACAAGAGCACGCCCGAGCAGGTGCGCCTGATCATGATCGACCCGAAGATGCTGGAGCTCTCGGTCTACGAGGGCATCCCGCACCTGCTCGCGCCGGTCGTCACCGACCTCAAGCATGCGGCCAACGCGCTGCGCTGGTGCGTCGCCGAGATGGAGCGCCGCTATCCGCTGATGAAGGAAGTGGGCGTGCGCAACCTGGTCGGCCTCAACCGCAAGATCCGCGATGCGCAGGCCGCGGGCACGCCGATCCGGGACCCGCTGATCGCGCGCCTGCTCGCCGCCGGCAAGTACGAGGGCGAGGTGCCGCTGCTCGAGCCGCTGCCGTACATCGTGGTCGTGATCGACGAGCTGGCCGACCTGATGATGATCGTCGGCAAGAAGGTCGAGGAGCTGATCGCGAGGCTGGCGCAGAAGGCGCGCGCCTCCGGCATCCACCTGGTGCTCGCGACGCAGCGGCCGTCGGTGGACGTCATCACCGGCCTGATCAAGGCCAACATCCCGGCGCGCATCGCCTTCCAGGTCTCGGCCAAGGTGGACTCGCGCACGATCCTCGACGGCAGCGGCGCGGAATCGCTGCTGTCGCATGGCGACATGCTGTACCTGCCGCCCGGGACCTCGACGCCGGAGCGCGTGCACGGCGCCTTCGTGTCGGACCAGGAAGTGCATCGCGTGGTCGCCGCCCTGAAGGCAGGCCCGCAGCCCGCCTATGTGGACGAGGTGCTGACCGGCCCTTCCGGGCCGCTGCCCGGCATCCCGGACGAGGCCGGCGAGGGCGGCGCCGAGGGCGAGGCCAACGGCGAGCAGGACCCGCTCTACGACGAGGCCGTGCGCATCGTCACCGAGTCGAGGCGCGCTTCGGTCTCCGGCGTCCAGCGGCGGCTGAAGATCGGCTACAACCGCGCGGCGCGGCTGGTCGAGTCGATGGAGGCCGCCGGACTGGTCGGGCCACTGCAATCGAACGGCAGCCGCGAAGTGCTGGCGCCGCCGCCGCCGGAATCCTGATGCGCTGCCTGCCCGTCGCACTGCTGGCGGCCCTGTGCGCGCTCGCCGCCGGCGCCGACCCGGCCGCCGATGCGGCCGCGGCGCGGCGGGTGCAGTCGTCGCTCGGCGAGCTTGCGAGCCTGCGCGCCGATTTCCGGCAGACCGTCACCGACGCACAGGGGCAGACTCTCGAATCGGCGGAGGGCACCCTGGCCCTCGCGCGCCCCGGGCGCTTCCGCTGGGACTATCGCGTGCCCGAGCAGCTGATCGTCTGCGACGGCACGACGGTGTGGTTTCACGACATCGGGCTCGAACAGGTGACCATCCGGCCGGCGGCGGAACTGCTCGCAGGCACGCCGGCGGCGGTGCTCGCGGGCGGCGGCGACCTGCAGCGTGAATTCGCGATTGCCGAGGGCGGCACGGCTGGCGGCCTGGCCTGGAGCCTGCTGACCGCGCGCCGCGACGACGTCGATTTCCGCGAGCTGCGGCTGGGATTCGCCGGCGGTGAATTGCGGCGCATGATCCTGCTCGACCGGCTCGGCCAGACCACCACGATCGATTTCGAGCGCATCGAGCGCAACCCGCGGCTCGATGCCGGGCTGTTTTCATTCACGCCGCCGCCGGGCGTGGACGTCGTCGGCAAGGCGCCGAGCGGTTGACGCCGGCAGCAACGGGTTTCCGCCGGCTGTGGCTGGCCCTCATCGCACTCGCGGTCGCCACGATCGTGCTCGGCAGCCTGTGGCCGGGCGCTGGCCCGCCCGCCGGCGCCGGACTCGACAAGATCCTTCATTTCCTGGCCTACCTGAGCCTGACCGCGCTCGGCGCCGGCATCGTCGATGCTGCGCGGGTCTGGCGCGTCGCCATGCGCTGCCTGTTGCTCGGCGTCCTGCTCGAGGGCGCGCAGGCTTGGTTCACGGAGACGCGGAATGCCGACTGGGGCGACCTGCTCGCGAACGCGGCGGGCGTCGCGGCCGCCTGGCTGCTCGCCGGTGGCGCGCGCGCCGGCTGGGCCCGCCACGTCGAGGCGTGGATCGAGCGCCGGTCGCGGCGGTGACCGGAGCGGCGAACGGCTAGAATCGGCGCGAGATGCGCCAGCAGGCCGAATTGCCGATGCCGCACGCGGACGCCCGGGCCTGGCGCCCGCTGGCGGACCGCATGCGTCCGCAGAGCCTGGCGGAATTCGCCGGCCAGCAGCACCTGCTCGCGCCGGGCCGGCCGCTGCACCGGCTGCTGACCGACGGCGTCGCCCATTCGATGGTCCTCTGGGGACCGCCGGGCAGCGGCAAGACCACGCTCGCGCGCCTCGCCGCGCAGTCCTGCAAGGCCGAATTCATCGGCCTGTCGGCCGTGACCGCCGGGGTCAAGGACATCCGCGAAGCCGTGGAGCGCGCGCGCGCGGCGCGCAGCGGCAGCGGCGCGGCGACCGTGCTGTTCCTCGACGAGGTGCATCGCTTCAACAAGGCGCAGCAGGACACCTTCCTGCCGTTCGTCGAGGACGGCACCCTCGTGTTCATCGGCGCCACGACCGAGAACCCGTCGTTCGAGCTGAACTCGGCGCTGCTGTCGCGCGCCCGCGTATACTTGCTGAAGCCGCTGACACCGGCGGAACTTTGCGCCCTGATGGATCGTGCGCTGGCGGACGGCGAGCGCGGGCTCGGCGCCGGCAGCCTGAGTGCGGCGCCGGCAGCGCTCGCGCTGCTGGCGGATGCTGCGGATGGCGACGCACGCCGTGCCCTCAACCTGCTGGAGGTCGCGGCCGACCTCGCCGCCGACGCCGGCGGCGTGGTGAGCGCGGAAATCGCAAGCGAAGCCGCGGCTGGCGGCCACCGCCGTTTCGACAAGCGCGGCGACCTGTTCTACGACCAGATCTCCGCGCTGCACAAGTCGGTGCGGGACAGCGACCCTGACGCCGCCCTGTACTGGTTGTGCCGGATGCTGGATGGGGGCTGCGATCCCGGCTATCTCGCCCGCCGCCTGCTGCGCATGGCGAGCGAGGACATCGGCAATGCCGACCCGCGCGCGCTGACCCTGACGCTCGCCGCCTGGGACAGCTACGACCGGCTCGGGAGCCCGGAGGGCGAGCTCGCGCTGGCGCAGGCCTGCGTCTTCATGGCCTGCGCGCCGAAGAGCAACGCCGTGTACGCCGCCTATGGCGCGGCAATGGCGGACGCCCGGGCGCTCGGCACACTCCAGGTGCCGCTGCACCTGCGCAATGCCCCCACGCGGCTCATGAAGGACCTCGGCCATGGCCGCGGCTACCGTTATGCGCACGATGAGCCGGATGCGCTGGTGCCCGGCCAGCGTCATTTTCCCGATGCGATGGAGCCGCGCAATTACTATGATCCGGTTGCGCGCGGCCTCGAACGGCAGTTGCGCGAAACGCTCGAGCGCGTGCGCCGCGGCGCGGCCGCGGATGCTGGCGACCCGAAGAAGGACGACGACCGTGCTTGACATCCGACAGCTGCGCGCCGATCCGCAGGGAGTCGCCGGCAATCTCGCGCGCCGGGGCTATACGCTCGACCTGGCGCGATTCTCCGACCTCGAGGGCCGGCGCAAGGAAGCGCAGGTCGCCGTGGACGCGCTGCGCAACGAGCGCAACACGCGCTCGCGGGCGATCGGCCAGGCGAAGGCAAAAGGCGAGGACGTGGCGCCGCTGCTGGCCGAAGTGGAGACGCTCGGCGCACGCCTCGGCGCCGGCGAGCAGGCGCTCGCCGACCTGCAGACCGAGCTCGACCGCCTGCTGCTCGACCTGCCAAACCTGCTGCACGAGAGCGTGCCGGCGGGGAGGGATGCCACGGCCAACGTCGAGGTCAGGCGCCACGGCGAGCCGCGCCGCCTCGATTTCGAGGCGGTCGACCATGTCGCGCTCGCCGAGGGCCTCGGCGGGCTCGACCCGGCCGCGGCGAGCCGGCTGTCGGGCGCGCGCTTCGCGGTGCTGAGCGGGCCGGTTGCCGCGCTGCATCGCGCGCTGGCGCAATTCATGCTGGACCTGCACGTGCGCGAGCACGGCTATCGCGAGGCCTGGGTCCCGTACCTCGTGTCGCGCCAGACGCTGACCGGCACCGGCCAGCTGCCGAAGTTCGAGCAGGACCTGTTCAAGCTCGAGCGCGGCGCCAACGAGAGCGAGTTGTTCCTGATCCCGACGGCGGAAGTGCCGCTGACCAACCTCGCGGGCGACCGGATCCTCGACGCCGCCGACCTGCCGCAGCGCTACGTGGCGCACACGCCGTGCTTCCGCTCGGAGGCCGGCTCCTACGGCAAGGACACGCGCGGCCTGATCCGGCAGCACCAGTTCGACAAGGTCGAACTGGTGCAGATCGTGAAGCCGCAGGATTCCTACCAGGCGCTGGAAGAACTCACCGCCCACGCCGCCCGCGTGCTCGAGCGGCTCGAACTGCCGTATCGCGTGATGGCGCTGTGCGGCGGCGATATCGGCTTCGCCGCTGCCAAGACCTACGACCTCGAGGTCTGGCTGCCCGGGCAGGGCGCCTACCGGGAAATTTCCTCGTGCAGCAACTGCGAGGCGTTCCAGGCGCGGCGCATGCTGGCGCGCTGGCGCAACCCGGAGACCGGCAAGCCAGAGCCGGTGCACACGCTGAATGGCTCGGGCGTGGCGGTCGGGCGGGCGCTGGTGGCGGTGCTGGAGAACTGCCAGCAGGGGGACGGCACGGTCGCCGTGCCGTCCGCGCTGCGGCCTTACCTGGGCGGCGTCGAGCGCCTCAAGCCGGCCTGATCAGTCGTCGCTGGCGAATCCCAGCAGGTGCAACAGGCTCGTGAACATGTTGAAGATGCTCACGTAGAGGGTCACCGTCGCCAGGATGTAGTTGGTCTCGCCGCCGTGGATGATCTCGCCGGTCTGGTAGAGGATCAGGCCGGTCATCAGCAGCACGAACATGCCGGACACGGCCAGCGCCAGCATCGGCATCGAGAAGAAATAGGCGACCAGCGCGAGGATGAACGCCGTCAGGATGCCGACCGCCAGGAAGCCGCCCATGAACGAGAAGCGGTGGCCGCTCCTGATCGCGTAGGCGGACAGGCCGACGAACGCGACGGCGGTGATGCCGAAGGCGTTCATGACGACCGAGTGGCCGTTCGGGATCGCCTGCAGGTAGTAGCCGATGATCGGGCCGAGCGTGTAGCCCATGAAGCCCGTCAGCAGGAACACGAACAGCAGGCCGAGCGCGCTGTTGGCCGTCTTGTGGACCGCGAACAGCAGGCCGAAATAGCCGATCAGCGTGATGGCGATGCCGGGGTGGGGCAGGCCGAAGGCGAGCGCGAGGCCGGCCGTCAGCGCGCTGAACGCCAGCGTGGCGGACAGCAGCAGGTAAGTGTTGCGCAGGACCTTGTTGGTCGCGAGGGCGGACTCGCGGATCGCGGCCTGCTGCTGGACGAGGATCGGGTTGCGTTCCATCTGTTGCGCCTCCGGGCGGCTAACGGGACTTGAGACACAGTATAGCGGATCGGGTTCCGCGGCCGCGGCCGCAAGCCTTGCAGGCGCGCGATGCGCGATCGACAATCCGCCGGCAGATCGGTCCACCGGAGAGGTGGCAGAGCGGTCGATTGCACCGGTCTTGAAAACCGGAGGCCCCTCGCGGGGCCCGTGGGTTCGAATCCCACCCTCTCCTCCAGTTTCAGCAGGGACACCGGGGCCGCGATGGACGAACGATCGCCGACGCAAACGGCCGGCCTCGGCATGTCGGCCGACGACATGCAGCGCCTGGCCGATGCCGCCAGCCGCCGCCTGATCGAGCGCATCGGCCGCCTGCGCGGGGAGCGTCCCTGGCGCGGCGCCACCCGCGCGGAACTCGAGCCGTTGCTGCGCGAGCCCGCCCCGGAGGAGGGCCGTGATCCCGTCGCAGTGCTGGAGCGCGCGCTGGACGACGTGCTGCCGGTGGCCGCGCGCGTCGATCACCCGCGCTTCTTCGCTTTCGTGCCCTCGGCGCCCACCTGGCCCGGCGTGATCGCCGACTTCGTCGCCGCCGGCCACAACATCTTCCAGGGCACCTGGCTCGGCTCGGCCGGCCCGAGCGCGCTCGAGCTGGTGGTGCTCGACTGGTTCCGCGAGTGGATCGGCTATCCGGAGGGCGCAGGCGGGCTGTTCACGTCCGGCGGCTCCGCCGCCATCCTCGATGCGCTGGTGGCGGCGCGCGAATATCACAGTGCGCCGGGTCGGCCGGCGATCTTCCTGAGCGACCAGAGCCACTCGGCGCTGGAGCGCGCGGCGCGGATCGTCGGCGTGCGGCCCGAGGGCGTGTTCCGCATCCCGAGCGACGACGATTTCCGCCTGCCGGTGACGGCGCTGGCCGCCGCCGTCGGCCGCGCCCGGGCGCAGGGCTTCGTCCCGATCGCG
This sequence comes from uncultured Steroidobacteraceae bacterium, assembly GCA_964468395.1. GTDB lineage: Bacteria > Pseudomonadota > Gammaproteobacteria > Steroidobacterales > Steroidobacteraceae > SCUD01. The sequence goes on from CAYXUJ010000002.1 coordinate 18,536, forward strand.
GTGTGCGCCAATGCGGGCACGACCAACACCGGCGCCGTGGACCCGCTGGCGGCGATCGCCGGGTTCTGCCGGGAGCAGGGCGTCTGGCTGCACGTGGACGCCGCCTACGGCGGCTTCGCCGTGCTGTGCGAGCGCGGCCGCGAGCTGCTGGCGGGCATCGCCGAGGCGGACTCGATCAGCCTCGATGCCCACAAGTGGCTGTTCCAGCCATTCGAGGCCGGCTGCGTGCTGGTGCGCGACGTGAGGACCCTCGAGCGCGCCTTCAGCGTGCAGCCGGAATACCTGCAGGACACGCGGCTCGGGTCAGAGCAGGTCAATTTCGCGGACCGCGGCTACCAGCTCACGCGCTCGTTCCGGGCGCTCAAGGTGTGGATGTCGATCCAGACTTTCGGCCTGCGGCGGTTTCGCGAGGCGATCGCGCAGGGCATTGAGCTGGCCGACCGCGCGGGCCGCTACGTACGGACTTCCGCTGCCCTTGAACTGCTGAGCCCGCCGTCGCTCGGCATCGTCTGTTTCCGGTTCCGGCCGCGCGGCGCTGAGTGGCCGCCCGCGAAGCTGGACGCGCTCAATGAAGCATTGCAGGCTCGGGTGATCGGCTCGGGGACGGCGATGATCTCGTCGACCCGCCTGCGCGGCGCCTACTGCCTGCGCCTGTGCATCATGTCGCACCAGACGGACTGGAGCGACGTCGAAGCGACGCTGTCCTTCATCGAGGCTGCCGGGGCGGAGCTCGCCTCGGGCTAGGCCGGGACTCAGTTCCCGTATTGCGCGGTCTGCAGCGTGCGGTCGCGGCGGGCGTTCACCACGCGCCGCCCGTCCTCGATCGACGAGGCATAGACGTACTTGCGCTCTTCGAGCGACCACGGCCGCAGCGTGTCCGGCTCGGTGACCAGCCGGTAGCGCACGTCGAACGAGTAGCTGGCGGCGGCGAGCGCGCGTTCCATCTCGGCGCGCGACGCCTCGGGCATCACCCGCAGCACGAATTCGTTGACCGCCCGCGTGATCCCCTCGCGCTCGGGCACGATCCGCACCAGCACCTCCACGCATCGTGCCGGCTGCCCTTCCGCGCAGGGCAGCCAGCGCGAGACCTTGAACGTCATGGTCTTGGCGACCGGCTGGTCCGTGAATCCCGGCAACGGCTCTTCGAATGTCAGGCTGTACCAGTCGCCGTGATCGAATTCCGCGCCGACCCAGGCGCCGACCATGATGTCCCATTCGCCGGAGGCGACGGTGGTGAGCAGCTCCGGATTCAGCACGGCGCCCATCGCTTGCACCGCCTCGGGCGGCAGCTTGCCGTCCTGGCCGCCGGCGCCCGCGTCCGCGGCCAGGCGTCCGATTTCCTCCAGCAGCATTGCCCGGTGGCGTTCGAGGTTGCGCAGTCCCTTGAAGCCGCCGTCCGCGCCGATCACCGTCTCCGGCAACGACGCCGCCAGCCCGGCCAGGACGCCCTGCCAGCGCTCGGCTTCCCTGGCCGGCTGCGCGCTGCCGCTGACCTCGACCGTCGGCGTGCCCTCGATGCGGGTCGTCAGCACCCAGTCACCGTCATCGCGGCGCACGTCCACTTCGGACCGGTACCGCGTCGATACCTGCGCCAGCACCTCATCGCGGACGTTGGCGCGGTCCAGCTCCGTAGACCAGCGCGCCCGATGCGGCCGCCAGGCGAACTCGAACCGTGCCTTGGCCTGGTTGTGGCCGCGGACCCAGCGTTCGACCGCCTCTGCGTCGGGTTCCTCGCCGCCTGCCTGCCATTGCAGCAACGTCGCGTAGTCGGTTTCCAGGTCCTCGCGCAGGCCGAACTCGAGGTCCCAGGCCAGCACCTGCTCCAGGTCCGCCAGTGCGCCGTCGAGGTCGCCGAGCTCGCGCCGCGCGAAGGCGACGTTGAAGCGGGCGATCGCCATTTCCTCGTAGTCCCAGTTGTCGCGCAGCGCCACGATCGCCCGTTCGCCGGTGGCGATGGACGCCTCGAATGCGGCGCGCGCACCCGGCTCGTCATCGGCGCACTGTCCGCGCGTATTCTGGATCGACTGCAGCAGCGACAGCGCATCGCCGGTACCGTCCGGCCACGCGATCATTGCCTTAGGATCGGCCGCGAGCACCGGCGCCAGCTGGCGCTCCGCCTCGTCGAGCAGCGGCATGCAGTCGTCGGCAGCGGCACGGTGCAGCAGGCGGGCGTAGTCGAGGCGGGCGTCGAGCGTGTCGGGCTGCAGCGGATCGACGGCGGCGAGTTCCGCGATGAGGCGCTCGAATGCCTGTGCCTGCGATGCAAAGTCTTCAGGTTCTGCATCCGGCGCTGCCGATTCAGCCGTCGCCGGCATCACCCTGAAAGCCATGGCGCATGCGGCCAGGAAGGCGAACACGCGAATCGGGCTCACGCGAGACTCCTTGCGCATCGGTTGAATCACGATAGCACGCCCCGTTGTGCCAGCCGCTCGAGGTCGCCTCGCCGGTCCACGTCGAGTGCGGCCCGCGGCATGTCGAACTCGATGACGCGCCGCTGCGGGTCGCGCAGCAACTCGCGGGCGCCGGCCGCGCCACGCAGCCGCCGCACCGCCGGAAAAAGGCGGCGTGGAATCACGGCCGGCGGGCAGCGCACGCCGCCCGCATGCGCCGCGATGATCGCCCGCGGCTCGCGCCGTGATGCCGCCGCCAGCAGGGCCAGGTCGGCGGGACCGAGTGCCGCCTGGTCGGCCAGGAAAATCAGGGCCGCCGGTGCCGTGGCCGGCAACGCCGCGATGCCCGCGCGCAGCGAGCCGGCCATGCCGCTCTTCCAGCCGGGATTGCGGACGACCCGGACTGCGAGGCCCTGCAACTCCCGTTCGAGTCGAGCCGCCCGGGCGCCGAGCACGACGATGCAGCCGCCCGGCCGGCTGGCGACCGCGCATTCGGCAGCGCGGCGCAGCAGGGAACGGCCCTGGATCCGTGCCAGCTGCTTGCCGGCACCAAAGCGGCGCGAGCCGCCGGCTGCCAGCAGGATCACCCACGGTCGGCGTATCATCGAGCGCATGCGCAAAGAATACGCGAGCCTGCGCAGAAGGCCCTTCCTGGCGCCGGTGTGGCTGGCGGCGCTGGCGGGCCTGCTCGTGATCGCGCTGGCCGTCTGGGTGATCGGCGCTGCCTCGACGACGACGGTCTTCGTCATGCGCCATGCCGAGAAAGCCGAAGTGCCGCCCGACGACCCCTTGCTGTCGCCGGCCGGGGAAATGCGCGCGCTGGCGCTCGCCGAGCAGTTCGGGCGCGCGCCGAAGGGGCAGGGTCTCGATACGATCTTCGTCAGCGAATTTCGCCGCACGCAGGAAACGGTGCGGCCACTGGCCAACCGGCTGGGCATTCCGGTCATCGTGGTGCCGGCCGCCGAGCCAAAAACGGTCGCGCGCCGCGCGCTCGACGAGAATCGCGGCGGCCGGGTCCTGATCGTCGGGCACTCGGATACCGTGCCGGCGATCGTCGGGGAGCTGAGCGGGGACGAAGTGCCGGAGATGAGCGTGACGGAGTACGGCATCCTCTACGTCGTCGCGGTGCCGCGCTTCAGCCGAGCCGCAGTCACCCGGCTCGACTTGCCCTAGCCGCGACCGCTCGCCGCACGAATTCCTGGTGCCGGGCGATGCGCAGGTCGGCAAGCACCGCGTCCACGATCTTGCCTTTCGCGTCGAGCAGGAACGTGGCGCGGCGGACGCCCAGGCCCAGCGGGCCGTCCACGTCATAGGCGCGGATCACGGACTTTTCCTCGTCGGACAGCAGCGTGAAGGGCAGGGCGTGCTCCTCGCGGAAGCGCCGGTGGCTGTCCGGGGACTGCGGGCTGATGCCGACGACCTTGAGGCCCGCGGACAGGATCTTCGCGTGCAGGTCGCGCAGGTCGCAGGCCTCCTTCGTGCAGCCCGGCGTGAAGTCGGCAGGATAGAAGTAGAGGATCAGCGGGCCGCCGGCCCGCAATTCGCGCAGGCTGCGCTGGCGCCCCTCGTGGTCTGGCAGCGAGAAGTCTGGCGCCGTTTCACCGGTGGGCAGCATATGGCACCTCAGGCGTGCGATTCGGGACCGCGGTAGACGACTTCCATGACGGCGTAATTGGACCGGTGCATGCCAAGGCTCCGGTAAACCTGCTGGGCGGCCGCGTTGGCGTGGTCCACGTACAGCCGGATTCCGCAGATGCGCGACTCGGTGCGCGCCAGTTCTTCCAGGTGCCGGAACAGGGCCCGGAAGGCGCCCCGGCCACGGGCTTCGGGCAGGACGTAGACCGACTGGATCCACAGCAGCATGCCGTTGCGCCAGTCGCTCCATTCGAAGGTGGTCATGAGCTGGCCGACGGGGCGCCCGTCGAGTTCCGCCAGGTAATAACGCCCGAGCGAGGGGTCGTCGAGCACGGCCTGGACCCCGGGCCGGACCAGGGCCGGATCGAGGGCCTGGTCCTCGGTTTCCGCCGCCAGGGCCTCGTTGGCGCGGACGATGAACTCGAAATCGGCCGGGGTGGCATCGCGGACGCGCATCAGGGCGAAACGGTACACCATGCGCCCGCGGACGTCTGCGCCGGGGCGCTTGCTTGCTGCCCCGGCGGGGGGTCATTACAATCCCGCCCCTCGTTCGTGGGGCGGTAGCTCAGCTGGGAGAGCGTCGCGTTCGCAATGCGAAGGTCGAGGGTTCGATCCCCTTCCGCTCCACCATTCTTCTCCGATTGACAGCCCGCCGGGGCAACTCTAGCGTGATCGTCGGCGCCGCAAGGCTGCGGCGCACGATCGGCATCGGCAACTTTCGGAGTACCCCAGATGGCAGCGAGAAAGAAGGCAAAGAAGCCGGCGCGGCGCGGCAAGCGGCGGGCGGCGGCAAAGCGCGGCAAGACGACCAGGCGTCGCGTGGCAGCCAAGCGGCGCAAGGTTGTTCGCAAAGTTTCCTCGGCGCGCAAGAACGTGCGCAAGGCGGCGCGCTCGGCCCGCAAAACCATGAAGTCGGCGCGGCGCACGGCGCGCAGCGCGATCCGGAGCACGGCCCGCAAGGTCCAGGCCGCGACGCGCTCGGTCGAGAAGGCGGCAACCGAACTGGTCAACACGGCGGCGGACAAGGCCGAGCAGGCCACCGTCGCCGTCGAAGAGTCGATGGCGGATTCTGGTTCTTCCACCCGCGGCGCCTGAGGCGTCACCGCCGCGTGCACTCGACACCGAGGACCGGTCCGCAGGGGCCGGTCCTCGGTTAACATGCCGGCGCGCCCGCCCCGGTAGCTCAGTGGATAGAGCGGCCGCCTCCTAAGCGGCAGGTCGTCGGTTCAACTCCGGCCCGGGGCGCCAGCTTCCGCGCGCAAGCCACTGAAAACTCTTCCTTTCCGTACCGTTTTGGTCCGGTATAATTCGATCGGCATGAGCCGTTCCCTGCGCGAGTTGTACGAATCGAGCCCGTTCTCGAGCGCCCAGGCACCCTACCTGGAAGCGCAGTACGAGCAGTTCCTCGCCGACCCCCAGTCGGTGGCTCCGGAACTGCAGTCGTTCTTCGGCCAGTTGGGTGCCGAACGTGCGGCCGCGCGCCGCCCAGCCGCGCCGCCGGCGGGTCCCGCGCAGCCCGCACGCACACCGGCGGCCGCTGCGCCGCTCGGCGACAGCGAGAAACAGGGCGCCGTCTCGCGCCTGATCCAGATCTACGCCAACCGCGGCCACCTGATCGCCGACATCGACCCGCTCGGCCTCATGCAGCGGCCGATGCCGACGGTCCTGGACCCAGCCTATGTCGGCCTGACCGATGCCGACCTCGAGACCGAATTCCACACTGGCAGCCGCAGCAGCGGCGTCGAGAAGCAGATGCGCCTGCGCGAGATCCTGCGCCAGCTGCGCCATATCTACACCGGGCGCATCGGCGCGGAGTTCGCGCACGTCTCCACCAGCGAGGAGCGCCTGTGGCTGCAGGACCGCTTCCAGGACGGCCGGCTGCTGCACCAGTTCAGCCGCGAGGAGAAGCTCAACCTGCTGTGGCAGCTCAGCATTGCGGAAGGACTCGAGCGTTACCTGCACACGCGTTACGTCGGCCAGAAACGTTTCTCGCTCGAGGGCGCGGACGCGCTCATTCCGCTGCTGGACGACGTGATCCAGCGCTGCGGTTCGACCGGCGTCGAGGAAGTCGTGATCGCGATGGCGCATCGCGGGCGGCTCAACGTGCTGGTCAACGTGCTCGGCAAGCCGCCGTCGCTGCTGTTCTCCGAATTCGAAGGAAACACAAACCTCGACGACGTGAAAGGCTCGGGCGACGTCAAGTACCACAAGGGATTCTCGGCCGACCTGCGCACGGCCGGCGGCAACGTCCACGTCGTGCTCGCCTTCAACCCGTCGCACCTGGAGGTCGTCAACCCGGTCGTCCAGGGCTCGGTCCGTGCTCGCCAGGAGCAGCGCGGCGACGCCACCGGCGCCACCGTCGTGCCCATCCTGATCCACGGCGACGCCGCATTCGCCGGCCAGGGCGTGGTGATGGAGACGCTGCAGCTGTCGCAGGCGCGCGGCTTTGCGACCGGCGGCACGCTGCACGTCATCGTCAACAACCAGATCGGCTTCACCACCAGCGAGCCCGCCGATGCGCGCTCGACCCTGTACTGCAGCGACGTCGCCAAGATGATCGAGGCGCCGATCTTCCACGTGAATGCCGACGATCCCGAGGCGGTCGTGTTCGTGTCGCGGCTCGCGCTCGAGTACCGGATGAAATTCCGCAAGGACGTCGTCATCGACCTGGTCTGCTACCGGCGGCACGGCCACAACGAGGCGGACGAGCCGGCCGCGACCCAGCCGCTCATGTACCAGGCGATCCGCCGGCACCCGACGGCGCGGCAGATCTACGGCGAGCGCCTGGAGGCCGACGGCATGCTGGACGAGGGCCAGGCCGCGCAGATGGTCGAGGACTACCGGCGCGGCCTCGACGAAGGGCATCCGCAGGCGCGCGCGTTTGCCGGCACCACCGGCAACCGCTTCACCGTGGACTGGAGCCGCTATCTTGCGGGCGACTGGTCCGAGGCGCCGCGCACCGGGGTCGAACGGGAGCGGCTGCTCGCGCTCGCCGAGGCCCTGACCAAAGCGCCGCCGGACTTCACGCTGCATCCGCGCGTGGCGCGTATCATCGGCGACCGCCGGCGCATGTACGCGGACGAGATCCCGCTCGACTGGGGCGCGGCCGAGACGATGGCCTACGCGACGCTGCTGACGGACGGCTACGACGTGCGGCTGACCGGGCAGGACTCGGCGCGTGGGACCTTCTTTCACCGCCATGCGGTCTGGCACGACCAGGCGTCGGGCCGTACCCACGTCCCGCTCGCCGGCATCGCCGCCGGCCACGCGCGCTTCCGCGTCATCGACTCGACGCTGTCGGAAGAGGCCGTGCTCGGATTCGAATACGGCTACTCGACGACCGACCCCGGCACGCTGGTGATCTGGGAAGGGCAGTTCGGCGACTTCGTCAACGGCGCCCAGGTGATCGTCGACCAGTTCATCGCCTCCGGCGAGGCGAAGTGGGGCCGCCTGTCCGGCATCACCCTGTTCCTGCCGCATGGCTACGAGGGCCAGGGCCCGGAGCACAGCTCGGCGCGGCTCGAGCGCTTCCTGCAGCTCTCGGCGGAACTGAACGGCCAGGTCTGCGTGCCGTCGACGCCGGCCCAGATGTTCCACCTGCTGCGGCGGCAGATGCTGCGCAACCTGCGCAAGCCGCTGGTGGTGATGACGCCGAAGAGCCTGCTGCGCCACAAGCACTCGTCCTCGACGATGCAGGACCTCGAATCGGGCTGGTTCCACACGGTCCTGGATGAGCTCGAGCCGGTGGAGCCCGCCAAGGTCCGCCGCATCGTCCTGTGCAGCGGCAAGGTGTACTACGACCTGCTCGAGCGCCGGCAGGCGCTGCAGCCGGACGACATCGCGCTGGTGCGCATCGAGCAGCTGTACCCGTTCCCGTCGGACGAATACCAGGCGATCCTCGACCGCTATGCGCAGGCGCGCGAGATCGTCTGGTGCCAGGAAGAGCCGCAGAACCAGGGTGCCTGGTACCAGATCCGCCATCGCCTGCAGGCGCCGCTGGGTCCGGACTACCAGTTGCTGTATGCAGGCCGCGAGGGCGCAGCGGCGCCGGCAACGGGTATCCTTGCGCTGCACCAGCGGGAGCAGGATGCGCTGGTCGCCGCCGCATTGAACAGGAAGGATTCATGAGCACCGAAGTCCGCGTGCCGCAACTGCCGGAATCCGTCGCCGATGCGACGCTCGTCACCTGGCACAAGAAGGCCGGCGACACGGTCGCGCGCGACGAGAACCTGGCCGACCTCGAGACCGACAAGGTGGTGCTCGAGTTGCCGGCGCCGGTTGCCGGCGTGCTGAAGAGCCAGAACAAGGAGGCCGGCGCCACCGTCACGAGCGGCGAGCTGCTGGCCGTGATCGATGAGCAGGCTGCGGCACCGGCCAAGGCCGCCGAGAAAACCGAGGCGCGCCAGGCCGCCGAGCCGCGCAAGGCGGACGCGGGCCGCAAGCCGGCGGCAGCAGCAAGAGGCGCAGCGACGGCGGCGGAGCCAGCGGCGCGTCCGGCGGAATCGGCCGGCAAGCTCTCGCCAGCCGCGCGGCGCCTGGTCGAGGAGAACCAGCTGGCGCCGGGCCAGATCGCGGGCTCCGGCCGTGACGGCCGCATCAGCAAGAGCGACGTGGCCCAGCACCTCGAAGGCAGCCAGACGCGGCCGCCCGCCGCCGCTGCCCGCACGGAGCAGCGCGTGCCGATGTCGCGGTTGCGCGCCCGCATCGCCCAGCGCCTGGTCGAGGCGCAGGCGACCCAGGCGCTGCTGACCACGTTCAACGAAATCGACATGCAGGCGCTGATGGCGCTGCGCTCGCGCTACAAGGAGGCGTTCGAGCAGCGCCACGGCGTGCGGCTCGGCTTCATGTCGTTCTTCGTCAAGGCCTGCATCGAGGCCCTGCGGCGCTATCCGGTGATCAACGCCTCGGTGGAAGAGGGCGACATCGTCTATCACGAGTATTACGACATCGGCGTCGCGGTCTCGACCGACCGCGGGCTGATCGTGCCGGTGCTGCGGGATGCGGACCGGATGGAGTTCGCCGACATCGAGAAAGCGGTCGCCGGCTTCGCCGAGCGGGCCCGCAAGGGCTCGATCACGCTCGAGGAGCTGACCGGCGGCACGTTCTCGATCACCAATGGCGGCGTGTTCGGCTCCCTGCTGTCCACGCCGATCGTCAATGCCCCGCAGAGCGCGATCCTCGGCATGCACAAGATCGAGCAGCGCCCGGTCGCCGCCGGCGACCAGGTGGTGGTGCGGCCGATGATGTACGTGGCGCTGACCTACGACCATCGCATCATCGACGGCCGCGAGGCGGTCCAGTTCCTGGTGGCCGTCAAGGAAGCGCTGGAAGATCCCGCCCGCCTGCTGCTGCAAGTCTGACAGGACACACTCATGAGCGACTCCTTCGACGTGATCGTCATCGGCGGCGGCCCGGCCGGTTACCCGGCCGCGATCCGCGCCGGCCAGAACAAGCTGTCGGTCGCCTGTATCGACGAGTGGAAGAACCGCGACGGCAGCCCCGCATTCGGCGGCACCTGCCTGAATGCCGGCTGCATCCCGTCGAAGGCGCTGCTGGAGTCCTCGGAGCTGTATCACCGGGCACTGCACGAGTTCGCGGCGCATGGCGTGAAGCTCGGCGGCGTCGAGTTCGACGTCGCCGCGATGCAGAAGCGCAGGAGCGGCATCGTGCGCCAGAGCACGCAAGGCATCCTGTCGCTGTTCAAGGCCGCGGGCGTCACCCCGCTGGCGGGCCACGGCAAGCTGCTCGCCGGCCGCAAGGTCGAGTTCACGGGCCACGACGGCGCCAGGCGCACGCTGCAGGCGAAGCACGTCGTGCTGGCGTCCGGCTCGGAGCCAATGCCGCTGCGCGGCGTCGCCTTCGATGGCGAGCGCATCGTGGACTCCTGGGGCGCGCTCGAGTTCGACGCGGTGCCGAAACGCCTGTGCGTGATCGGCGCCGGCGTGATCGGCCTCGAACTCGGCAGCGTGTGGCGACGGCTGGGCGCGGAGACGGTCGTGCTGGAGGCGCTCGAGCAGTTCCTGCCGATGGCGGACGGCCAGCTCGCCAAGGAGGCCGCGCGCCACTTCAAGAAGCTCGGGCTCGACATCCGCCTCGGCGCCAAGGTATCCGGCGCGAAAATCGAGAAGGATGGCGTGCACGTCGCCTATGCGGACGCGAAAGGCAGCCAGTCACTGGTCGTGGACCGGCTGATCGTCGCCATCGGGCGCCGGCCCTTCACCAAGGACCTTCTGGGCGAGGGCACGGGCGTCAAGCTCGACGAACGCGGCTTCATCCAGGTGGACGAGCATTGCCGGACCGGCGTGGAGGGCATCTGGGCAGTCGGCGACTGCGTGCGCGGACCGATGCTGGCGCACAAGGGCAAGGAAGAGGGTGTCGCGGTCGCCGACCTGATCGCGGGCCAGTACGGTCACGTCAACTACAAGACCATTCCGTCCGTCATCTACACGGCGCCCGAGATCGCCTGGGTCGGGCTGACCGAAGAGCAGGTCAAGCAGTCCGGGCGCGCCTGCAAGACCGGCAGCTTCCCGTTCGCGGCCAGCGGCCGCGCGCGCGCGATGGAGGCGGGGGCTGGCTTCTGCAAGGTCATTTCCGACGCGGCCAGCGACGAGATCCTCGGCATCCACATCATTGGGCCGATGGCGGGCGAACTGATCGCCGAGGCCGTGCTGGCGATGGAATACTCGGCGAGCAGCGAAGACCTGCAGCGCACCATTCACGCGCACCCGACGCTGTCAGAAGCGTTGCACGAGGCCGCGCTCGCCGCCGACAAGCGCGCCATCGACATCCCCAACCGCTAAGCGGCGCTAAATGGGACAGACACTATTTTGGCAGTGCCAAAATAGTGTCTGTCCCATTTAACGGCGGCGGGCGCTGATGACGCCCGGCAGGGCAGACAGGCGCGCCAGCAGGCGACTGAGCTCTTCGAGGCTGCCGACGCGGATGCGCAACGTGAGGTCGGCGCTGCCCTGCGCTTCGTCTCCCTGCGATGCGAGCCGCTCGATGTCGATCTTTTCCTCGGCGACCTGGGTCGTGATGTCGCGCAGCAGCCCGCGCCGGTCCATCGCGTGCACGACGATGTCCACCGGGTAACGCCGGGCGCCGGCCTTGCCCCAGTCCACCTGCAGCAGGCGTTCCGGCGCGCGCGCCGCGAGGCGGGCGAGGTTGCGGCAGCTGCTCCGGTGCAGGGTGACGCCGCGGCCGACCGTGACGTAGCCGGTGATCGGCTCCGGCGGCACGGGATTGCAGCAGCGCGCGTGGGTCGAGAGCAGGTCGCCGACGCCTTCGACCTGCACGGCCGCCGTGGACTCCCGCCGTGGCGGCGCGAGCGGCGGCTGGTCGGCGCCGGGCGGCGGGCCTGGCCGGCCGCGCATCCGCCGCTGGATCGCGCCGGACAGCTGGGCCAGCGCGAGGTCGCCATTCCCGAGTGCCAGGTACAGCGCTTCGGCGCCGGTCAGCCCGAACTCGCCCACCAGCTCCGACATCAGTGCCTGGTCGCCGCCGAGGCGTTGCAGCTCGCGCTCGAACAGCTCGCGCCCCTCGCGCTGGTTCTGCCCGACATCGCGCTTCTTGAACCAGGCGCGCACCTTGGCCCGGCTGCGCGGCGAGGCGAGGAAGCCTTCCTGCTCGATCAGCCAGTCGCGGCTGGGGCTCGCCTGCTTGCCGCCGATGATCTCGACCACTTCGCCGTTGGCCAGCCGGTGATTCAGCGGCACGATGCGGCCGTTGACGCGCGCCCCGCGGCAGCGGTGCCCGAGGTCGGTGTGCACGTGATAGGCGAAATCGATCGGCGTGGCGCCGACCGGCAGGTCCACGACCTGGCCCTTCGGCGTCAGCGCATAGACGCGGTCCTCGAACAGGTCGGCGCGCACCCGGCTCAGGAAGTCGCTGTCGGTCTCGACGTCGGTCGCCGGCGCCAGCAGCTCGCGCAGCCACTCGATCTTGCGGTCGTAGGCCGCGTCGCGCGCCGCGCCTTCCTTGTAGCGCCAGTGCGCGGCGACGCCGAGCTCGGCGTGCTCGTGCATCTCGCGCGTGCGGATCTGGATCTCGAGCGGCACGGCGGCGGGCCCGATCACGGCCGTGTGCAGCGAGCGGTACAGGTTGTCCTTCGGCGTCGCGATGTAATCGTCGAACTCGCCCGGGATGTAATGCCAGCGGCCATGCACGATGCCGAGCGCCGCATAGCAGTCGGCGACCGAGCCGGTGATCACGCGGATGGCGCGCACGTCGAACACCTGTTCGAAAGCCAGGCCCTTGCGCTGCATCTTCTTCCAGATGCTGTAGATGTGCTTCGGGCGCCCGACCACTTCCGCGGCGACCCCGGCGCGCGCCAGCTCGGCGGCAATCTCGGCGATGACGGCGTCGATGTAGCGCTCGCGGTCCACGCGCGATTCGTTGAGCCAGCCGGCGATGCGCCGGTACTCGGCCGGTTCGAGGTAGCGGAAGGCGAGGTCCTCGAGCTCCCACTTGAGCTGCCAGATGCCGAGCCGGCTCGCGAGCGGCGCGTAGATCTCGCGCGTCTCCCAGGCCAGGTGCAGCCGCGCGGCTTCATCCAGGTCACGAGCGCCGCGCATGCGCCGCAGCTGCTCCGCGAGTCGCACCAGCACCAGGCGCGGGTCGGTGACGACCGCCAGCAGCATGCGGCGCAGCGCGTCCGCCTGCCCGGCGGACAGCGCGCGTTCCGGCGACCATTGCGCGCCGCCGCGGAACTCGCCGAGCCGCCCGAGCTGGCGCGCGAACTCGACGGCCGGCTCGCCGAAGGCGCGCGCACCGACCGCCGGGTCCAACAACCCGCGCCCGAGCACCGGCTGCAGCAGCGCGCCGGCGATGATCTCGCGCTCGGCATCGAGCGCGGCGACGATCGCCGCGGTCTCGCTGCCCTGGTCTGCGGCCGCGCGCCATCCCGCCGAGTCCGTCGCGACGGATGCCAGCGTGCCGCGCAGATCCTCCAGCACGGCCGCGCCGGCCGCTGGTGCAGAGGTCGTCGTCTTCATGGCGAGCCGCTATCATAACTCCCATGGTGCGCATCCTCGGCCTCGACCCCGGCTCCAGGGTCACGGGGTACGGCGTCGTGGACGCCGGCAGGGACGGCGTCCACTACGTCGCCAGCGGCTGCATCCGGGTCGGCAACGGCTCGATGCCGCGCCGGCTGCTGGAGATCCAGCGCCACGTGGCGGAGCTCGTCACCGCCTACCTGCCCGGGGAGATCGCCATCGAACGCGTGTTCATGCACCGCAATCCCGACAGCGCCCTGAAGCTCGGGCAGGCGCGCGGCGCCGCGCTGTGCGGCGCCTGCCATGCCGGCGCAACGGTGTTCGAATACGCGCCGCGCGCAGTCAAGCAGACCGTCACCGGCACCGGTGCGGCGGAGAAGGCGCAGGTGCAGCACATGGTCAAGGCGCTGCTGACGCTGCAGGGCCGGCTCAGCGCCGATGCCGCCGACGCGCTCGCGATCGCCGTCTGCCATGCCCAGCACCGCGGCCCGTTGCGGCTGCGCCGCGGAGCGCGCGCGTGATCGGTCACCTGCGCGGCCGCCTGGTGCGGAAGGCGCCGCCGGCGCTGATCGTCGACGTCGGCGGCGTCGGCTACGAGCTCGAGGCGCCGATGTCCACGTTCTACCGCCTGCCCGACATCGGCGGCGAGGTCGAGCTGCACACCCACCTGGTGGTGCGCGACGACGCGCACCTGCTGTACGGGTTTGCCACCGAGGACGAACGCCGCCTGTTCCGCGACCTGCTGCGGGTCACCGGCATCGGCCCCAAGATCGGCCTGGCGCTGCTGTCCGGCATGGACGTCGATACCTTCCTGCTGTGCGTCGAGGCCCAGGACGTGGACGCGCTGACCCGGATCCCGGGCATCGGCCGCAAGACCGCCGAGCGGCTGCTGATAGAAATGCGCGACCGGATCCGCGCATTGGGCCAGCTGCCGTCCTCGCTGCAGCGGCCGGACCAGCCGCCGGGCGCCCAGGCCGAGGCCTATGCCGCGCTGGTGGCGCTCGGCTACCGGCCGGCGGAGGCGACCCGCCTGCTGAAATCGCTGGACGGGCAGGGGGCCGGCACCGAGGAACTGATCCGCCGCGCGCTGCAGGCGGCCGCCCGGTAGGATCGGGGGCATGATCGAGCAGGACCGGGTCACGACCGCCGCCGCGACGCGCGAGGACGAGGATCTCGCGCGCAGCGTGCGGCCGAAGAGCCTCGACGAGTACATCGGCCAGTCGGCCGTCAAGCAGCAGATGGGGATCTTCATCGAGGCGGCGCGCCGGCGCAGCGAGGCGCTCGACCACGTCCTGATCTTCGGCCCGCCCGGGCTCGGCAAGACCACGCTCGCACACATCGTCGCGCACGAGCTCGGCGTGGGCCTGCGCCAGACCTCCGGGCCGGTGCTCGAGCGGCCCGGCGACCTCGCCGCGATCCTCACCAACCTGCAGCCGCGCGACGTGCTGTTCGTGGACGAGATCCACCGCCTGAGCCCGGTGGTCGAGGAAATCCTCTACCCGGCGCTGGAGGACTACCAGCTCGACATCATGATCGGCGAGGGGCCCGCGGCCCGCTCGATCAAGCTCGACCTGCCGCCGTTCACGCTGGTCGGCGCCACCACGCGCGCCGGCCTGCTGACTTCGCCGCTGCGCGACCGCTTCGGCATCGTCCAGCGGCTGGATTTCTACGCCCAGGACGAGATCCGCCAGATCGTGCTGCGTGCCGCCGGCATCCTCGGGCTCGCCATCGACGAGGCGGGCGCGACCGGGCTGGCGCAGCGCTCGCGCGGCACCCCGCGCATCGCCAACCGGCTGCTGCGCCGGGTGCGCGATTTCGCCGAGGTTCGCGCGGCCGGGCACATCGACGCCGCCGTCGCGGCCGCGGCGCTCGACCTGCTGGAAGTGGACCGCGAGGGCTTCGACCTGCTCGACCGGCGCCTGCTGATGGCGATCATCGAGCGGTTCGAGGGCGGCCCGGTCGGCATCGACAGCCTGGCGGCCGCACTCGGGGAGGAACGCGACACGCTCGAGGACGTGGTCGAGCCGTTCCTGATCCAGCAGGGCTTCCTGGTGCGCTCATCGCGCGGCCGCGTGGCGACGAAAGCCGCCTGGCGGCATTTCGGCCTCGAGCCCCCGGCCACCGAACCGGGCGGCAGCAGCCTGCCGCTGTTTCGCGGCTAGACCTTGTCGCTGATGACGCCCTTCACGATCCCGGTGCGCGTCTATTGGGAGGACACCGATGCGGGGGGCGTGGTCTATCACGCCAGCTACCTGCGGTTTCTCGAGCGCGCGCGCAGCGACTGGCTGCGTGCGCTCGGCATCGACCAGGCGCTGTTGATGCGCGAACAGCGCCTGCAGTTCGCCGTGGTCGAGGCCCACATCCGCTATCATCGGCCGGCGCGCTACGGCGACCTGCTGCAGGTCTCCGTGGCGCCGGTCGAGCGCCGCGGCGCGTCCTTCGTGATGCAGCAGGAGATCCGCCGCGACGCGCCTGGAACCGAGCTGCTGCTCGGCGCGACGGTGCGGGCCGCCTGCCTCGACTCCGACCGCCTGCGGCCGCGGCCGCTGCCTGCGGACCTCGTTGCCCGGATCTGAAGGAATGGCCTTGAACGAATCGCATTCGATCCTCCAGTTGATCCTGCAGGCCGGACCAGTCGTGCAGGCGATCATCGCCCTGCTGCTGGGTGCGTCGGTCGTGTCCTGGAGCATCATTTTCCGCAAGCGGCGGCTGTTGCGTCAGGCCGGCGACGAGGCCAACCGGTTCGAGGGCGTGTTCTGGTCCGGCGGCGACCTCGGCAAGCTGTACCGCGCGATCGAGTCCCGCGGCGGCGCGGCGGTCGGCATGGAAAGCATCTTCGAGGCCGGGTTCGGCGAGTTCTCGCGGCTGCGCGCCCAGGCGGGCAGCACGGCCGGCGATCTATTGGAGGGCGTGCGGCGTGCGATGCGCGTCGCCCAGCTGCGCGAGATCGATCGCCTCGAGCAGAGCCTGGCAACGCTGGCGACCGTCGGCTCGACCAGCCCCTACGTCGGCTTGTTCGGCACCGTGTGGGGCATCATGGGTGCGTTCCAGGGGCTCGGCAACGTGCAGCAGGCGACGCTGGCGATGGTCGCTCCCGGCATCGCCGAGGCGCTGATCGCGACCGCCGCCGGCCTGTTCGCCGCGATCCCGGCCGTGGTCGCCTACAACCGCTACGCCGACAAGGTCAACCGGCTGGAACTGCGCTACGACGCCTTCATGGACGAGTTCTCGACCCTGCTGCAGCGCCACGCCTCGGCACGGAGCGGCTAAGGTGGCAACGGGCACGCGCCGCCGGCGGCTGATGGGGGAAATCAACGTCGTTCCCTACATCGACGTGATGCTGGTGCTGCTGATCATCTTCATGATCACCGCGCCGCTCCTGACCCAGGGCGTGCAGGTCGAACTGCCGGACGCGGCGGCACAGCCGATCGACCCGGACTTGCTGAAGGACCGCGAGCCGCTGGTGCTGTCGGTGGATCGCGACGGCCGCTATTACCTCAATGTCGGCGGCGACGAGGATGCTCCGATCAACGCGACCGAGGTCGCCCGGCGCGCCGGCGCGGTGCTCGGCCGCGACCCGGGGACGCCGGTGCTGGTGAAGGCCGATGAAAGAGTGCCCTACGGCAGCGTGGTGCAGGGCATGGTGCTGCTGCAGCAGGCCGGCGCCAAGAAGATCGGGTTCCTGACCGACCCGAAGGCGATGCGCGCGCTCGAGGAACTCGAGCGCCGCCGGTGAGCATGGCGATCCGGCCTGCCATCGCGCCCTACGGCTGGTCGATCGCGCTGCACGTGGCGCTCGCCGGCCTGCTGTTCCTCGGGCTGCAGCTGCCGCAGCCGGACGCGCCAATGATGCCGCTGCCGATCGACGCCGTGATCGTGGACCAGGCCGTGCTGCAGGCCGCCAGCCGGCAGCGGCGCGAAGACGACCGCCAGCGCGCCGAGGCGCGGCGGCGCGAGGAAACGGCGGCGCGCGCCGAACGTGCCGAGGCGGAGCGCGTCGAGCGCGAGGCGACCGAGCGCCGCCAGCAGGAGGAACAGCGCCTGGCGGCCGAACAGGCGGAGCAGAAGAAGGCGCAGGCGGCGGCGGAAGCAAAGCGGCGCGCCGAGGCCGATGCGAAACGCAAGGCCGAGCAGGAGGCCGCGGCCAGGGCGGCCGCCGAACGCAAGCGCGCCGCGGACGACGCGCGGCTGCGCCAGGAGCGCGAGGCCGACCTGCGCGCGCGGCTAGCCGAGGAGGAACAGCGAACCAGCGCTGGATTCCAGAGTCTGAAAGCGGACTATGTCCGTGCGATCCAGGCGCATGTCGAGCAGCGCTGGTTCGAGCCGCCCGGCACCAGCGAGGGGCTCAGCTGCACGGTGTTCGTCACGCAGATTCCGGGCGGCGAGGTGGTCGGCATGCGGTTCGGAGCCTGCAATGGCGGCGCGGCCCTGCGCCAGTCCATCGAGACGGCGGTGCGGAATGCCTCGCCGCTGCCGCCGCCGCCGGAACCGTCGCTGTTCGAGCGCGAGGTCCGGCTGATCTTCACGCCCAAGGAGTTGAAACGCTGATGCGCCGACATGCGACCCTGTTCCTGACCCTGCTGGTGTTGGCCGTGCCGCAGGCCCGCGCGCAGCTGACTGTCCAGATCCTCCGTGGCATGGCGGAGTCCGTGCCGATCGCCGTCGTGCCGCTGGCCTGGGAAGGGGAGGCCGCCGCACCCTGGGACGTCGCGGCGACCGTGCACGCCGACCTCGAACGCAGCGGCCGCTTCCGACCGCTGCCGCGCGCGCAAATGCTCGAGCTGCCGCACCGGTCGGCCGACGTGGATGTCGCCGACTGGCGCATGCTGAAGGTGGACTACGTGCTGGTCGGCGCGCTCGTGCCGCTGCCGGACGGCCGCTTCGAGATCCGTTACGAACTCGTGTCCGTTGCCAACGGCCAGCGGCTGCTGGGCACGGCCCTGCCGGCCGAGCGCAACGCACTGAAAGCCGCCAGCCACCGGCTGTCAGACGCCGTGTACGAGAGGATTCTCGGCGTGCGCGGCGCTTTCTCGACGCGCATCGCCTATGTCGCGGTCGACGGGCCGGCGACCGCACGCAGCTATCGGCTGATCGTCGCGGATGCCGACGGCAGCAACGAGCGCGTCGTGTTCGGGTCGCCGGAGCCGATCATGTCGCCGGCCTGGTCGCCCGACGGACGCTCGCTCGCCTACGTCTCCTTCCACAGCGGCCTGCCGGCGATCTACGTCCAGACCCTGCGCACTGGCGACCAGGTGCGCGTCTCCGCCCGCTCGGGCATCAACAGCGCGCCCAGCTACTCGCCGGACGGGCGGCAGCTCGCGGTTGCCCTGTCGCGGCGTGACGGCAACGTGGACATCTATCTGCTCGACCTGACGACCCAGGAACTGCGGCGATTGACGGACGACCCCTCGATCGACACCGAGCCGGCCTGGGCGCCGGACGGGCGCTCGGTGTATTTCACGTCCGACCGCGCCGGCGCCCCGCAGGTCTATCGCCTGGGCATCGGCGCTGGCGAGCGGCCGCGGCGCGTGACGTTCGAAGGCGACTACAACGCGCGGCCCCGCGTCTCGCCGGACGGCCGCGAACTGGCGGTCGTCACGCTCGATCGCGGCGCCTACCGGATCGGCGCAGTGGAGGCGGAGCGGGGCGCCCGGCGGGTGCTGAGCGGGGGCCGACTCGACGAGTCGCCGTCCTACGCGCCGAACGGCGCCGACATCATTTATGCGACCCGCGAGGGCGGCCGCGGCGTGCTGGCGATCGTCTCGAGTGACGGCCGCATCCAGCAGCGCCTGGCCTCCGGCGCCGGCGACGTGCGCGAGCCGGCCTGGTCGCCGTTTCTCCATTGAACGGGCGTGGCGCGCCGCGGTCCCTTGTGTTAGAAGATCGCGGCCCGTTGCGACCTGGAAGTCGTCCGAGAGGAGTCACTGTCATGCGCTGGTTGCCCGTCCTGTTGCTCACTGCCGCGGCCCTGATGCTCGGCGGCTGCCCGAAGAAGCCGACCACCGTGCCGGAAGCGCCGGCACAGACGACCCAGCCGGCCGACAGCGGCGCCGCGAGCGGCGTCGATGACTCCCAGGTCGGTGCTGGCCGCGACCTGCCGGGAGCGGGAGCGGCGAGCGGTGCCGGCCCCGCAGGCATCGCGACGATCATCTACTTCGACTTTGACCGCAGCGATATCAGGCCGGAGTTCGCGTCCCTGATCAGCGCCCACGCGCGGCACCTCGCCGGCGCCGCCGCCGTGCGGGTGCGGCTCGAGGGACACACCGACGAGCGCGGCTCCCGCGAGTACAACATCGCGCTCGGCGAACGCCGGGCGCAGGCCGTACGCCGGGCCCTGATGCTGCAGGGCGCGGGCGACGTGCAGCTCACGACCGTGAGCTACGGCGAGGAGCGGCCTGCTGCGGAAGGCAGCGACGAGGGCGCCTATGAGAAGAACCGTCGCGTCGAGATCGTTTACGGCCGCTGAGCCCCGGTATCGGGCCAGGACCTGCGCGGCGATCCTGGCGATCGTCGTCGCCGGGCCGGCCGCGGCGCAGTCGCGCGGCGAACGCATTGATGCGCTCGAGCAGCGCATGGGCGTCGTCGAGCGCCAGCTCGAGGGCCAGGGGCTGCTGGAGATGGCGCGCCAGCTGGAACTCATGCAGCAGGACCTGCGGCGGCTGCGCGGCGAGCTCGAAGAGCTGCGCCACGAGCTCGAACGGACGCGGAGCCAGCAGCGCGACCAGTACGTGGATCTCGACACGCGGCTGCGCGCGGCCGAGACCGCGCTCGCCGCGGCACAGTCGGCCGTGCCGGCGGCCAGCCCCGAGGCCGAGTACCAGGCGGCGTTCAACCTGCTGAAGGACGGCCGCTACGACGACGCGGCTGCGGCGCTGCGCGACTTCCTTGCCCGCCACCCGACGCACGAGCTCGCCTCGAATGCCCTGTACTGGCTTGGCGAGGCGCACTACGTGCGCCGCGACTTTGCGGCCGCACTCGCCGCCTTCGAGGGCGTGCTGAGGGATTACCCCGGTGCGCGCAAGTCGCCCGACGCGATGCTGAAGGCCGGCTACTGCCAGCACGAACTGAAACGGCCGGCCCAGGCGCGCGCGATCCTCGCGCGCCTGGTCAACGAGTACCCCGATACCCAGGCCGCAGCCGAGGCCAGGGCGCGGATCGAGCGCCTGGACGCCGAGGGGCGCTGAGGCAGCGCGATGGCCGTCGAAGCCGCCGCCGTGCCCGCCGCGGCCAGACTGCGGATCACCGAGACTTTCTACTCGCTGCAGGGTGAGGCGGATGCCGTCGGCTGGCCGACGTTCTTCATCCGCCTGACCGGTTGCCCGCTGCGCTGCCGCTATTGCGACACGGCCTACGCCTTCCACGGCGGCGAGTGGCGCGACGTTGCGGCACTCGTGACCGAGGCGCGGGAGTCGGGGGCACGCCGCGTGTGCGTCACGGGCGGGGAGCCGCTGGCGCAGAAGCAGTGCCTGGGACTGCTGGCCGCGCTCTGCGACGCCGGGCTGATGGTGTCGCTCGAAACCAGCGGCGCGATCGACGCCAGCGCCGTGGACGCGCGCGTGACCCGCGTGATCGACGTCAAGACCCCGGGCTCCGGCGAATCCGAACGCAATCTCGACCTGTCCGTCCAGAAGCTGCGCCCGGGCGACCAGTTGAAGTTCGTGATCTGCGGCCGCGCCGACTACGAGTGGAGCCGCGCGCGCGTGCGCGACGAGCGCCTCGATGGGCTTTGCCCAGTGCTGTTCTCGCCGAGCTACCAGCAGCAGCCGGCCGGCGAACTCGCGAACTGGATCCTGGAGGACCGCCTGCCGGTGCGGCTGCAGGTCCAGTTGCACAAGCTGCTGTGGGGAGACGTTCCTGGGCGCTGAATCCGGCCATGCAGAGGGCAGCACCGCCGTCGTCCTGGTTTCCGGCGGCCTGGACTCCGCGACCGTGCTGGCGCTCGCGCGCGAGCGAGGCCATCGCTGCCATGCGCTGTCCTTCGACTACGGGCAACGGCATCGGGCGGAACTGGCGGCCGCGGGACGCGTCGCGCAGGCGCTGGGCGCGGTCGAGCATCGCGTGCTCACCTTGCCGATCGGATCGTTCGGCCAGTCGGCGCTGACCGATGCCGCCATCGCGGTGCCGGAGGAAGCCACGACCGGGATTCCGGTCACCTACGTGCCGGCGCGCAACACGATCTTCCTCGCCTGCGCGCTCGGCCACGCCGAAGTCATCGGCGCCGGGCACATCTTCGTCGGCGTCAATGCCATCGACTACTCCGGCTATCCGGATTGCCGGCCCGAGTTCATTGCCGCCTTCGAGCGCCTGGCGGCGCTCGCGACGCGAGCAGGCGTCGAGGGCCGGCCGCCGCGCATCCATGCGCCGCTGATCGAGCTCAGCAAGGCGCAGATCATCCGCCGCGGCATCGAGCTCGGCGTGGATTTCTCGCTGACGGTGTCCTGCTACCAGGCAGACGACGCCGGCCGCGCCTGCGGCCGCTGCGATGCCTGCCGGCTGCGGCGCGCCGGATTCGAGCAGGCCGGAATCGCCGACCCGACGCGCTACAGGTGAAGGCGCGCTGCCGCTCGGGTATCATTCGCGCCCTTCGCACGGGCCGTTAGCTCAGTGGTAGAGCATCTGGCTTTTAACCAGTTGGTCGGTGGTTCGATCCCACCACGGCCCACCATCCGCTCCCTCAGCCGCCGAACCAGTCCCGGAGCCAGCCGAACGGGTGGTGCGCACGCGCGATCGAGAACATGGTCAGGTAGGCGATGACTGCCGCGGCGAAAAAGAACAGCCGCCAGCCGCGCGTGCGCGCCCGGTGCAGCGCCGTCCAGCCGAGCAGCACGTAAACCGGCAGCAGCAGCAGCTTCGCCAGCAGCCAGCCATTGGCATAGGCGGTTGCCGGCAGGACGGTGAGCAGCAGCAGGGCGGCGATCAGCAGGACCGAGTCGATGGTGAAGCTCGCATAGCGCAGCGGCCTGGACACTGCGAGCGGACCATGGCCAGCCTGTACCAGCAGTCCGCGCAGCATGAACAGCCCGCCGCTCAGCAGGACGGCGGCGACGTGCGCCAGCTTGATCTCAGCTGCGAACGATGGCAGCAGCGAGCTGCTCCACCCGCGGGCGGTCGAGGACCTCAAGCTCGCGGCGGTGCACGCGGATCAGGCCCTCGTCCTGCAGGCGCCGCAGCACGCGGCTGACCGTTTCCGGCGCCAGGCGCAGGAAATTGGCGATGTCCGTGCGCGGCATCGTCAGGCGCAGGCGCTCTGCCGGCAAGCCGACCGCTGCCATGCGCCGCGACAGCAGGACCAGGAAGGCGGCGACCCGCTCGTCGGCCGAGTGGTCGCCCGCCAGCGACGATGCGCGGCCGATGTCGCGGCTCAGGTGGCGGAACAGCTGCTTCTGCAGGCCCGGCAGTCGCGAGGCGAGGCTCGCGATCCGCGTGAACGAGAACCGGCACAGCGTGACCTCATCCAGCGCGACGGCATTGCAGGGGTAGCGCTCGTCGTCGATGGCATTGAGCCCGACGATCTCGCCGGGGAAATAGAACCCGAGCACCTGCTCGTGGCCGTCGCGGTCGACGACATAGGTCTTGACCGTCCCGTCACGCACGGCGGCGATCGCATCGAACGGCTCGCCTTCACGGAAGATGTGCGTCCCCGCACGCATCGGGCCGATGTGCTCGATCAGGACCTCGAGGTCCCGGAGCGACCCCTTGTCCATCCCTTCCGCGAGGCAGGCCTGGGAAAAGGCACAGGTCGAGCAGAAGCGGAACTCGTCGCCGTCGTCGGCGGCCTGCCGTTGCTGTGGCTGTAGGCGTCGAAGCACATGGCAATATTACGCAGCACCAGCCGTCCGCGCGAGCCGACCCGGATTTCGCCTTTGCCGAGGCTCACCAGGCCGTCCTCGACGAACGGCCGCAAGCGGGCGAGGTCGGCGGCGAAGTAGCGCCGGAAATCCACGCCATGCCGCTGCTCCAGGTCGTCGAACCGCAGCTCACCTCGGCACATGATCTGCTGGATCAGGTCGGCGCGGACCTGGTCGTCGGCCGTCATCTGCCAGCCGCGGCAGGCCGGCAGCCGGCCGGCATCGACGGCCCGCTCCCAGTCCGGCAGTTCGCGGGGATTCTGGCTGTAGGTGTCGCCGACGTGGCTGATCGCGCTGACCCCGAAGCCGATCAGGTCGCATTCGGCATGCGTCGTGTAGCCCATGAAATTGCGGTGCAGGCTGCCGGCGGCCAGGGCGCGGGCGAGGTCGTCCTCCGGCAGCGCGAAGTGATCGAGGCCGATGTAGGCATAGCCTGCCTGGGTGAGCTGCTGGATCACGCCCGCCTGCATCAGGAACAGGGTCTCCGGGTCGGGCAGTTCGGCGGCATTGATCTGCCGCTGGCCCTTGAAGCGTTGGGGCAGGTGGGCGTAGTTGTAGACCGCGAGACGATCGGGCCGCATGCGCACGACCTCGTCCACCGTCCGGCTGACGCTGTCCGGCGTCTGCAGCGGCAGCCCGACGATCAGGTCGACGTTGACGGAACGGAATCCGGCCGCGCGGCAGGCAGCCATGAGGTCGCGGGTTTCATCCACGCCCTGGACCCGGTTGACGGCCTGCTGGACCGCCGGATTGAAGTCCTGGATTCCGAGGCTGATGCGGTTGAACCCCATCTGCGCCAGCCGGGCCGGGTCGGACGCGTTCGCCGTGCGCGGGTCGACCTCGATCGACATATCGCGATCGGGCGCTTCCGAGAAATGAAACTGGCCGCGCAACGCCTCCATGGCGTCCTGCAAGGCCGCGGTGCTGAGGAAATTCGGCGTGCCGCCGCCGAAGTGGACCTGGACGACCTCGCGGTCGCGATCGCATAAACGGGCGACGAGTTCGATTTCACGCTCCAGCCGCGCGACGTAGCTGTCGCCGCGGCTGCGGTCGCGGGTGATGATCCGGTTGCAGCCGCAGTAGAAACAGGGCGAAGTGCAGAACGGCACGTGCACATAGAGCGACAGCCGGCGCGGGATCGGGTCGCCGTTGCCGGCGACGATTGCCGCGCGCAGGGCGGCCTCGCCAAAGCCCTCCCGGAAGCAGGTCGCGGGCGGATAGGAGGTGTATCGCGGACAGGGCGCGGCGTGGCGGCGCAGCACGCCGGCATCGAGGTTGCGCTCCGCGACGGACATGGGGTGACGCTAGCCCCCGGCCCGGGGCCGCGCATTGACTCAGGTCAATTGCAGGGGCTGCTCAGAAGGGCGGGCGCTGCTCCGCCTGTTCCAGCGCCCGCGCCAGGAAGCGGCGGATCGCAGGCAGCGCATCCTCGGCCGTCATGAGCTTCTGCTGCTCCATCAGCCGCGCCATGTCGGCGAGCGTGCGCTCGCCGTCGATCATCGCCAGCAGGAACGCGTACACGCGCGTGGACAGCGCCTGGGCCCGGAATTGCGGCAGTGCCGGGACCGGGAGATCCGGGCGGGCCAGCCATTCCGGCACGACGCGGCCAGGCGTGAGCGGCGCGGCCTCGCGCTCCTTGCGGGCGCAAAAGGTGATGACCGTCTCCTGACGGCCATGCCGGCTCGCCGGCGAACACAGGTAGGGCTGCCGGGACTCGACCGCCTTCGGCACCGCGAAACCCCGGGCCGGAAGCTGTTCCAGCAGTTCCTCGAGACTCCAGGCGTTCTCCGGCGCCGCATCCGCGAATGCGAGCGATCCATGGTTGACCCACAGGCCGCCTGGCGCGAGCAGGGCATTCACGCGCTGCAGCACGCGGCCGACAGGCTCGCCCGCGACGTCCACGAACCACGGCGTCAGGACCAGGTCGAAGCTGCCTGGCCGGAATGGCGGCGAGGACGCATCGGCCAGCAGCAGTTCGAGCCCCGGCGGCGGCGGCTGTGGCGCGGCGTGGCGCCGCAGCACGGCGTGATCGGCGATCGAGCGCGGCGCGATCGGGAACTCGTACAGTTCCAGCGTCTCGCCGCCCAGGATGCGCGCTGCGGCCAGCAGGAACAGCGGATTGAAGTCGAGCGCCACGGTCAGGCTCGGCCGCAGCGCGCAGTGCAGGTCGTAGGCGAGGCGTGCGCCGCCGGCACCGAGCACCAGCAGGCGCGACGGCGCCGGGCCCGCAGGCAGGCTCGCCGTCACGGCCTCGAGGCTGGCGCGGTTCTCCGCCTCGCCCCAGCACCAGTCGCGGTGCAGGTTCGGGTAATAGCTCGACAAGCCCTGGTGCAACGGCAGCTCGGTGCCGAGCGCGACGTGCACGGCCTGCGCCTCATTGCGACGCTCGAGGCCAAGCGGCTGCATCAACGCACGGATGCGCTGCGCCTGGTCATCCAGCGCGGCGGCCACCTGTTCCAGCCGCTGACGGGTCCGGCTGCCTGCCGCCGCCTCGGCGAGCGACGCACGCTGGCGCGTTGCTTCGGCGGCATAGTGCATCAGCAGGTGGTGCAGGCGCCCGCGCCATTCGATCAGCGCCGCGCGCGGCGCCGGCATCAGCCAGGGGACGCCGCCGAGCGCCGGAAAATCGATGCGGCAGTCGAGGCAGGCGGGCCCGGCGAGCGGCCCGCCGCACGCGGGGCAGGCCAGGAGGTCCGCGAGCGCGGTGGAAAATTTCATGTCGCGCATCATGCCGCACTGCGCGCGGTGGTGGCCAACGCAGGCGCGGACTATAGTTCTGGCGTGACGGACGGCAAGGCTGCGGCGCGATTCCAGGTTTCGAGGGCACCGGGGCCCGCCGGCAGCGTCGTGCTGCGCGGCGATGCGGGCGACCGGCAGCGCTTGCTCGTCTTCGCCGGTTACCAGGGCCCGGAACTGCCGGCGCAGCTGACCGATCCGGTCGTCCTGCCGGACGGCGCGGCAGATGCCTGGCGCCTGCGCTCGGCGGAAGGCACGTTTGCATTCCGCGCCCGCGCCGTGGATCGCTTCGAGGAACGCCCGTCGCTGTACGCGCCGCTGCACCGGTCGTTCGCGCTCACGGCAGGCGATCGCGTCGCCGTGCGAATCCTGCTCTGGCTGCTGCGGCTGCCGGGTGGCGCGAGCCTGCTGCGGCGCTGGCATTCGCGCCGCGCCTGAGGCGAATCGCCCGCGATCCGGACGGCTGATTCCTGCTGGCTCGCTTGCCTTTCCCGGTAGCGCACGGGAAGATTGCCGCTGGGTTTTTGCGGTGCACACAACGCGCCGCAGTCAGATCGGGAGTCCCATTGACGACGCCGGCCAAGCGCTGGACCGTGCACAAGTTCGGCGGCTCGAGTCTTGCCGACGCCGACTGCTTCCTGCGCGTCGCATCGATCGTGGAGGCGTGCGGCCAGGCGCCAATTGCGCTCGTGCTGTCCGCCTGCCGCGGCGTCACCGATGACCTGATCCGCCTGGTCGAAGCGGCCGAGCACAGCGATGCCGCGTTCTGCGAATCGGCGCTCGCGCGCCTGGGCAGCCGTCACGAAGCGATCGCTTCCCGATTGCTGGACGCTGCCGGTTGCCAGTCTTACGCCGCCGGCGTGCAGGCCGACCTCGGCGACCTGCGGCAGCTGCTGCAGGCGGTGGCTCTGGTGCGCTCGGCGGGCCGCGACCTGCAGGAACGGGTCGCGGGTTACGGTGAATTGTGGTCCAGCCGGCTGTTTGCGGCACTGCTCGCAGCGCGCGGCCGGCGGCCCGCCGTGCGCTGGCTCGATGCGCGCGAGATCGTCGTGGTGGAATGGGGCGCGCTCGGCCCCGGCGTGCAGTGGCAGCCGTCGCGGGCGCGGGCCGCCGAGCGGATACCGCCCGACGCGCAGACGCTCGTCATCCCGGGCTACATCGCCAGCGACACGCGCGGATTGCAGACGACGCTCGGCCGCAACGGCAGCGACTTCTCCGCCTCGATCTTCGCCGCGCTGCTCGATGCCGATGCGATCGAGATATGGACCGACGTGGATGGCGTCCTGTCCGCCGATCCGCGACAGGTGCCGGACGCGCGGGTGATCGACTCCCTGTCCTACGACGAGGCGATGGAACTCGCCTATTTCGGCGCCCGCGTGATCCACCCGCAGACCATGGCGCCGGCGATCGGCCAGGGCATCCCGATCCGCATCCGCAACACTTTTGCGCCGCAGGCCGCCGGCACGACGATCGCCGAGGCGCCTGACTCGGCCCTGGTCGTCAAGGGCATCACCAGCATCGGCGACATTGCGCTGGTCAACGTCGAGGGCGCGGGCATGATCGGGGTGCCGGGCACCGCGCACCGCCTGTTCGGCGCGCTGCACGAAGCCGGGGTCTCGGTGATCCTGATCTCGCAGGGCAGCTCCGAGCATTCGATCTGCTGCGCGGTGCCGGCGGCACAGGCGGACGTGGCGCTCGCGGCCCTGCGCCGGGCGTTCGCGACCGAGCTGCGCGACGGCCAGATCCAGAGCATCGAATCGGCCGCCGGCTGCGCGATCATCGCCATCGTCGGCGACGGCATGGCGGGCCACCACGGCGTCTCCGGCAAGCTGTTCGGCGCCCTCGGCGCCGCCCGCGTCAACGTGCGCGCGATCGCGCAGGGCGCTTCCGAGCGCAACATCTCGGTGGTCATCGACGCTGCCGACACTGCCAAGGCGCTGCGCGCCGTGCATTCGCGCTTCTACCTCTCGCCGCACACGCTGTCGGTCGGGTTGATCGGGCCCGGAACGGTCGGCTCGGCGCTGCTCGAGCAGATCGCGGCCCAGGCCGGCCGGTTTCGCGAAGAATTCAACCTCGACCTGCGGGTGCGCGGCATCGCCACCTCGAAGCGCATGCTGCTGGACGACGGCGCCATCGATCTGGCCGCGTGGCGGCAAAGGCTGGCGCAGGACGGCGAGCCGCTCGATCTCGCGCGCTTCGCCGCCCACGTCGGCGCCCGGCACCTGCCACACCGGGTGATGATCGACTGCACGGCGGACGCTGCGGTCGCCGGGCAGTACGCCGCCTGGTTTGCCGCCGGCCTGCACGTCGTGACGCCGAACAAGAAGGCAGGCAGCGCGCCGCTGCCGGGCTGGCGCGCGCTGCAGCAGGCCCGGCGCACGGCGGGCATGCATTTCCTGTACGAGGCCACGGTGGGCGCCGGGCTGCCGATCATCATGACCCTGCGCGACCTGCGCGAGACCGGCGACGCCATCCGGCTGGTCGAGGGCATTTTTTCCGGCACGCTCGCCTACCTGTTCAACGTCTTCGACGGCTCGCGCCCGTTCTCGGCGATCGTTGCCGAGGCGCGGGCGCGCGGCTTCACCGAGCCGGATCCGCGCGACGACCTGTCCGGCATGGACGTGGCACGCAAGCTGGTGATCCTCGGGCGGGAGATGGGCCTGCCGGTCGAGATGGCGGCCGTGGCGGTCGAGAGCCTGGTACCGCGCGAGCTGCAGGACTGCAGCGTCGAGGAGTTTCTCGAGCGGTTGCCGGCATTCGACGGGCGCATGGCGGAGCGCCTGGCGGCGGCGCAACGCGACGGCCGGCTGCTGCGCTATGTCGGCCGCCTGACGGCGGACGGGCGGGCGACGGTCGCCGTCGAGCCGGTCACGGCCGACCACGCGTTTGCGCACATGGCCCTGACCGACAATGTCGTGCGCTTCGTCACGGCGCGTTACAGCGACAACCCGCTGGTCGTGCAGGGGCCGGGCGCCGGGCCGGCCGTCACGGCCGGTGGCGTGTTCGGCGACCTGCTGCGCCTGGCGGCCTACCTGGGCGCGCGCTTGTGAGGCGCCGGGCATGAGCTGCCGCCGGGCCATCGCGCAGGCGCCCGCCAGCGTCGGCAACGTCGCGGTCGGGTTCGACATCCTCGGCCACGCGTTGCCGGTGCTCTGGGACCGCGTCACGGCGACGCGCAGCGCCGAGCCTGGCGTGCGGATCGCCGCCATCGAGGGCGCGGAGTCCGAACTCCCTCGTGACGCGGCAGCCAACACCGCCGGCCGCGCCGCGCAATCGCTGCTCGCGGACCGGCGCGTGGAATGGGGCGTGGAACTCGAGATCCGCAAGGGCATCCCGCTCGGCGCGGGCCTCGGCGGCTCCGCCGCATCGGCGGTCGCGGCCGTGGTCGCCGTGAACGAGCTCCTCGAGCAGCCCGCGTCGCGCGACGCATTGCTCGATCACGCACTCGACGGCGAGGCGGTCGCGAGCGGCGCACGCCATGCCGACAATGTCGCCGCCGCCCTGTTCGGCGGCCTCGTGCTGGCGACCGGCCGCGGCGTGCCGGCCTGCCGCCGTATCCCGGTGCCATCGGCCCTGCACTGCGTCGTCGTGCACCCGCAGCGCTTCGTCGCCACGCGCGCGGCGCGCGACATCCTGCGCCCGGACGTGCCGCTCGCGGATTTCGTGCGCCAGACCGCCAATCTCGCCGGCTTTCTCGCCGGATGCTACAGCGATGACCTGCAGCTGATCCGCGCGCACCTGGAGGATGCCGTCATCGAGCCGCAGCGCGCCGGCCTGGTTCCCGGTTTTGCCGAGGTGAAACAGGCGGCGCTGGCGGCAGGTGCGCTCGGCTGCTCGATCTCCGGGGCGGGGCCGAGCGTCTTCGCCTGGTGCGAATCGCGCCAGGCCGACGCCATCCGCGCCGGGATGGTCGCAGCCTTCGCCGCCGGCGGGATCGCGTCGGCCGGCTGGCGCGCGCCGGTCGGCGGCGACGGCGCGCTGGTCCTGGAGCGCGAGTGAAGTACCGCAGCACGCGCGGCGGCGCATCCGTCCCGCTGTCGCAGGCCATGCGCGCGGGGCTCGCGCCGGACGGCGGCCTGTACGTGCCGGCCGCGATGCCGCGGTTGCAGGCGGCGACGGTTTCCGGCTCCGAATCGCTGCCGGCCGTCGCCGTGCCCTTGCTGGCGCCTTTCTTCGCCGAGGACGCACTCGCGCCGCAGCTGCAGGCGATCGCTGCCGAAGCCTTCAATTTCCCGGTGCCGCTCGTGCCGGTGGAAGGCACGCCGGCATCGCTGTCGGTGCTCGAGCTCTTCCACGGCCCGACCGCCGCGTTCAAGGACCTGGGCGCGCGTTTCCTGGCTGCCTGCCTGGCGCGGATGCCCGCTGCCGGGGCAGGGCCCCTGACCGTCCTGGTCGCGACGTCCGGCGACACCGGTGGCGCCGTCGCGGCCGCGTTCCATCGCCGTCCGGGGTTCCGCGTCATCATGCTGTACCCGGCCGGGCGCGTCGCGCCGCTGCAGGAACGGCAGTTGTGCTGCTGGGACGGCAACGTCACGACGCTGGCGGTGGAGGGCAGCTTCGACGACTGCCAGAGACTGGTCAAAGAGGCTTTCGCGGATGCCGGGCTGCGCGCCGCCGCCTCGCTGTCGTCCGCCAACAGCATCAACATCGGCCGGCTGCTGCCGCAGCTGGTCTCGTTCGCAGCGGCCAGCCTGCAGGTCCACGCGAGCAGCGGGCGCGATGCCGGATTCGTGATTCCCTCCGGCAATCTCGGCCATGCGCTCGCCTGTGCCTGGGCGCGCGAGCTCGGCCTGCCGATCGGCGCGATCGTGCTGGCGCACAACGCCAACCGCGCCGTGCCGGATTATTTCGCCGACGGCCGATGGCGGCCGCGCCCGGCCATCGCTACCATCGCCAATGCCATGGATGTGGGTGACCCCAGCAATATGGAAAGATTGCGCGACCTGTTCCCCGACCACGCGACGCTGACCTCGCGCTTCAGCGCAGTGTCGATCGACGACGACGCCATCCGCGCGCGCATCCGCAGCGAGGACCGCGAGCGCGGCTGGGTGCCTTGCCCGCACACGGCAGTGGCCGCGGAAGCCTGGCACCGCCTGCCCGCGGCCGAGCGTCAGCGGCTGCACTGGGTCATTGCCGCGACGGCGCACCCGGCGAAATTCCCGGAAGCCGTCGAACCGCTGGTCGGGAGGCGGCTGGCAGCGCCGCCGGCGCTTGCACGGTTGCTCGAGCGACCGCTGCGGCGCATCGCCATACCCGCAACCCTCGACGCGCTGCGCGCCAGGCTGCTGGCGGCATGAGCGCCCAGAACCTGGTCGTGCAGGTCGTCGTGGGCGTGATGCTGCTCGCGCTCCTCGCATTCGCGGCCGTTGCAGGCCTGAGGCGCTGGCGCCGCCACCGCGCGCGCAAGCAGGTCGTCAGGGCATTCGAAGCTGCCTCGGCGGCCATGCTGCGCGACGTGCTGATCCCGGACGGCAGCGGCGGCCACCTGCACATCGATTTCCTGCTGCTGACCGGCCGCGGGCTGCTGGTGGTCGATTTCCGCGACGTGGACGGGATCGTGTTCGGCGGCGAGCACATGCGTGAATGGGCGGTCATGAACGGCAGCCTGCGCTCGACCTTCCTGAACCCGCTGGAATCGCTCTACGACCGGGTCGCCGCCGTGCGTGCGCTCGCCGGCGACGTGCCGGTGGACGGGCGCATCGTCTTCACCGAGCGGGCGCAATTCCCGAAAGGCCGCCCGCCGCGGGTCCTGCGGTTGGCATCGCTGGAAGCCGAGTATCCGGCGCCCGGAGCCGGCGCCACGGGGCACCCGGCCGAGCGCTGGCGCGCGGCCTGGGACGAGCTGGCGGCGCAGGCCGAGTCGAGCCCGCTCGCGCGCCGTTAGCCCGTTTTGCGCGTGAAGTGATCGGCGATCACCTGCGCGACGCAGACGGTCACGTTCTGCGCGCAGGCAAGGTGCAGGAACTCGTTGGGACCGTGCGCGTTCGCGTGCGGCCCCAGCACGCCGGTCACCAGGAACTGGGTGCCCGGAAAGCGCTCGCCGAGCATGCCGATGAACGGGATGCTGCCGCCCGTGCCCTTGTACATCGCCTCGCCGCCGAACGTGGCGCGCGAGCCCGTGTGCATGGACTGCTCCAGCCAGGGCGCGACCGGCGGCGCATCCCAGCCCGCCAGCGACGAATCGACGTCGAACTCGACGCGCGCGCCGTAGGGCGGGTCTGCCTCCAGCACGCGCTTGACGGCGGCGGCCGCCTGTTCCGCATCCGCAACCGGCGGCAGCCGGAACGAGAGCTTGAGCTCCACCCGCGGCAGCAGGACATTGCCCGCGTTCTCGATCGCCGGCAGCCCGGCAGCCCCGGTGACCGCAAGCGTCGGTCGCCAGGTGTTGTTGAGCGCGAGCTCCAGCGCCGAGTCCGAGAGCGGATGCACGCCGGGCGCGAATGGCAGCTTGCTCCAGACTTCGTCGCCGAGCACGGTGGTCATCGCCCGCGCCTGCGCGATGCGCGCCGCGGGAATCGGCGACGTCAGCTCGTCCAGCAGCAGGTCGCCGGTGTTCTGGTCCTCGACCCGCGCCAGCAGCGCCCGGGCGATGCGGAAGACCGAGGGCGCGATGCCGGTCGCCGCGCCCGAGTGCACGCCCTCTGTCAGCACCTCGACCGACAGCGTGCCGACCAGGTTGCCGCGCAGCGAGGTCGTGCACCAGAGCTGGTCGTAGTTGCCGCACTCGGCATCGAGGCACACGACCAGGCTCGGCGTCCCGATCCGGTCAGACAGCTGCTCGACGTAGTGGGGCAGGTCGTAACTGCCGCTCTCTTCGCATGCCTCGATCAGGACGACGCAGCGCGCGTGCGCAATGCCCTGGTCCTGCAGCAGGCGGATCGCGGTCAGCGACGAGAAAATTGCGTAGCCGTCGTCGGCGCCGCCGCGTCCGTACAGCTTGCCGTCGCGCAGCACCGGCTCCCAGGGCGACAGGCCGTCGATCCAGCCGGTGAATTCGGGCTGCTTGTCCATGTGGCCGTAGAGCAGCACCGTGTCGGTGCCGCTGCCCGGTATTTCGCAGAACAGCACGGGCGTGCGGCCCTTGGCGCGCACGATCTCCACCTTGAGGCCCTTGATCGGCTGCTCGCGGCACCAGGACGCCATCAGCTCCGCGGCCCGGTCCATGTGGCCGTGCGCCTGCCACTCGGCGTCGAACAGCGGCGACTTGTTCGGGATGCGGATGTAGTCGCACAGCCGCGGGATGATCGACTGCTCGAATGTTTCGGCCGTCAGCCGTCGTGCACGTTCGAAGTCCATTTAACTGCCTTTATTCAATCAGATAGGGCTGTTTCTTAAACCAGTTCATGAGCCTGCGGCTGCCCCGGCGCCGCGACCCTCCGCAGTGTAAGGCCAAACAGGCGGCAGGCGTTTTCCGTCGTCAGTCGCGCTACGTCTTCGGCGGCCTGGCCGCGGCACGATGCGACCGCCGTCAGCACCTCCGTCAGGTACATCGGCTCGTTGCGCCGGTGCGCCGGCTTCGGCCGCAGCGTCCGCGGCAGCAGGTAGGGGCCGTCCGTCTCCAGCAGCAGCCGGTCATCCGGAATGCGCGGCACGGCCTCGCGCAAGGGGCCGCCGCGGCGTTCGTCGCAGACCCAGCCGGTCACGCCGATCGACAGGCCGGCGGCCAGGCAGTCCTCGAGCTCGCGCACGCCGTCGGTGAAGCAGTGCAGGACGGCCCGGCGCGCGAGCTCTGCGTGCTCGCGCAGGATCGCGAGGAAATCCTCGTGCGCGTCGCGCTGGTGCAGGAACAGCGGCCGGCCGGCCCGCGCCGCCACCTCGAGCTGCAGCGCAAACGCGCGACGCTGGTCCGCCGGCGGCGAGAAGTTGCGGAAATAGTCCAGCCCGCACTCGCCGGCGGCGACCGCCATCGGGTCCGCGAGCAGCGCCTCGAGTTGCGCCGCGTCGCCGGCGTCGAAGCCGGACGCATGATGCGGATGCACGCCGGCGGTCGCGCGCAGCAGCGCGGGATGGTCGCGGCACAGTGCGATGGCCCGCGCGCTGTCCGCAAGCGTGCTGCCGGTGACGATCATCGCCGCGACGCCGGCGGCCCGCGCGCGTGCAATCACGTCGGCGCGATCGCGATCGTAGCTGTCGTGCGCGAGGTTGATCCCGATGTCGATCAGCGCGGGAGGCGACATCAACCCGCACGCAGGGCGGTCGTCACCGGCAGTCGCGCGGCCCTGAGCGCCGGCAGCAGGCCGCCGAACATGCCGATGACGATGGCAATCACCAGGCCCTGCCGGACCAGCTCGGCCGTGACGTTGAACCGGAACACGACCTGGGTGAAGTTCGCGCCGAGCGTCGATACCGCCATGTTGTTGAACAGCAGCCAGGCGA
The DNA here is from genome assembly GCA_964468395.1 of uncultured Steroidobacteraceae bacterium. Lineage (GTDB taxonomy): Bacteria > Pseudomonadota > Gammaproteobacteria > Steroidobacterales > Steroidobacteraceae > SCUD01. The sequence continues at coordinate 52,514 of CAYXUJ010000002.1, forward strand.
GCAGGGCGCCCGCCACGCCGCCGGCGAGCGCGAGGATCAGCGACTCGATCATGACCGACAGCACCACGGGCAGGCCGCGGAAACCGAGCGCGCGCAGCGTCGCGATCTCGCGCGTGCGCGCGCCGACCGCGGCATACATCGTATTCAGCGCCGCGAAGGTCGCGCCGAGCGCCATGATGGCGGTGACCACGCCTGCCAGCAGGCCGATCGTCTGGCGAAAGCTGCGGGTCTGGCCGCTGTAGTACTGCTGCTCGGTCTCGACGTCCACGTTGATGCGCGGCTCGGCGGCGGCGGCGGCCTTGACCGTTTCCAGGGCCCCCGGCCCGTCGAGCTGCAGGCGGATCGAGCTGTAACCCCGGCGATTGAACGTCGTCTGTCCCACTTCGACGTCGGCCCACAGCTCGCTGTCGTTGGCGTCGCCGGACTCGAAGATGCCGACGACGGTCCAGTCGGAGCCGCGCATGCGCAAGGTCTCGCCGAGGCGGGCCCCCTCGAACTGCTGGGCGACGCCGCGGCCGACGATCAGCTCGCGCAGGCCGGGCTGGAACGCGCGCCCCTCGACGATCTTCAGCTGCGGGCGCAGCGTGAACGCAGCCGGCTCGACGCCACGCACCGTGATGTTGGAGCCGGTTTTCTCGCCGGTCTTGATCAGCTCGGCGATCACGATCATCTCGGCCGAAGCGAGCGGCTGGCCGTCGGCGCCCGCCGCCACGCCGGGCAGCTGCTTGATCAGGAGGCCCTGGTCGCGCGTCAGGCCGGAGTTCAGCTCGGCGCTGGAGCCGCCGCGCAGCACCAGCGCGACGTCGCCACGGCCGGTCGACTCGAGCGTCGAGCGGAATCCCTCGGCCATGGCCAGCAGGGCCGTGAACACGGCGACGACGCCGGCCAGGCCGACGACGATCACCAGGGACGGCCCGAAACGCTCGGGGATGCTGCGCAGCCCGAGCGAGGTGATGGCGATGGTCTCGCGAATCATCGAAGGCCTCCGTTCAGCGCCCGGCCAGCGCGTCGACGATGGTCAACCGGCTGGCACGCAACGCCGGCAGCAGGCCGACGGCGAGGCTCAATACGACGATCGCGACGATCCCGGTCATCCACACGCGGTGGTCCACGGCGATCGGGAAGTTGCCGCCGCCGATGACGATGCCGATCACGGTCGCGATGCCGAGCCCGAGCAAGCCGCCGATCACGCACAGGAGCGCCGCCTCGGCCAGCACGAATCCCAGCACGCTGCGGTCGGAAAAGCCGAGCGTCTTCAGGATCGCGAGTTCCGGGATGCGCTCGCGCACGCTCTGGGCGGTCGTGTTGCCGACCACCAGCAGCAGGGTGAAGAAGACCGCGAACAGGATCCAGCGCACGATCAGGCCGATGTCGCCGATCTGCTTGAAGAAGCCGAGGTTGAAGTCCTTCTCGGTCTGGGTCTTGGTCTCGTCGGGCGAGTTCTCGAACATCGCGTCGATGGTCGCCGCGACCTGCTGCGCCCGGTCCGGGTCCGACAGCTTCAGCGTATAGGTGCCCGCCCGCCCGGAGCCGAACTGGTTGGCCTCGTCGAAGTAGGCGAAGTTGATCCAGCCGACGTTGGTGTTGCGCTGCCACTCGGCATCCTTGCCGTCGTAGATCCCGACCAGGTCGAAGATCCAGGACTTGCTGCCGTCCTGCTGCGGGAAGATGTTCGAGGCGATCGGCACCTTGTCGCCGATCTTCCAGCCGTACTGGTCGGCAAGCTGGCGGCCGACGATCATGCCGGTACGCGTCGCGGAGAAAGCCTGCCACTGCGCGTCCGGCATCACGTACTCGGGATAGACCGCGCGCAGCCGCTCCGGGTCGGCGGCGAAGAAGATCAGCTGCGTGTTCTCCTGCCAGACCGCGCCGAACCACTGCGCCCACATGACCGACTCGACGCCCGGTACCGACTCGATCTGCGGCAGCAGCCGCAGCGGCAGCGAGGTCGTGAACGACACCCGCGCCTGCGTCACCAGGCGCGTGGCGCCGACGAAGTCCGCGCCGGCCGAGAACAGCACGTTCACCGCCTGCAGCAGCCCGAACAGCAGGAACGCGGTGACGATCGACAGCAGCGTCAGGACGGTCCGCGTCTTGCGGCGCCCGAGATTGGCAATGACGAAGCCGGCCCGGTTCATGCCCCGTTCCTCAGGCCGCCGCCGTCGCCTGTTCGAGCAACTGGCCTTTCTCCAGGTGCAGCGTGCGGCGCGCGAACTCCGCGGCTTTCGGGTCGTGCGTGACCATCACGATGGTCTTGCCGTGCTCCCGGTTGAGCACCTGCAGCAGGCCCAGGATTTCGTCGGCGGTCTTGCGGTCGAGGTCGCCGGTCGGCTCGTCGCAGATCAGGATGGTCGGGTCAGACACCAGGGCGCGCGCGATGGCGACCCGCTGTTCCTGGCCGCCCGACAATTCCTTCGGCTTGTGGCGGGCCCGGTCGGCGAGCCCGACGATCTCGAGCGCCACGCCGACCGACTTCCGGCGCTGCGCCGCCGACAGCCCGGTCAGCAGCAGCGGCAACTCGACGTTGCGCTCGGCCGTCAGCACCGGCATCAGGTTGTAGAACTGGAACACGAAGCCGACGTTGCGTGCGCGCCATTTCGCCAGCTGGCCGCCGGACAGCTGGTCGATGCGCTGGCCGCCGACGGTGATCGTGCCCGTGGTCGGGCGGTCGAGCCCGCCGATCAGGTTCAGCAGCGTGGTCTTGCCCGAGCCGGAGGGCCCCATCAGCGCCACGAAGTCTCCTTGCGGGATTTCGAGCGTCAGGCCGTGCAGCACTTCGACTTTCTGCTTGCCGCGCACGTAGGATTTGTGCACGTCGTTCACCCGCACCATCGCTTCGTTCATCGCTTCGCCTCATCCTGGGTTTCGATTGCATCCCCGTCCTGCAGCGTCGCCGGGGCTTCTACAATCACCGGCTCGCCGGCGCTGACGCCGGCCAGCACCAGCCGCGCGTCGCCCTGCGAGCCGCCGAGCGTCACGGCGCGGCGCTCGGCCCGGCCGTCGCGCGCCACGAACACGACCTCGGCTCCAGCGTCCTGGCGGATCGCACCCGGCGGCACCAGCACGCCGCGGGGCGGGGGTGCCGCACTCCCGGCTGCCGCTTGGCTCTCGAGGAAGGCGACGCGCACGCCCATCTCCGGCACGATGCGCGGGTCGCGGACCTGGATCGCGATGCGCACCTTGACCGTCGCCTTGGAACGGTCCGCGGTCGGCACGATGGCGATGACCTCCGCCGGGATGCGCCAGTCCGGGTAGGCATTCAGGACTGCCTGTACCGGCTGTCCCGGCTGCACGCGGTTGATGTACGACTCGCTGACGTCGACCTGGATCTCGAGCGAGTCCATGTCGACGATGGTGCCGATGCCGGTGCGGATCGAGCCGCCGCCAGCCGACACGGGCGAGATCATTTCGCCGGGTTGTGCCGCCTTGACCGTCACGACGCCCGTGAACGGTGCCCGCACGATGGTGTTGTCGAGTTGTACCTGCGCGGCCCGCAGCGCCTGTTCCGCGACCCGAACTTCGCTCTGCTGGCTCGCGAGGCGGGCCGCCAGTGCCTCGGCCTGCGTCCGCGCTGCATCGAGCGCGGCCACGCTGGTCAGCTGGCGCGACTCGAGCTCGCGCTGGCGCCCGTACTCGCGCTCGGCATTGGCGAGCGACGCCTGGATCTCGGCAAGCCCGGCCTGCGCGGCGGCGACCTGGGCCTGGCGCAGCGCCGCGTCGGCGCGCGCCTCGGCGTCATCCAGCGTCGCGAGCACGTCGCCAGCCTCGACCCGCTGGCCTTCCTCGATGCGCACGTCGCGCACCTTGCCGGTGATCTTGGCGGAGACCGTGGCCTGGCGCCGGGCCGTGACATAGCCGGTCGCGTCCAGCACCGAGGTGCCGCCTGCCACCGCGGGCAGCGCGCGCGCGGGCTCGACGACGACCGGCAGCGCGTCGCCGCGGCCGAGCAGCCAGAACATCAGGGCGCCGGCGAGCACGACGCCGGCCCCGATGCCGATCCAGATCCGGGCACGCGACGGCGGGCCATTGCCGGGCGCATCCCGATCGATCTGCAGTTCTTTCAGCAGGTGCGACTTGTCCAAGAATCCGTTCCGGGGCAGTGAATCCGGGGGCGAGATTCTGCCACAGTCGGGCGCTGCTTCGTCAGTCGGCGCGCCAGCGGAAGCCGGCGGCTGCGAGCCCGAGGAACACGGCGGCCATGGCTGCGAGGACGCCCAGCTGCGGCAGGATCTGCGCGAGTCCCGCGCCGTCCAGCATGACCGCGCGCGCCGCGTGCAGCATCTGCGTCAGGGGCAGGGCTTCCGCCGCCGTCCGCAGCCAGCCGGGCGCGCCCTCGAGCGAGAACCACACGCCGGACAGCAGCATCATCGGCCAGGACGCCAGGTTGATCACGCCGTTGGCGAGTTCCTCGCTGGCGAAGCGCGCGGCCAGCAGGAAGCCGAGCGCGATCATCGCGGTCGCGCCGACGACCGCGACCAGCAGGAGCAGCAGGGGACTGCCCTCGTTGCGGAACGGCACGAGCAACGCCAGCAGCCCATAGACCAGCGCCGTGACCGTCACGGTCAGCAGCAGGCGCGACAAGACCTGCGCAGCGCCGAATTCCAGCGCGGTCACCGGCGTCGCCGACAGGCGCCGCAGGAACCCGGATTTGCGATAGCGGACCACCACGTAGCCGACGCCGAACAGGCAGCTGAACATCATGTTCATGCCGAGAATCCCGGGCAGCAGCCAGTCCACGTAACGGACGGCGGCGCCGGTCACCGGCTGGCGACGGGCCGCCGCAGACGACGACTCCAGCAGCAGCTTCTCCGCCAGGTAGCCCTTCGGCGAATCGGTGTTGACCCAGTAGCGCGTGCCGTCGCGCAGGTCGAGCAGCAGGTCGGCCTCGTGCCGCTCGACCCGCCGGATTGCGCGCTCGAGGTCCCCGGCGGGGACCGCGTAGAAATCCACGTGGCGCGTCGCGAGGAAGGGGTGCAGCCCGCCGTCCAGGGTCGCCTCCGGCGCCGCGACGACGCCGACCTTGAACAGGCTGCGGCTCTCGCCGCCGAAGATCACGGCGAAGGCGACCACCAGCGCCAGCGGGAACAGCAGGTTGAAGACCAGCGTCGAGCGGTCGCGCAGGAACTCCAGGTTGCGCGCGGTCCAGACCGCCAGCAGGCGACGCAGGTTCATGCGCGCAGCTCGCGGCCGGTCAGCTCGAGGAACAGGTCCTCGAGGTTGCGCGGCCGGATCTTCAGGTGCCGCAGCGGGACGCCGCGGTCCAGCAGCGCCTGCAGCGCCCGCTCGACGTCCGGCGTCGAGATCTCGATACGGTCGCCGGCCTCCAGCACCGGCAGCGGGAATTCGGCGGGCGCACCGCGGAAGTCCTCGCGCGGCAGTTCCAGCACCACGTCCTCGAAATGCTCCTTCAGCAGCCGCGACGGCGTGCCCTGGGCGATGATCCGCCCGCGGTCCATGATCGCGATCTCGTCGCAGAGGAAATAGGCCTCCTCCATGTAATGCGTCGTCAGGAGCACGGTCCGCCGCTCGGCCTTGATCGCCCGGATCAGGTCCCAGAAGTTGTGGCGCGCCTGCGGATCGAGCCCCGTGGTCGGCTCGTCCAGGAACAGGACTTTCGGGTCGTTGGCCAGCGCGATCGCCAGCAGCAGCCGCTGCAGCTGCCCGCCGGACAGCTTGCGGTTGTCGCGATCCGCCACCTGCTCGAGCGCGCACAGCCGGATCAGCTGGTCCACGTCGCGGCCCTGCGGATACAGGCGCCGGAACAGCTGCAGCGTCTCGCGCACCGTCAGGAAATCCTGCAGCGCGGTCTTCTGGAACTGGATGCCGGCTTCGCGGCGGAAGCGCGGCCCCAGGGGCTCGCCGCAGTAGAGGACTTCGCCGGCGCTCGGCGCGGTCACGCCTTCCATGATCTCGACGGTCGTGGTCTTGCCGGCGCCGTTCGGGCCGAGCAGGCCGAAGCACACGCCCTGGCCGATGCGGAACGACACGCCGTCCACCGCACGCACGCCGGGATACTGCTTGACGAGATCGCGGACTTCGAGCACCGGTTCCATGGCCATTGGCATGCTATATGATTGCGCGCGTGACGCCGAACCCGTTCCCGCACCTGCTGGCGCCGCTCGATCTCGGGTTCCTGACGCTTCCCAACCGCGTGCTGATGGGCTCGATGCATACCGGCCTCGAGGACCGGCGCGATGACTATCCGAAGCTGGCAGCGTACTTCGCCGAGCGCGCGCGCGGCGGCGTCGGGCTGATCGTCACCGGCGGCATCGCCCCGAACGCCGCGGGCTGGACCAAGCCGTTTGCCGGCACGCTGAGCGGCCGCCGGCACCTGGCGCGCCACCGGCTGGTGACCGATGCCGTGCACGCGGCGAACGGCCGCATCTGCATGCAGATCCTGCACACCGGCCGCTATGCGTACCACCCGCTGGCGGTCGCGCCGTCGCGCCTCAAGGCGCCGATCGCGCCGTTTGCCCCGCGCGAGCTGTCCGAGCGGGGCATCGGCCGGCAGATCGATGCGTTCGTCCGCTGCGCAACGCTTGCGCAGCAGGCCGGTTACGACGGCATCGAGGTGATGGGCTCCGAGGGTTATTTTATCAACCAGTTCCTGGTCCAGCGCACCAACCGGCGCCGGGACCGCTGGGGCGGAAGCTGGGAAAACCGCATGCGCCTGCCGCTCGAGATCCTGGCGCGCACGCGCGCAGCGGTCGGGCGGGAGTTCATCGTCATCTACCGGCTGTCGATGCTGGACCTCGTCGACGGCGGCAGCAGCTGGGACGAAGTGGTCGAGCTCGCGCAGGCCGTGGAGCGTGCCGGCGCAACGATCATCAACACCGGCATCGGCTGGCATGAGGCGCGCATCCCGACGATCGCCACCATGGTGCCTCGCGCTGCCTTTACCTGGGTCACGCGCCGGCTGCGCGGCGCCGTGTCGGTCCCGCTGGTCACCAGCAACCGCATCAACCACCCGGCGGTCGCCGAGCGGGTACTGGCGGACGGCGACGCCGACCTGGTGTCGATGGCGCGACCGCTGCTCGCGGACCCGGAATTCGTCGCCAAGGCCGCGTCGGGCCGCGCCGACGAAATCAACACCTGCATCGCCTGCAACCAGGCCTGCCTGGACCTGGTGTTCGAGAACGAGGTCGCGACCTGCCTGGTGAACCCGCGCGCCGGGCGCGAGACCGAACTCGTGTACGAACCGGCGGCCAGCCCGCGGCGCATCGCCGTGGTCGGTGCCGGGCCGGCGGGGCTGGCCTGCGCGACGGTCGCCGCGGAGCGCGGCCACCGGGTGACGCTGTTCGAGGCCGCGGACCGTATCGGCGGCCAGTTCAACATGGCCAAGGTCATCCCCGGCAAGGAGGAATTCCACGAGACCTTGCGCTACTTCCGCCGGCGCATCGAGCTGACCGGCGTGCGACCGCTGCTCGGGCGGCGCGCGGACGCCGCGGCGCTGACCGGCGGCGATTTCGACGAGGTCGTGCTCGCCACCGGCGTCGTGCCGCGCATGCCGGCGATCGCCGGGCTCGATCACCCGAAGGTGTTGAGCTACGTGGACGTGCTGCTGCGCGGCCGCCCGGTCGGCAAGCGCGTCGCGATCATCGGCGCCGGCGGCATCGGCTTCGACGTCGCCGAGTTCCTGAGCCACGATCCCGGCCATCCCGCGACCAGCCTGGACATTCCGGCCTTCATGCGCGAGTGGGGCATCGACATGCAGCTCGCCGCGCGCGGCGGGCTCGCGCCCCAGCCGGACCTCGCGCAGGCAATGCCGCGCACGATCTGGTTGCTGCAGCGCAAGCCGACGCCGCCCGGCCGCGACCTCGGCAAGACGACCGGCTGGGTGCACCGGCTGGCGCTCAAGCGCCGCGGCGTGCGCATGCTGGCCGGCGTCAACTACGAATCGATCGACGACCGCGGCCTGTGGATCAGCCAGGACGGACGGGCGCAGCTGCTCGAGGTGGACCAGGTCGTGATTTGCGCCGGCCAGGAGCCACAGCGCGAGCTGGCGGCCGCGGTCGAGGTGGCCGGCTTCCGTCCGCACCTGATCGGCGGCTCCAAGCTCGCCACCGAGCTCGACGCGAAGCGCGCGATCGACGAGGGCTCGCGACTGGCGGCGGCGCTGTGATGTCGCCGGCCCACAACGCGACGCAACTGGCGCTGCTGGACGAGCGCGCCGGGCAGGCTGATACCTGGCACGTGCGCGCGAGCCGGCGCGCTCGCCGCCTCGCGGTCCGCGTGCTGCCGGGCGGCCTGGTCGAGATCGTCGTGCCGCCGGGCACGCGTCCGCACGCGGTCCAGCAGTTCGTCGCACGTCACCGCCAGTGGATCGAGCGCAAGCTGGCGCAATACCGACCGCTCGACGATGCGCCCGCGGACGGCCTGCCGGAATCGATCCGCTTCGCCGCCAGCGCAGAGACCTTCGCCATCCGTTACGCCGCGGCGCCGGGCCCACTGCGGCTGGCGGTCGACGGCCGCAGCCTGCGGCTCACGGGCGAGCCCGCGCGCGGCGTGATGCTGCGGCGCGTGCTGCAGCGCTTCACGATGCGCCATGCGCACGGCGTGCTGGCGCCCTGGGCCGCGGAACTCTCGGCAGCAACCGGGCTGTGCTTCCAGCGCGTGCAGATCCGCCGGCAGCGCACCCGCTGGGGCAGCTGTTCCCGCAACGGCACGATCAGCCTCAATGCCTGCCTGCTGTTCCAGGAGCCGCCGGTCGTCAATTACCTGCTGCTGCACGAGCTCGCGCACACGCGTCACATGAATCATTCGCGGCGCTTCTGGGCGCTGGTCGAGCGCTTCGAGCCGCGCTGGCGGGAACTCGACGCCGCGCTGTCCCGGGGCTGGCGCACGGTGCCGGCCTGGGTCCTGCGCTGACCCGGCCGGGGCCCAGCCGATGACGCGATCCGTCCTGCTGGCGCCGTTCCTCGTGCTCGGCGTCGCGCTGCTGGCCACCTCGCATGGCGCGATCTTCGCCCGTCTCGCCGAAGCCGATGCGCTTGCCATCGCCGCCTGGCGCATGGGCCTCGCCGCCGCCGTCGTCGTCCCGTTTGCGCTGGCATCGCCAGGGCAGGGGATCGCCCTGGCGCGCCGCGAGGCCGCGCTCGCGGCTGCCGCCGGCCTGTGCCTGGCGCTGCACTTCGCGACCTGGATCGCCTCGCTCGAATACACGACGATCGCCCGCAGCGTGCTGCTGGTCAGCACTGCGCCGATCTGGGTCGCGGTCGCGGAATTCCTGCTCGGGCGCGGCGCGCCGGCCATGCCGACGATTCTTGCGCTGGCCTGTGCCAGCGTCGGCGCGGTGGTCGTCGGCACGGACGGGCTCGCAGGCCCGGCGACGCGCGGCGACCTGCTCGCGGTCGCCGGCGCCGTGGCGATGGCCGCTTACCTGATGCTGTCGCGCGAGGCGCAGCGCAAGCTGTCCTTCCGTGCCTACCTGGGGATCGCGTATGGCGCGGCAGCGGCGCTGCTGTGGCTCGCCGTGCTGGCGATGGGCACGCCGGCGGCCGGCTTCGGCGCTAGCACCTGGTGGGCATTGGCAGGCATGGCTGTGGTCTCGCAGCTGATCGGGCACAGCGGCTACAACTGGTCCTTGCGGCAGCTCGGCCCCTTGTTCGTGGCCGTGGCGCTGGTCGGCGAGCCGGTGATCGCCGCCTTGCTCGGCTGGTGGCTACTCGGCGAGCAGCCGAGCTGGCGCACCGGCGCGGGCGGCGTGCTGATCCTGGCGGGCATCCTGCTGGGCGCCGCGGCTGCGCGCGGTCGGCGCTGAGGCCTGCCGGGCCGCCGCCGCGCGGCGCCGCTGCAGGTGGCGCTGCAACCGCCAGCCGAGCAGCACGGCAGCGATCGCCGCGTAGAACAGCGGCTCGCGGATGTCGGCCTTCACCTGCCACCAGAAATGCACGCAGCCGAGCACCGCCGCCGGGTAGGTCAGGCGGTGCAGCGCCTGCCAGCGCTTGCCCATCCGCCGCATCGCGCGCCGGGTCGAGGTCCAGGCGAGCGGCACCAGCAGGACGAGGGCAGCGAACCCGAGCGTGATGTAAGGCCGCTTCGCAATGTCGGCCAGCAGCTGGCGCCAGTCGAAGGCCTGGTCGACGAACAGGTAGAACAGGAAATGCAGCGCAATGTAGAAGAACGCATACAGCCCGAGCATGCGCCGGAAGGCCAGCAGGCGCGGCCAGCCGCCCAGCTCCCGCAATGGCGTCACGGCCAGCGTCAGCAGCAGCAGCCGCAGGCCCCAGATGCCGAGCGTGTCCTGGATCTTCTCCACGGGATTGGCGCCGAGCTCCGCCTGCGGCCAGCCGGAAATGCCGGCCGCGAGCCAGGCTGCCGGCAGCAGGCAGGCCAGGAACACCAGCGGCTTGGCGATGCGCCTCGTCAGGAAATCGGCGTTCATGCGCTCAGAAATTCCTCGCCAGGTCGAGGCCGCGGTACAGGCTGGCGACCTGCCCGGCATAGCCGTTGAACGGCAGCGTCGGCTGGCGCGCGAACAGGTTGCCGGAGCCGATGCGGCGCTCGCTCTTCTGGCTCCAGCGCGGGTGATCCACGGCCGGATTGACGTTGGCGTAGAACCCGTACTCGCGCGGGGCCGACAGCGCCCAGGACGTCGCCGGCATCTTCTCGGTGAAGCGGATGCGGACGATGGACTTGATGCTCTTGAAGCCGTACTTCCAGGGCACGACCAGCCGGAGCGGCGCGCCGTTCTGGTTCGGCAGCACGCGGCCATAGAGCCCGACCGCCAGGATCGCCAGCGGGTGTGTCGCCTCGTCGATCCGCAGCCCCTCGACGTAAGGCCAGTCCAGCACGGCGTAGCGCTGCCCCGGCATCTGCTTCGGGTCGAGCAGGGTCGTGAACTCCACGAACTTCGCCCGTGAGGTCGGCGCGAAGCGCTTGAGCAGGTCGCCGAGCGGGAACCCGATCCACGGGATCACCATGGACCAGGCCTCGACGCAGCGCAGGCGATAGATGCGCTCTTCCAGTGCGTGCGGCCGCAGCAGGTCGTCGAGCGCGAGGCGGCCGGGCTTCTCGCATTCGCCGTCCACCAGCACCGACCAGGGGCGGGTGCGCAGCGTGTGCGCATGCTCCGCCGGGTCCTCCTTGCCGGTGCCGAACTCGTAGAAATTGTTGTAGCCGGCGATCTCGGCGAAGCTGTTCGCCTTCTCGGTGGTCGAGTAGCCCGCATTGCGCGTGAACTTCAGCTGCTGCACCAGCGTGACGTTCATCACGGACTGCGCGCGGGCTGCGGGCAGGGCGGCGAGGGCGCCTGCACCGGCGATCCCCGCCAGCAGCTCGCGGCGCGTCAGGTACGCGGACTCGGGGGTAATCTCGGATGGCCGGATTTTCGGGTCACCGCTCATGCCAATTGGACCGGCGCACCGGCCGGTTTGTTACGCCAGTCGGCGGCTGGAATGCCCAGTCGCCGCGCCGCGCGCCGGGCGCGGAAACCGGCATTGACGAGCAGCGGCCGCTCGACCGCTGCCAGGTGCGGCAGGTCCGAAGCCGAGTTGCCGTAGGCTGCGGTGACGGCGCCGGCAAAGCGCGCGCGCAGGGCCTCCACGCAGCGCCGCTTCTCCCCGGCGCGGCGATTGGGCGTCGTCAGGGCGCCGTCCAGCCGTCCGTCCTGCCAGGCGACGCCGGTGCAGACGGTCTCGTCGAATCCCAGGCGCGCGCCGATCCGCGGGACGTAGAGATCGACGCTCGCCGACAGCAGCACCAGCCGGTCGCCGGCGGCGCGGTGGCGCGCAATCGCAGCCAGCGCGCCCGGCCAGAGACGATCGGCGGTGAGCCCGGCGGCGAATGCGTCCGACCATTCGTCCACCTCGGCGCGCGGCGCGCCAGCCATGCAGGTGCGGATCAGGTCGGACTTGAGGCGGCCGCGGTCGCGGCCGGCCAGCAGGAATCGCAGCAGCGCCATCGCTATCCGCCAGCGCCGGCGGCGAGCTGGATGCCGCCGCAGCCAGCCGCGCAGGTATGGCACCAGCGTGTCGTGCCGGGTGACGGTGCCGTCGAGGTCGAAGATGGCGAGGCCGGCAATCGGCGGCTGCGGGTGCGTGTCGCTCATGCCGGTTCAGCCGGCCCGCGGCGGCCGTTCAGGCCGCCAGCTGGCGCAGGACGAAGTGCAGGATGCCGCCGTTGTCCATGTACTCCCATTCCTTCGGCGTGTCGACGCGGACATTGACGGTGAACTTGATGACTTTCCCGCCCGCTTGCGTCGCGCTCACGGTCGCCTCACGGCTGCCGGCCGCGAGGCCGTCGATGTCGTAGGTCTCGGTGCCGTCGAGGCCGAGGGACGCAGCAGTCTCACCCTCGCGGAACGTCAGCGGAAACACGCCCATGCCGACCAGGTTGGCCCGGTGGATGCGCTCGAAGCTCTCGGCGATCACCGCCTTGATGCCGAGCAGGATCGTGCCTTTCGCTGCCCAGTCGCGCGACGAACCCGTGCCGTACTCCTTGCCGGCAATGACCACGAGCGGCACGCCGTCGCCGACGTACTTCATCGCCGCATCGTAGATCGGCATCTGCTCGCCGCCAGGCAGGTGCCGGGTCACGCCGCCCTCGACGCCGGGCACCATCAGGTTCTTGATGCGCGGGTTGGCGAACGTGCCGCGCATCATTACCTCGTGGTTGCCGCGGCGCGAGCCGTAGCTGTTGAAGTCCGCGGGCTTGACGCCGTTGGCCTGCAGGTACAGGCCGGCGGGCGAGTCCTTGCGGATGGCGCCGGCCGGCGAGATGTGGTCGGTCGTGATCGAGTCGCCGAACAGCGCCAGGCAGCGCGCACCGCGCACCGCGGGCAGCCCCGGCGGCTTGCGGCCCATGCCGTCGAAGTAGGGCGGGTTCTGGATGTAGGTGCTGTCGTCCTCCCAGGCGTAGGTTTCCGAGTCGGGGACCTCGATGCCGCGCCAGCGCTCGTCGCCGTGGAACACGTCCGCATAGGTCTTCGAAAACATCTCCGCCGAAACCGTGCGCCCGATGAACTGCTGGATTTCCTTGCTGGTCGGCCAGATGTCGCGCAGGTGCACGTCGCGGCCCTTGTCGTCCTTGCCGATGGCGTCCTTCGTCAGGTCCAGGTCGACGCTGCCGGCGATTGCATAGGCCACGACCAGCGGCGGCGAGGCGAGGAAATTCATGCGCACGTCCTGGTGCACGCGGCCCTCGAAGTTGCGGTTGCCCGACAGCACCGAGGCGACCGACAGCTTGTGCTCGCCGATCGCCTTCGCGATCGGCGGGTTGAGCGGCCCGGAATTGCCGATGCAGGTCGTGCAGCCGTAGCCGACGACGTGGAACCCGAGCGCCTCGAGATCGTCCAGCAGGCCGGCACGGACCAGGTAGTCGGTGACCACCTTGGAGCCCGGCGCCAGCGAGGTCTTGACCCACGGGCGCACGGAGAGGCCGCGCTGGCGGGCATTCCGCGCCAGCAGGCCTGCGGCCAGCATGACTGCCGGGTTCGACGTATTGGTGCAGGAGGTGATCGCGGCGATCACGACCGCGCCGTCCTTCAGCTCGAACCCGGCGGCGCCGTCCTTGACCTTTGCCGGCCCGCTCGAACGCCACTTGTCCTGGTCGCGGGCGAAGGCCTCCCGGTAGGTCTTCTGCATGTCCCCGAGCGGCACGCGGTCCTGCGGCCGCTTCGGTCCGGCAAGCGACGGCTGCACCGTGCCGAGGTCCAGGTGCAGGACGTCGGTGTAGTCGGCATCGGGCGCGCCGTCGCGGCGCCACAGGCCCTGGGCCTGCGCGTACGCGCGCACCAGCGCGATCTGCTGCTCGTCGCGGCCGGTGAGCCGCAGGTAGGCGAGCGTCTCTGCGTCGATCGGGAAGATGCCGCAGGTCGCGCCGTACTCCGGCGCCATGTTGGCGATGGTCGCGCGGTCCGCGAGCGGCAGCTGCGCCAGCCCGTCGCCGAAGAATTCGACGAATTTTTCCACCACGCCGCGCTTGCGCAGCATTTCGGTGACCGTCAGCACGAGGTCGGTGGCGGTCGCGCCCTCGCGCAGCCGGCCGGTCAGCTTCACGCCGATCACTTCCGGGATCAGCATGGTCGAGGGCTGGCCCAGCATCGCGGCCTCGGCCTCAATGCCGCCCACGCCCCAGCCGAGCACGCCGACGCCGTTGATCATCGTCGTGTGCGAGTCCGTTCCCACGACCGTATCCGGGTAAGCGAGGCCCTGGCCGTCGGCGAACACGACTCGCGCGAGGTACTCGAGGTTGACCTGGTGGACGATGCCGGTGTCCGGCGGCACGACCGAGAAATTGTCGAATGCCGCCTGGCCCCAGCGCAGGAAGGAATAGCGCTCGCGATTGCGCTGGAACTCGAGCAGCGCGTTGAGATTGAGGGCGTCATGCGTGCCGTAGTGGTCCACCATGACCGAGTGGTCGATCACGAGCTCGGCGGGGATCAGCGGATTGATGCGGCCGGGATCGCCGCCCAGCGCCGCCATCGCATCGCGCATCGCCGCCAGGTCCACGACCGCCGGCACGCCGGTGAAGTCCTGCAGGATCACGCGCGCCGGCGTGAATGCGATCTCGCGCTGCGGCAGCTTGCGCGGGTCGGCGTCCGCGAGCGCCAGGATGTCCTCGCGCGTCACCGTGCGGCCGTCCTCGTGCCGCAGCAGGTTCTCCAGCAGGATCTTCAGCGAGAAGGGGAGGCGCTCGACCCGGTGGCCGGCGAGCGCGTCGAGCGCGTAGTAGTCGTAGCGGCGGTCGCCGACGGCGAGCTTGCGGCGGGCCTTGAAGCTGTCCTGCATGAAACCTCCAGCGGATGAGGCGTCATTATAACCGCGCCGCCCAGGCACTCCTCGCCATCGTAGAACACGACGAACTGCCCGGGCGCCGCGCCCCGCAGCGGCTCGGAGAACCGGACGAGCGCGCCATCCCCGGCGAGGCTCACTGTGCAGGGCACGTCCGGCTGCCGGTAGCGGACCCGCGCGGTGCAGGCGAACTCCCGGGCCGGCGCGGTTCCGGCAATCCAGTGCGGCGCCCCGGCATCGAGCCCGGTGCAAAACAGCGCCGGGTGGCCGGCGCCTTGCACGACCAACAGCGCATTGCGTGCCAGATCCTTGGCGGCGACGAACCACGGCGCGTCGCCGCGCCCGCGCTGGCCGCCGATGCCGAGGCCGCTGCGCTGCCCGAGCGTGTAGCGCTCGAGGCCGGCGTGGCGCCCGACGACCGTGCCGTCGGCCGTCTCGATCGGGCCGGCGCGGCCCGGCAGCCAGCCGCCGATGAACTCTCCGAACGGCCGCTCGCCGATGAAACAGATGCCGGTCGAGTCGCGCTTGTCGGCGACCGGCAGGCCGCGGCGGCGAGCGATCGCGCGCACCTCCGCTTTCGGCAGCCCGCCGACCGGGAACTCGCTGCCGGCGAGCTGCGCGGCGTCGAGCGCGTGCAGGAAGTAGCTCTGGTCCTTGGCCGCATCGCGCGCGCGCAGCAGGCGCGGGCCGGGACCGATGCGGGCGTAATGGCCGGTTGCGAAGCGGTCGGCGCCGAGGCGGCGAGCATAGTCGAGGCCGACGCCGAACTTGATCTCGCGGTTGCAGGCGACGTCCGGGTTCGGCGTGCGGCCCGCCTTCAGCTCGGACAGGAAGTGCTCGAACACGCGTGCGCGGTACTCGGCCGCGAAGCTGGCGCGGTGCAGCGGGATGCCGAGCTCGTCGCAGACGCGGCGCGCGTCCTGGTAGTCGGCGGCGCTGGTGCAATAGCCGTCGTCGTCCTCCTCCCAGTTCGACATGAACAGGGCCTCGACCTCGCGCCCGGCCTCCAGCAGCAGCAGGGCAGCCACCGCCGAGTCCACGCCGCCGGAGAGCGCGACGATCGTGCGCGCCTGGCCGCTCACGTCTCCGCCGCCGGCAGTTCCGCCGGCGCCACCTGGTTCAGCAGCTCGAGCGGGTAGCGCACGCCGCGCAGGTAATCGTCGATGCAGAGCAGCACCAGCGGGCTGCGCAACTCGCCATTGCGCGCGCCGGCCTGTGCGCGGTCGAGCCACAGGGTGCGGATGATGCCGCGGTCGAGGGGCAGGGACTCGTCGCGCTCGCCGATCCGGCCGCAGAATGAGACTCGGAGCACCGTGCGGCCGGCGGGGCCCTGCCACAGGTAGATCCCGGTCACCGCCTCGGGCACGAACACGCGTCCGGTTTCCTCGCGCGTCTCGCGGACCACGGCTGCGAGCAGCGATTCCCCGTGTTCGAGGTGGCCGGCGGGCTGGTTCAGCACGACGCGCCGCGATGCCCGTTCCTGCACGAACAGGAAACGACCGTCGCGCTCGGCGATCGCCGCGACCGTGACGTCGGGTTTCGTGGACATCGGCCGATTATAGCGGCGGCGGCGCCGGGCCCGTTCTCAGAGGTGCTGCTGGCGGGTCTCGGCTTCGGCTTCGCTGGCGATCCAGATCTCGTCGAAGTAGTTCAGGTAGCGGCGCGCCACGATCGGGTCGTTCATCTCGACGATGCCTTCCCAGCGCGAGGCCTGCAGCCGGTAGACGAGGGCGCGGTCGTCGGCGATCAGGAATGCGGACTGGTTGTCGCGATTGCCGGCCTTGACCCGCCGGATCTCGATGTGGCTCGTGATGCGGCGGGCCAGGTGCACGAACTTGCTGCCCTCGTAGACCACCCGCGACGGGTCGGCGAGGAGCACGCGGACTTTCGCGTAGCTCTTCGCCAGCACCAGCTTCTTGACGGTCTCGAGGAACTGCGGCTGGTCGTAGACCTGCGGCTCGAGGTCCTGCGTGTACATGGTCAGCAGCCGGCGCGCCGCGAACGCCACTTGCTGGGTGGCGGCGCGGGCTTCGTCGAGCGTCGCGATGATCGACCGGGTGCCGGTCACGCTCTGCCGCTGGGTCTGCACCGCTCTCTACTCCAGGGCGTGCCGCATCCTCACGTGTGGGATGCCCGCCTCGTCGAACACCTCGCCCTCGCTGCGGAAACCGAGCTTCTCGTAGAAGGGCACGGCCTGCAGTTGCGCGTGCAGGTACGGTTCGCGGATGCCGCGGCGGTGCGCTTCCTCGAGCAGCCGGCGCGTGATCAACGCACCGATGCCGCGTCCGCGCAGCCCGGCAATGACTGCGATGCGGCCGATCTTACCCGCCGGATTAAGTCGCCCGGTGCCAACTGGTTCACGGTTCAGGCGCGCGAGGGCATGAATGCTGACGGCGTCGTCCCCGTCCCACTCGTCGGATTCAGGGACGGCCTGCTCGAGGATGAAGACTTCGCGCCGGATGCGCTGCAACACGGTGCGATCCGCGTCCCAGTCCGCGAGCACACATTCTAATTGGTCGTCGGGCACGGCCGGCCGGCCTCAGAGCGCGCGGGCGAGGGCCTCGGCGAGACCGGTATAGGCGGCGGGCGACAGCTCCTCGAGGCGCGCGCGCGCCTCGTCGGGGAGGCCGAGGCCGGCCACGAACTCGCGCAGCCGTGCCGGCCCGACGTCCTGGCCGCGCGTGAATTCCTTCAGCCGTTCGTAGGCGCCCGCCACGCCGTGCGCGCGCATGACCGTCTGGATCGCCTCGGCGAGCACCTCCCAGTGCGCGTCGAGGTCCGCGGCGATGCGCCCGGCGTTTGGCTCGATGCGCCCGAGCCCGGCCAGCGCCGAGCGCCAGGCGATCGCGCTGTGGCCGAGCGCGACGCCGAGGTTGCGCAGCACGGTCGAGTCCGTCAGGTCGCGCTGCCAGCGGGACACCGGCAGCTTCTCGGCGAAGTGCCGCAGCATCGCATTGGCGAGGCCGGCATTGCCCTCGGCATTCTCGAAGGCGATCGGATTGACCTTGTGCGGCATCGTCGACGAGCCGGTCTCGCCCGCCACCAGGCGCTGGCGGAAGTAGCCGATCGAGACATAGGCCCAGACGTCCCGGCACAGGTCCACGAGGATCGTGTCCGCGCGCGCCAGCGCGTCGCAGTACTCCGCGATCCAGTCGTGCGGCTCGATCTGCGTCGTGTGCTCGTTCGGCGTCAGGCCCAGGCTGCCGACGAAGCGGCGCGATTCCGTGCGCCAGTCCACCGACGGGAACGCAGCGACGTGGGCGTTGAAGTTGCCGACCGCGCCGTTCCATTTGCCGAGCACCTCGACGCGCTGCAGTGCGTTCGCGGCCCGGCGCAGGCGCGCGGCAAAATTGGCGGCCTCCTTGCCGAGCGTGGTCGGCGAGGCCGGCTGGCCATGCGTGCGCGACAGCATGGCGAGCCCGGCATGGCGGGCGGCCATCTCCGCCAGCCGGTCGGCGACTTCGCCGATCAGCGGCAGCAGCACGCGCTCGCGCGCCGCTGCCAGCATCAGCGCGTAGCTCAGGTTGTTGATGTCCTCGGAGGTGCAGGCAAAGTGCACGAACTCGGCCTGCGCCGGCGTGGCGCCGGCGGCGGCCAGGCGTTCGCGCAGGTAGTACTCGACTGCCTTGACGTCATGGTTGGTCTGGCGCTCGAGTTCCTTGACCCGCCGCACGCCGGCTTCGTCAACGCCCTGCGCCAGCGTCTCGAGGCAGCGGGCGACGCCGGCCGGCAGCGTGGCGAGCGCCGTGAACCGGCCCGTGGCAGCGAGGTGCCGCAGCCACGCGGCTTCGACGCGCACGCGCCAGCCGATCAGCGCGGCCTCGCTGAACAATGCGGCAAGGTCGGCGCACTGGTGGGCGTAGCGGCCGTCGAGCGGCGACAGCGCGGTCAGGCGGGATTCGGTCATGGCGACGGGGCACGAATGATAGAATGCGTATGTTACCCGTGAGCGACCAGCACCGCATCGAAAAGGACAGCTTCGGCGAGGTCCGCGTGGCCGCGTCGGCGCTGTGGGGCGCCCAGACGCAGCGCGCGATCGACAACGTCCGGATCGGCGGCCCGGCGATGCCGCCGCCGCTGATCCGCGCGCTGGCGCTGGTCAAGTGGGCCGCGGCGGGGGCCAACGGCGAACTGGGCGTGCTCGAACCGGCGCTGGCGGAAGCCATTGCCGGCGCCGCGCTGGAAGTCGCAGGCGGACGGCATGCGGAGCAGTTCCCGGTCGGCGTGTTCCAGACCGGCTCGGGCACCAGCACGAACATGAATGCCAACGAGGTGATCGCCCGGATCGCGGCCGGGCGCCTCGGTTCGGCCGTGCATCCCAATGACCACGTCAACCGCTGCCAGAGCAGCAACGACGTCATCCCGACGTCGATCCACCTCGCCGCGGCCCTGGCGCTGCGCGACTCGCTGTTGCCCGCGCTCGCCGCCCTCGCGCAGGCGATCGCCGGCAAGGCGGCAGCCGTCGGCGCGCAGCTGAAGCCGGGCCGCACGCACCTGATGGATGCCCTGCCGATCACCGTGGGCCAGGAAATGCAGGCCTGGCGGTCGCAGGTCGAGGACGCGGCACGGCGGCTCGACGCCGTGCTGCCGCGGTTGTGCCGGCTGGCGCTCGGCGCGACCGCGGTCGGCACGGGCGTCAACGCCCACCCGGAATTTGCGGCGCGCGCGATCGCGCGCCTGGCAGCGCGCAGCGGGCTGCCGCTCGCGCCGGCGCCGGACCGCTTTGCAGGCCTGGCGGCACAGGACACCGCGGTGGAGCTGTCCGGCCAGTTGCGCGGCGCCGCCGTGGCGCTGCTCAAGATCTCGAATGACCTCCGCTGGATGAACTCCGGCCCGCTGGCCGGGCTCGGCGAGATCTCGCTGCCGGCGCTGCAGCCGGGCTCCAGCATCATGCCGGCGAAGGTGAACCCGGTCATCCCGGAAGCGGTGGCGATGGCGGCGACGCAAGTGATGGCCAACGATGCGGCGGTGGCGATGGCGGGCGCCTCCGGAAACTTCCAGCTCAACGTGATGCTGCCGCTGATCGCGCAGGCGCTGCTGCAGAGCATCGAGCTGCTGGCCGGTTCCGCGCAGGCACTGGCCGAGCGCGTCTTCCCGGGACTGACCGTGCACGCGGCCCGCATCTCGGCAACGCTGGCGCGCAACCCCATGCTGCTGACGGCGCTGGCGCCGCGCATCGGCTACGACCGCGCGGCGGCGATCGCCCGGCGGGCGGCGGGCGACCCGCGCCCGATCCTGGACATCGCCGTCGAGGAGACCGGGCTGCCGCGCGCCGAACTCGAGCCGCTGCTCGATCCGGCGGCGCTCGCGCGCGGCACAGGCGGCGGCACATGAGCCCGGAAGCGGCACCCGAACTGCATCGCCTGCCGACCGAGATCCTGCGCCACGAGCTGCGCTGCCGGCTCGCGGCGCGCGCCCATGACGCGTCGGAACTGCGGATCGGCCATTTCTCCAGCAGCGCCCGTTCGCGGCTCGAGTCGCTGATGCCGCGCGAGACGACCCGCGCCGCGGTGCTGATACCGCTGGTCGATCGGGGCGACGACCTCGGCGTGCTGCTGACCCTGCGCGCCGACGATCTCAAGCACCACGCCGGCCAGATCTCCTTTCCCGGCGGCCGGCTTGAATCCTGCGACTGCGATGCCGTCGCGGCTGCGTTGCGCGAGACGGAGGAGGAGATCGGCCTGCGGCGCGAGTTCATCGAAGTGATCGGCGCGCTCCCCGACCACGTGGTGATCACCGGCTATCGCGTCACCCCGGTCGTCGGCCTGGTGCGGCCGGGATTCGAGCTCGTGCTCGACCCGACGGAAGTCGCCGGCACGTTCGAGGCGCCGCTGCGTCACCTGCTGGACCCCGCCAACCATACCCGCCGCAAGCGCCGCTTCGGCGACCAGGAAGTCGACACCTTCGACCTGCCCTGGGGCAGCTTCAACATCTGGGGCGCGACCGCCGGCATGCTGCTGACGCTGCGCGAAGTGCTGGGCGGATCGCCGATCCATGGCGATTGAACGCCTGCTCGGGATCATGGCGCGGCTGCGCGATCCCGGGCGCGGCTGTCCCTGGGACCTGCAGCAGGATTTCCGCTCGATCGCGCCGCACACGCTCGAGGAGGCGTACGAGGTCGCCGACGCGATCGAGCGCGAGGACCTCGACGCGCTGCGCGACGAGCTGGGCGACCTGCTGTTCCAGGTCGTGTTCCACGCCGAGCTCGCGCGGGAACGCGGTGCGTTCACGTTCGACGACGTGGTGCAGGCGATCAGCGACAAGCTGACGCGGCGCCATCCGCACGTGTTCGGCGATGCGTTCGTGGCCGATGCCGAGGAGCAAACCCGCGCCTGGGACCGGCTCAAGGCCGAAGAGCGCCGGGCCAAGGGGCAGGGCGGCGCGCTCGCCGACGTGCCCGCAGCCCTGCCGGCGCTGGCACGCGCCGCCAAGCTCGGCCGGCGCGCCGCGGATGCCGGCTTCGACTGGCCGGATGCGGCGGGCCCGCGCGCGAAGATCGACGAGGAACTCGCGGAGCTCGACGGCGCCGCGCAGTCCGCAGCGCCGGACCGCCTGGAAGCGGAACTTGGCGACCTGCTGTTCTCCGTCGTCAACCTGGCGCGCCACTTCGGGGTCGATGCCGAGACTGCCTTGCGGCGGTCCAACGACCGCTTCGCGCGCCGCTACCGCCACCTGGAGTCGGCCCTGGCGGCGCAGGGGCTCGAGCCGGCAAAGGCTGGCCCGGAGCTGCTGGATCGCCTGTGGGCGGCGGCCAAGGCTGACCATCCCTAGGGCACGGCCTCCCGGGCGGGGCCGCAGGAACGTTCAGGACCGGTTCATTGGCCTCCCCCTAGATTGGCACCGTGCCAACAGAGGAGGCGCACCATGTCACGGAAATGCCTGATTGCGGCTGTCGCCGTGGGGTCCTGCCTGGCGTCTACGGCGGCCTTGGCCGACCACGAACGCGACGCCGGCGCGTATGAGGACCGCGATGGCGCCTACGACTACGCCCGCGTCGTCGAAGTCGAGCCGCTGCGTCGCCGGGTCCGCGTCAGCGAGCCGGTCCGGGAATGCTGGGAAGAGACCGTGCCGGTTGCCGGCGGGCCATTCTCGTCGAACCATATCGGCGGCACCCTGATCGGCGGCCTCATCGGCGGCGTGCTCGGCAACCAGGTCGGCGACGGCAGCGGGCGCAAGGTGGCGCGCGCGGCCGGCGCGATCATCGGCGGAGCGGTCGGCCACAAGGTCTCGCAGGACCGCCAGCGCCAGCGCTACGGCGAATACCGCGTGCGCGAGCGCTGCGAAACGCGCTATCGCGACAGCTACGAGGAACGCGTGGACGGCTACGACGTGACCTACGAGTACGCAGGGCGCCGGTACCTCACGCGGCTGCCCTACGATCCGGGCGACCGGCTCCGCGTCCAGGTCGACGTGAGCCCGGCAGGATGACGGTACGCATGCCCGGGCCGCGCCGTCGGCCCGGGCAGGTCCGTTCCACTACAATGACGTGATGGCGACGATGCGGGTGATGCTCTGCACATTGCTATGCCTGATGCTGGCGGCCGGCGCCGGCGCCGCGCCGGAGGCGCAGGCATCGGACCGCGGCCGCGACCGCGGGCGTGACCGCGGCGCGGCGAGTTACGCCGAGCGGGCGATTTCCCTGGACGAGGCCGTCGCCCGCGCCGAGCGCCGCTACAAGGCGCGTGCCGTGCGGGCAGAGGAGAAGCGCCACGGCGACCGGATCGAATACCGCATCCGCCTGCTTGCCGACGACGGGCGGGTCTTCGAAGTGCGGATCGACGCCGAATCCGGCGAAGAGAACTGAGGGCGCCATGCGCCTCCTGGTGGTCGAGGACGAACCGGCGCTGCGCGAATCCCTCGCACAGCATCTGCGCGCGGCGGGCTTCACCGTCGACACGGCCGCCGACGGCGTCGAAGGCGAATTCGCCGGCCTCGAGTATCCGATCGACGTTGCGGTCGTGGATCTCGGCCTGCCGGGCCGGTCCGGCCTCGAGGCGATCCGTGCCTGGCGCAAGGCGGCCAGGAGCTTCCCGGTCCTGATCCTGACCGCCCGCGACAGCTGGCAGGAGAAAGTCGCGGGCCTCGATGCGGGCGCCGACGACTACGTGACCAAGCCCTTCCACTTCGAGGAATTGCTGGCGCGGCTGCAGGCGCTGCTGCGCCGTTCGGGCGGCTGGTCGCAGCCGCTGCTCAAGGGCGGCGGCATTGAGCTCGACACCCGCAGCCAGGAAGTGCGCGCCGGCGGCGCCGCGGTCGAATTGACGGCATTCGAGTACCGGCTGCTGGAATACCTGATGCTGCGGGCCGGGCAGGTCATCTCCAAGGCGGAACTGACCGAGAAAATCTACGCGCAGGACTTCGAGCGCGACAGCAACACGATCGAGGTCTTCATCGGCCGCCTGCGCCGCAAACTCGATCCCGACGGCACCCGGCAGCCGATCGAGACGCTGCGCGGCCGCGGCTACCGCATCGCGCGCGACTGACCGTGGTGCATCCCCAGCCATCGCTGCAGGCGCGGCTGCTCGTCACTCTCGCCCTGCTGATCCTGGCGGGCGCGGCGATCGCCGCCTGGTCGCTGGACTCGCTCTACCGTGAGCAGGGACTGCAGGCGCAGCGGGACGTGCTCGAGGCCCAGGTGATCGCGCTGATCGCCAGCGCCGACGTCGAAGCCGACGGCCGCCTGGTGCCGCAGAACCTCGTGGAACCCCGGCTCTCGACGCCCGGGTCGGGACTCTATGCCGAGATCGTCGGCGCCCGCGGCAGCTGGCGCTCGCCGTCCGCGGTCGCCAGCGGCCTGCAGCTCGCCGCGCAACCGCTGCCGGGCGAACGCCTGTTCGAGACGACCCGCCTCGCCGACGGCGCGCGCGCGCTCGGGTTCTCACTGGGCATCCGCTGGGAGCTTGCGCCCGGGGATGCGCGCGACTTCGTCGTGCGCGCAGCCGAGAGCCTCGAGCCCTGGCACCGGGAAGTCGCGCGCGTGCGCGCCGCACTCGTGACCGGCTCGCTGCTGATCGGGCTCGCGCTCCTCGGCGGGCTGGCCATCGCCTTGCGCCTCGCGCTGCGGCCGCTGCGCCGCCTGGAGGAGGAAATCCTCGACATCGAGGCGGGGCGCGCCGATGCGCTCGGCAGCGGCTGGCCGCGCGAGCTTGCGGGCGTCACCGGCAACCTCAACGCGCTGCTGGTCGGCGAGCGCAAGCGGCTCGAACGCTACCGCGCCACGCTCGGCAACCTGGCGCACAGCCTGAAGACCCCGCTCGCCGCCATGCGCGCGCTGCTCGAGCGCGGCCAGGCCGGCGCCGGCGAGCTGGCGCCGCAACTCGACCGGATGCAGTCGATCGTGCAGCACCAGCTGAAGCGCGCCGTCTTCGGCGGCAGCGGCGCGACCCTGACCGCGCTGCCGGTGCAGGAGCCGCTGGAGCAGTTGCGCGCGGCGCTCGCCAAGGTCTACGCTGACCGCGAGCTGCGCATCGCGCTCGCGATCGCACCCGGCACCGCATACCCGATCGACGCCGGCGACTTCCTCGAGCTGGCCGGCAACCTGATGGACAACGCCTGCAAGTACTGCCGCAGCGAAGTCGCGGTGCGTGCAACGCCCTGGACCTCGGCGGACTGGCGCCGGCCCGGCCTGGTGCTCGACGTCGAGGACGACGGCCGCGGCATCCCCGAGGAGGAGCGGGCGCGCGTGCTGGAACGCGGCGTGCGCGCCGACGAGAGCGTTGCGGGGCAGGGGATCGGGCTCGCCGTCGCGCGCGAGGTCGCCGCCGCGTATTCCGGGAGCCTGGAGATCGGCGCGAGCCGCCTCGGCGGCGCGCGCGTCAGCCTGCGCCTGCCGGGCCGCTGATCAGCCGCCCGGCTCGAACTTCTTCACGAACGGCGTGAGCAGATCCATCGGCAACGGGAACACGATCGTCGTGCTTCGCTCGTTGCCGAGTTCCGTCAGCGTCTGCATGTAGCGCAGCTGGATCGCGCGGGGATCCGCGCCGAGCAGCTTCGCCGCATCGACCAGCATCGCCGCGGCCTGCTTCTCGCCCTCGGCGTGAATCACCTTGGCGCGCCGGGTGCGTTCGGCCTCGGCCTGCTTGGCGATCGCGCGGATCATCGTTTCGTCGAGATCGACATGCTTGATCTCGACGTGCGACACCTTGATCCCCCAGACATCGGTCGAGGCATCGAGGATCTTCTGCACGTCGCTGTTCAGGCGCTCGCGCTCCGACAGCATTTCGTCGAGCTCATGCTGGCCCAGCACCGAGCGCAGCGTCGTCTGGGCGAGCTGGCTGGTGGCCTCGAACGGGTTCGCCACCTGGATGATGGCCTTGGAGGGATCGACGATCCGGAAATAGACGACCGCGTTGACCTTGACCGAGACGTTGTCGCGCGAGATGACGTCCTGCTTCGGCACGTCGAGCACGATGGTGCGCAGGTCCACGCGCACGATCTGCTGCAGGATCGGGATCACGATGATGAGGCCGGGCCCCTTGGTGCCCGTATAGCGGCCGAGCGTGAAGGTCACCCCGCGTTCGTACTCGCGCAGGATGTTGATCGCGTTGAACAGCAGAATCGTCACCAGTACGGCGACAACGCCAATTGCATAGGTCATTTCAGGACTCCTGTCATTGCAGGGGCGACACGTGCAGCTTCAGCCCTTCCACGCGAATCACCCGCACACGCTGGCCGGCAGTCACGGGCCCGGTACTGACTGCATTCCACAGCTCGCCGTAGATCCGGACCTGGCCCTCGCCGGTGAACCCGCCGACGGCCTCGGCGACATCGCCGATCAACTGCTCCTGCCCGGACGCGACCGGCCGCCGGCGGGCTCGCGCCGCCAGCCAGACCGTTCCCAGGATGGCGGCACCGGCGAATGTCGCGACGCCGCCGACCACGCCGCGGCTCAGCCCGAAACCCGGCGTGTCGTTATCCATCAGCACGATCGAGCCGATCACGAAAGCCACCAGCCCGCCCAGCCCCAGTGCGCCGAAACTCGGCATGAAGACTTCCGCGATCATCATGCCGACGCCGAGGACGACGAGCGCAAGTCCCGCAAAGTTGACCGACAGGACCTGCAGGGCGTAAAGGCCCAGCAACAGGCAGATCGTACCGACCACGCCCGGCAGGATCGCGCCCGGGTTGTAGCCCTCGAACATCAGGCCGTAGATCCCGATGATCAGCAGGCCGTAGGCCACCAGCGGATTGGTCAGCACCGCGAGCACGGACGTGCGCCAGGTCATCTCGAAGCGCTCGATCACCGCGCCGGCGGTCGCCAGCGTGCGTTCGCCGTCCCCCAACTTGATGCGGCGGCCGTCGAGCGCGGCCAGCAGCCCGGCGACGTCGTCCGCGACCAGGTCGATCACGCCGCCGGCGAGCGCTTCGTGGGCCGGCAGGCTCGCCGCATCGCGCACCGCCGCCTCGGCGAAAGTCGCGTTGCGCCCGCGCAGCTCGGCAAGGCTGCGGATGTACGCCACTGCGTCATTGACCGCCTTGCGGTCGGAAGCGCTGCCGGACGGCGCTGCTTGCGGCTCCGGCTCGTTGCCAGCGGATCCGTCGTCGCGCCGGCGTTCCTTGCCATCATCGGCGGGCGGCGAGCCGCCGATTGGCACCGGCGTCGCGGCGCCGAGATTCGTGCCGGGCGCCATCGCCGCGATGTGGCTCGCGTAGAGGATGAACGTGCCGGCGCTGGCGGCGCGCGCGCCAGGCGGCGCCACGAAGGTGGCGACCGGCACTTTCGCCGACAGGATGCCCTGGATCATGTCGCGCATCGCCGCATCGAGCCCGCCGGGCGTGTCGAGGACCAGCAGCAGCAGGCGCGCGTCGGTGTCTTCCGCATGCGCGAGCGCGGCGAGGAAATGCTCCTTGGTCGCCGGCCCGATCGCGTCCTTGATTTCGACCAGCACGATGCCGTCGCCGGCATCCTGCGCCGCCGCCAGTGCCGGGAGGCAGGCGATCCAGGCCAGGAAGGCCGGCAGCCAGCGGCGGCAGCCCGATCGCGACATGCGGAAATCCTCCGTGTCAGGCGTTTATCATAACAGCCCGGACCGAACCCGAATGACTGGAGGAACCATGCGCAAGTCCTTGCCGCTGCTGTTGCTCGCCATCCACGCCACCGCCGCCGTCGCGCAGCAGGCGGCACCGCCGGCGCTCGAGACCGCCGAAGTCGCGCCCGGCGTGCACGTGCTGTATGGGCAGGGCGGCAACATCGGCGTCTCGGCCGGCGTCGACGGCATCTTCCTGATCGACGACCAGTACGCCAGCATGACCGGCCAGGTCATCGAAGCGCTGGAGAAGATCGCGCCTGGCACGCCGCAGTTCATCGTCAACACCCACTGGCACGGCGACCACACCGGCGGTAACGAGAACCTGGCGGCGCAGGGCTCGGTGGTCGTCGCCCACGACCGCGTGCGCGAGCGCATGGCCAGCGACAACTTCTCGGAGTTCTTCCAGAAGACGACGCCGCCGTCGCCCGCAGGCGCGCTGCCGGTCGTCACTTTCAACGACAGCCTCTCGCTGCACGTCAACGGCGACGAGCTGCGCGGCGTCCACGTGCGCGCGGCGCATACCGACGGCGACGTGTTCATCGTGTTCCGCAAGGCCAACGTGATCCACACCGGCGACCTGATGTTCGCCGGCCTGTATCCGTTCATCGACATCGACTCCGGCGGCTCGGTCGACGGCACGATCGCCGCCGTGGAGCGGATGCTGGCGCTCGCGGATGCGAAGACCCGGATCATCCCGGGACACGGCAAGGTGACCGACCGGGCGGGGCTCGAGGCCTACCGGCAGATGCTGGTCGTCACCCGCGACCGGATGCGGGCGCTGGTGCAGGCCGGCCGCTCGCTCGAGGAGGTGCTGGCCGCGCGCCCGTTCGCCGACTATGACGGCCAGCTGTCCTGGGCGTTCATCACGGCCGAACGCTACATGCAGATCCTGTACCGCGACGCGGTGCGCGCGCTCAGCCCAGGTCGAACCTGATGCCCTGCGCGAGCGGCAGCTCGCTCGACCAGTTGATCGTGTTGGTCTGGCGGCGCATGTAGGCCTTCCAGGAGTCCGAGCCCGCCTCGCGGCCGCCGCCGGTGTCCTTCTCGCCGCCGAAAGCGCCGCCGATCTCGGCTCCCGACGTGCCGATGTTGACGTTGGCGATGCCGCAGTCGCTGCCGGTGACCGACAGGAAGCGCTCGGCATGCTGGACGCGATCCGTGAAGATCGCCGACGACAGTCCGTAATCCGTGTCGTTGTGCATCGCGATCGCCTCGTCCAGCGTGGCGCACGGGATCAGGTACAGGATCGGCGCGAAGGTCTCGTGGCGCACAACCGGCATGTCGTTGCGCGCCCGGACGATGGTCGGCTCGACGAAGTTGCCGGGCCCCGGCAGCACGCGGCCGCCGCACAGGACCTTGCCGCCCTGCTTGCGGGCGTCGTCGAGCGCCGCCTCGTAGCGGCGCACCGCTCCGGCGTCCACCAGCGGCCCCATCAGCACCTGCGGATCGAGCGGGTCGCCGATGCGCACCTGCTTGTAGGCGGCGACCAGGCGCCGTTCGAGCTCGTCGATGCGCGATGCATGCACGAGCAGCCGCCGCGTGGTCGTGCAGCGCTGGCCGGCCGTGCCGACCGAGCCGAACACGACGGCCGGCACGACCAGGTCCATGTTCGCGTGCTCATCGACGATAATCGCATTGTTTCCGCCGAGCTCGAGCAGGCTGCGGCCGAGGCGGGCGGCAACGCGCTCGCCGACGCGGCGGCCGACGTTGGTGGAGCCGGTGAAGCTCAGCAGGGCGACGCGGCGGTCGTCCACGAAGCGCTCGGCCAGCTTGTTGTCGGCCGGGATGAAGAGCTGGAAGATCGGCGGCAGGCCGGCGCGCAGCAGCACGTCGTTGCAGATGCGCTGCACCGCGATCGCGCACAGCGGCGTCGAGTGCGAGGGCTTCCAGACGCAGACGTCGCCGCAGACGGCGGCCAGGAACGCGTTCCACGACCAGACCGCGACCGGGAAGTTGAATGCCGAGATGATCCCGACCACGCCGAGCGGATGCCACTGCTCGTACATCCGGTGGTGCGGGCGCTCCGAGTGCATCGCCAGGCCGTAGAGCATGCGCGACTGGCCGACCGCGAAGTCGGCGATGTCGATCATCTCCTGGACCTCGCCGTCGCCCTCGGCCTTGATCTTGCCCATCTCGAGGCTGACCAGGCTGCCGAGCAGGTCCTTCTTCGCGCGCAGCGCGTCCGCCATCTGGCGCACGGCTTCGCCGCGCCGCGGCGCCGGCACCTCGCGCCAGGCCGCGAATGCGGCGGTCGCGCTCGCCATGACGCGCTCGTAGTCGGCCTCGGTGGCCGCCTGCACCTGGGCGATGACCTGGCCGGTCGCCGGGTTCAGCGAGTCGATCAGCGGCGCGCCGGGGGCGGCGTGCCATTCCCTGCCGGACCAGGCGCCGGGATTGACGGCCGACAGGCCGAGGCCTGCGAGGATCTGCTGCGGATTCATCGGGCTGCTCCTGCGAGGCTGCGCTGGCGCCCGGCGCTGCCTTCCACCACCATGCGCGCCGAGACGGCCTTGTCGCCGCCGTTGCTGTACCAGGCGCCGAAGCGGTTGGCCAGCACCGCCGGCAGGCCGAACTGTTCCTGGCGCACGAAACCGCGGTAGTCGCCGGGCCGTGACAGCACCAGGTCCACGACCGCGGTGATGCCGGCGGCGGTGGTCACCTGGATGGCCGACCAGAGGCGGCCCAGGATTTCCTGCGGATAGACCTTGTTGACGTAATTCTCTTCGCGCAGTTCCCCGTCCTGCCGGCCGCTGACCGCCACGTAGACGATCACCACGTCCTGCAGGGTCTGGGGAACGGCGTTCTCGAGGATGCGCTTCAGCGTGCCGCGGTCCTGGTTGAGCTTCAGGTCGTTCATCAGCAGCCGCACCTGCTCGCAGTGGCCGGGGTAGCGCATGGTCTTGTAGTTCATCTGCTCGCAGCGGTCGCCGTAGGTCTCGCCGAGCGAGCCGAGGCCGCCGGAGGTATTGAAGGCCTCGTACAGCGTGCCGTCGATCTCGATCTCCTCGAGCCCTTCGAGCGGCGCGGCCTCGACCAGACGGCGGTCCGCGATCGCGAGGCAGGGATTGCCGTACTCGTTGATCAGGCCCTCGGTGGACCAGGTGAGCGAGTACTTGAGGACGTTGTTCGGGTGCTGCGGCAGCGCCCCGACCCGCATCTTGACGCTGCGCAGCTCGTCGAAGTGGCCGATCAGCTCGTTGGCGGCGATCGACACGAAGCCCGGCGCCAGGCCGCACTGCGGCACGAACGCGGTCGCCGCGCCCTCGGCCTGCTTGCGCACCGCGCGCGTGACCTCGACATCCTCGGTCAGGTCGAAATAGTGCAGGCCATGCCGGCGCGCCGCGGTCGCAACGCCGGGGTTGCAGTAGAACGGCAGCGACGAGATCACGGCGTCGCAGGGGTGCGCGTCCAGGTGGCGCTTGAGCGCCGCCGCATCCGTCGCGTCGAGCGCGTGGGCCGTGAGGTTGCGGCGGTCATGGGCGCGCGCGACGGCGCCCGCGGCGTCGCCGCTGACGTCGGCCAGCTGCACCTGGTAGTCGCCGGCGTCGGCCAGCAGCCCCGAAATCAATGCGCCGATCTTGCCGGCGCCCAGAACCAGTACGCGATGCATGCGGATTTCCAGCCAAAAGGGTGGCGCATTCTGCCCATTCCGCACTACATAAACCACCCCCTGGCCGGGACAATTTTTGCAGTGCAGCGAATCCGTGTACGATGGCTCGGACGATGAATACCGCAGTTGAAAACGCGGCCTGGGAACCCGGCAGCTGGCAGAAAATGCCGGCGCTGCAGCAACCGCACTACGCCGATGCCGCCAAGCTCGCGCGCGTGCTGGACGAGCTCGCGCGCCTGCCGCCGGTGGTCGTCTCCTGGGAAGTGGACCAGCTCAAGGCCGAGCTCGCCGCGGCGCAGCGCGGCGAGCGCTTCCTGCTGCAGGGCGGCGACTGCGCGGAGGGCTTTGCCGACTGCGAATCGGACACGATCGCGCGCAAGCTGAAGATCCTGCTGCAGATGAGCGTCGTGCTGCTGCACGGGCTCAAGAAGCCCGTGATCCGCGTCGGCCGCATCGCCGGCCAGTACGCCAAGCCGCGCTCGGCCGACACCGAGACTCGCGCCGGCACGACGCTGCCTTCCTATCGCGGCGACATCGTCAATCGGGCGGCCTTCGTCGCCGCCGAGCGCGAGCCGGACCCGGAACTGCTGCTGCGCGGCTACGAGCGCGCGGCGCTGACGCTCAACTTCGTGCGCGCGCTGGTGGACGGCGGCTTCGCCGACCTGCATCACCCGGAATACTGGGACCTCGGCTTCCTGCAGCACGCCAAGCTCAAGGACGCCTACCAGAAGATCGTCGACGCGATCTCCGACTCGCTCGACTTCTACGCAGCGGTCGCCGGCTCGCCGGTGCACGAGGCGAGCCAGGTGCGCTTCTACGCGAGCCACGAGGGCCTGCACCTGCTCTACGAACAGGCACAGACCCGCTACCTCAAGCGGCGCGAGCGCTGGTACAACCTGTCCACGCACATGCCGTGGATCGGCATGCGCACGTCGATGCCGGGCGGCGCCCACGTCGAGTACTTCCGCGGCATCGCCAACCCGATCGGCGTCAAGGTCGGGGAGGGGATGGATGCGGCGACGCTCGGCGAGCTGGTGCGCATCCTCAACCCCGACAACGAGCCGGGCCGGCTGACGCTGATCCACCGCTTCGGCGCCAGGCGGATCGAGCAGGCGCTGCCGGCGGCCATCCGCGCGGTGCGCGACAGCGGCCGCCAGGTGCTGTGGGTCTGCGACCCGATGCACGGCAACACCGAATCCACGCCGCAGGGCGTCAAGACGCGGCGCTTCGAGAACATCCTGGCCGAGGTCGAGTCCGCCTTCCGCATCCACGAGGCGTCGGGCTCGATCCTGGGCGGCGTGCATTTCGAACTGACCGGCGACGACGTCACCGAATGCACCGGCGGCGCGCGCGGGCTGTCCGACGGCGACCTCGCCCGCGCCTACCGCACGAGCGTCGATCCGCGGCTCAACTGCGAACAGGCGCTGGAACTCGCGATGCTGATCGCGCGGCACAAAGCCAGGCGATAATATGCCGATATTTCATGGAGTTGTGATTGGTTCCTCAGGAAGTCGATAGCACCAGCAGCAATACCGGCCGGTTTCCGGTGCTGCGCATGGACTGGCGTGAAGTGCTGCGGCCCGAAGCAAGCGAGTTCGTCAACCGCCTGGCGGCGCAGTTCGGCGCCGAGGTCGAGGAACTGCTCGAGGATCGCACGCGGCGGCAGCGGCAGTTCGACGCCGGCGTGCTGCCCGATTTCCTCGACGCCACGCGCGCAATCCGCGACCGCGACTGGCGCGTCGGCCCGATACCGCGCGACCTGCAGGACCGGCGCGTGGAGATCACCGGCCCCACCGACCGCAAGATGATCATCAACGCGCTCAATTCGGGCGCCAACGTGTTCATGGCCGACTGCGAAGATTCGCTGTGCCCGACCTGGGAGAACGTGATCCAGGGGCAGGTGAACCTGATGGAGGCCGTGCGCGGCACGCTGGCCTTCAAGAGCCCGGAGGGGAAGTCCTACCGGCTGAACGAGTCGACGGCGGTGCTGATCTTGCGGCCGCGCGGCTGGCACCTGCCCGAAAAGCACTGGAAGCTTGCCGGCAAGCCGATCCCGGGCGCTTTCGTGGATTTCGGCCTCTACCTGTTCCACAACGCCAGCGAACTGCTGAGCCGCGGCACCGGCCCCTACTTCTACCTGCCGAAGCTGGAGAGCCACCTCGAGGCGCGCCTGTGGGCGCGTGTCATCGAGCACAGCGAACGGACCCTCGGCCTGCCGCGCGGCAGCGTCAAGGTGACCGTGCTGATCGAGACCATCACGGCCGCCTTCGAGATCGACGAGATCCTGTACGAGCTGCGCGATCACATCGTCGGGCTGAACTGCGGCCGCTGGGACTACATCTTCAGCTTCATCAAGAAGTTCTGCCGGCGCGCCGACTTCGTGCTGCCGGACCGCAACAGCGTGACGATGACCTCGCACTTCCTGCGCAGCTATTCGCAGCTGGTGATCAAGACCTGCCATCGCCGCGGCGCCTTCGCCATCGGCGGCATGGCGGCGCAGATCCCGATCAAGGGCGACCCGCGCGCCAACGACGCGGCGCTGGCGCGCGTGCGCGCCGACAAGGAGCGCGAGGCGAACGACGGCCATGACGGCACCTGGGTCGCGCACCCGGGCCTGGTGTTCGTGGCGCGCGACATCTTCGACAGGAAGATGCCGACGGCCAACAACCTGCACCGCCTGCGCGAGGACGTGCAGGTCACGGCCGAGGACCTGCTGCGCGTGCCGTCCGGCGACATCACGGAAGAGGGGTTGCGTACCAACATCGACGTCGGCATCCGCTATCTCGCGGCCTGGCTCGGCGGCAACGGCTGCGTGCCCATCCACAACCTGATGGAGGACGCAGCGACCGCCGAGATCTCGCGCGCCCAGCTGTGGCAGTGGGTGCGGCACGAGTGCCGCCTGAAGGACCGCCGCACGGTGACCCTGGCGATGGTGCGCGAGATGATCACCGAGCAGCTGCAGCGCATCCGCCTGGACGTCGGGCCCGCCGCATTCGACAAGGGCCACTACGCGCGCGCCGCGGAACTGGTCGGGCAGCTGACCGCGAGCCCCGTGTTCGAGCCGTTCCTGACCCTCGTGGCCTACGAAGACATCGCCTGATACCGGAGGACCTGATGAGCCTGAAGACCGCCGCCCAGCTCGAGAAGGAATGGAATGCCGACCCGCGCTGGCAGGGCGTGATCCGCGGCTATGCGCCCGCGGACGTGCTGCGGCTTGCCGGCACGGTGCAGGTCGAGCACACGCTCGCGCGCCTCGGCGCGGAAAAGCTGTGGCGCCACCTGCACGAGCAGCCGTACGTGAACGCGCTCGGCGCGCTGACCGGCAACCAGGCAATGCAGCAGGTCCGCGCCGGGCTCAAGGCCATCTACCTGTCCGGCTGGCAGGTGGCCGGCGACGCCAACCTCGCCGGCGAGATGTATCCCGACCAGTCGCTCTACCCGGCGGACTCGGTCCCGGCGGTGGTCCGGCGCATCAACAACACGCTGCTGCGCGCCGACCAGATCTGCCACGCCGAGGGCGACGACTCGATCGACTGGCTGCAGCCGATCGTGGCCGACGCCGAGGCCGGCTTCGGCGGCGTGCTGAACGCCTTCGAGCTGATGAAGGCGATGATCGAGGCGGGCGCCGCCGGCGTGCACTTCGAGGACCAGCTGTCGAGCGCCAAGAAGTGCGGCCACATGGGCGGCAAGGTGCTGGTCCCGACGCAGGAGGCGATCAACAAGCTGGTCGCCGCGCGCCTCGCCGCCGACGTCTGCGGCGTGCCGACCGTGCTGGTCGGACGCACCGACGCCGAGTCGGCATCGCTCCTGACCTCGGACGTGGACGAGCGCGACCGGCCGTTCATCACGTCGCAGCAGCGCACCAGCGAGGGATTCTTCCCGGTCAAGGCCAGCCTCGACCAGGCCATCGCCCGCGGCATCGCCTACGCGCCCTACGCCGACCTGATCTGGTGCGAGACCGGCAAGCCCGACCTGCAGGAGGCGAAGGCATTCGCCGAAGGCGTGCACCGCCACCATCCCGGCAAGCTGCTGGCCTACAACTGCTCGCCGTCCTTCAACTGGAAGAAGAAGCTCGACGACGCGACCATCGCGAAATTCCAGCGCGAGCTCGGCGCCATGGGCTACAAGTTCCAGTTCATCACGCTCGCGGGGTTCCACGCGCTCAACTTCTCGATGTTCGAGCTGGCGCGCGGCTACCGCGAATCGCAAATGAGCGCCTACGTCGCGCTGCAGCAGGCGGAGTTCGCCGCCGAAGCGCACGGTTATACGGCGACCAAGCACCAGCGCGAGGTCGGCGCCGGCTACTTCGACGACGTCACCCAGACCGTGAACGGCGGCACCTCGTCGATCACGGCCATGCAGGGCTCGACCGAGGAAGCGCAATTCAAGTCGCGCTGACACGCCGGTGAGAGGCCGGGCCGGGCCGGGCTTCGACCCGGACTGCCGGCAGTGCCCGAGGCTGGCCGCGTTCCTCGACGAGGTGCGCGGCCGCCACCCGGCCTATCATTGCCGTCCGGTCGCGCCCTTTGGCAGCGCCCGCCATCGCCTGCTGGTCGTCGGCCTGGCGCCGGGCCTGCACGGGGCCAACCGCACGGGACGCCCGTTCACCGGTGACCATGCCGGCATCCTGCTGTACCGCACGCTGCACGCGCAGGGCTTCGCGAGCCGCACGGAGTCGGTCGCCGCCGGCGACGGGCTGCGGCTGCTGGACTGCCGCATCACCAATGCCGTCAAGTGCCTGCCGCCGGCCAACAAGCCGCTGCCGGCCGAGGTGCGGCGCTGCAATGCCTTCCTCGCCGGCGAACTGGCGGTGCTCCCGGCCCGCGCCGTCATCGTCGCGCTCGGCACCATCGCCCACACGGCCGTGCTGCGGGCCCTTGGCCTCAGGCCCGCAGCCGCGCGATTCGCCCATGGCGCCGAGCACGCGCTGCCGGACGGGCTCGTGCTGCTCGATTCCTACCACTGCAGCCGCTACAACACCCAGACCCGGCGCCTGACCGGACCGATGTTCGCGCGGGTCTTCGCCCGCGCGCGGCACTTGCTCGACGGCTGAGGGTCGCGACACCATGCACCGGTGAGCGGATTCGACGCCAAGGCCTTCGTCAGCACGCTGCCGGCGCGCCCCGGCGTCTACCGCATGCTCGATGCCGACGGCAAGATCGTCTACATCGGCAAGGCCCGCAGCCTCAAGGCGCGGGTGGCGAGCTACTTCCGCGCCGACCAGCTGCAGCCGAAGGTCCAGGCCCTGGCGCGCGTCATCGCCGGGATCGAGGTGACCGTCACCCGCTCGGACACCGAGGCGCTGCTGCTCGAGCACAACCTGATCAAGCGCCACCGGCCGCGCTTCAACGTCATCCTGCGCGACGACAAGAGCTTTCCCTACGTGCACTTCTCGGCGCACGAGTACCCGCGCCTGTCCTTCTACCGCGGCAGCCGCCGCCTGGCCGGGCGGCTGTTCGGGCCCTATCCCAGCGCCAGCGCCGTGCACGACGCGCTGAACCAGCTGCACAAGCTGTTCCGGCTCAGGAACTGCAAGGACACGTTTTTCGCCAACCGCTCGCGGCCCTGCCTCGAGTACCAGATCGGCCGCTGCTCGGCGCCCTGCACCGGACTGATCGCGAAGGACGCCTATGCCCGCGACGTCGAGTCGGCCGTGCAGGTGCTGGAGGGCCGCGCGGCCGACGTCACGGCGCGTATCGGCCGCGACATGGAGCGGGCCTCCGGGCAGCTCGACTACGAGCGGGCGGCGATGCTGCGCGACCAGCTCGCCGCGCTCACCGACGTGCAGTCGCGCCAGGTCATCAGCCGCGCGCGCAGCGGCACCGATACCGACGTGATCGCGGTCGCGGAGCAGGGCGGCGAGTTCTGCGTCGCCCTCATGTTCATCCGCGGCGGCCAGCTCCTCGGCACCTCGACTTTCCATCCGCGCGCGCCGATCAGCGACGCCCCCGAGGTCCTGTCCGCGTTCCTGGCCCAGCACTACCTCGAGCGCGACCCGCCGCCGCGGATCGTGCTGTCGCATCCGGTCGAGGACGCCGACACGCTCGCCGCGTCGCTCGGTGAACGCGCCGGGCGCAAGCTGCGCATCGCCGCCGGCCGGCGTGGCCTGCCGCAGCGCTGGGTGCAGCTCGCGCTGCAGAACGCAGCGAATGCGCTCGCCATGCGCGCTGCGGGCCGCGCGAGCCTGGCCGACCAGTTCGCGGAACTCGGCCGTTTCCTCGGGCTGCCGCAGCCGCCCGCGCGGATCGAGTGCTTCGACGTCAGCCATACCCAGGGCGAGGCGACCAACGCCTCCTGCGTGGTGTTCGGCGCGGAGGGGCCGCTGAAGGCGGAATACCGCCGCTACAACATCGCCGGCGTCGAGCGCGGCGACGACTACGGCGCGCTGCGCCAGGCGCTGACCCGCCGCTATCGCCGCCGCCTGCAGGAACAGGCCACGCTGCCGGACCTGCTGCTGATCGACGGCGGGCCCGGCCAGCTCGCGGAAGCCGCACGCGTGCTGGCGGAGCTCGAACTCACGCTGCCCGCGGTCGCGGCGGCCGCCAAGGGCGCCGATCGCCGCGCCGGACAGGAGCGCATTTTCTTGTTGGGCCGGAAAGCGCCCTCTATACTGCCGCCCGACTCGAAGGCCCTGCACCTGATCCAGCGCGCCCGCGACGAGGCGCACCGTTTCGCGATCAGCGGCCACCGCCGCAGCCGCGCGCGGTCGCGCCAGACCTCGATGCTGGAGGCCGTTGCGGGGCTCGGTCCGGCCAGGCGGCGGGCCTTGCTGCAGCAATTCGGCGGCCTGCAAGGCGTGCTGCGGGCCGGCGTCGAGGACCTGGCCAGGGCGCCGGGCATCGGGCCGGCGCTGGCACAGGCGATCTTCGAGCATCTGCACCCGGGAGCCGGATGACCAGTCCCTACACCATTCCGAACCTGCTGACGGGACTCCGGATCGCGCTGATCCCGGTGATCGTCGGCCTGTTCTACCTGCCGCACGCCTGGTCCAACATGGCCTGCGGACTGCTGTTCGCCGTGGTCGGCATCACCGATGCCTTCGACGGCTACCTGGCGCGCAAGCTCGGCCAGGTCTCGCGACTCGGCGCATTTCTCGACCCGGTCGCCGACAAGCTGATCGTCGCCACTGCCCTGGTGCTGATCGTCAGCAAGGACCCCACCTGGTACGTGACGCTGACGGCGGCGGTGATCATCGGCCGCGAGATCGCGATCTCGGCGCTGCGCGAGTGGATGGCCGGGATCGGCTCGCCCAACAAGCTCGAGGTGACGGGCGTCGCCAAGTTCAAGACCATCGTGCAGATCGTCGGCCTGTCCATGATGCTGTTCCGGCAGGACATCCTGGGCCTGCCGGTGTACTGGACCGGGCTCGCGCTGACGGTGGTCGCGGCGGTGCTGACCTTATGGTCGATGGCGGCCTATTTGCGTACCGCGTGGCCGGAATTAAGGGGTTTCCGGCAAACTTGACAGTCCGGAGTGCGCTCCTACAATGACGCCTCCTGATTGGCGCCGACCGCGGGAATAGCTCAGTTGGTAGAGCGCAACCTTGCCAAGGTTGAGGTCGCGAGTTCGAGCCTCGTTTCCCGCTCCAGATCCAGACGCAACCCCGGGACGGCCAACCGGGGTTTCGTGTCTAATGCCCCCGAAGGCTAGGTGGCAGAGTGGTCATGCAGCGGCCTGCAAAGCCGTGTACGCCGGTTCGATTCCGACCCTAGCCTCCATC
>CAYXUJ010000003.1:0-2997 GCA_964468395.1 uncultured Steroidobacteraceae bacterium
GTCGAGCACGCGGCAGTCCAGGTCGGTCTGGATGCCGCCCATGCTCTTGCGGCTGATCACGAACTCGCGGATCGCCATCAGCGGCCCGGCGGCAGGATCGAGGATGCGCTGGAAGGCGCAGGTGCGCAGCCGGTCGCCCGGCCAGCGGCGGAGCAGGGCGATGCGCCGCAGCTGCTCGTCGTTGTGGAAGCGCGGGCCGCGCGCGATGGCGTCGTCCCAGCGCGCGACTGCGTCCTCGACCGCGGCGCGGTCGACGACGTCGCCGCCGTTGACCGCGTTCATCCGCTCGACCAGTTCCGGCAGCGTGGCGGCCAGCACGACGTCCTCGCTGTTGCGCGTCA
Organism: uncultured Steroidobacteraceae bacterium; assembly: GCA_964468395.1. Lineage (GTDB taxonomy): Bacteria > Pseudomonadota > Gammaproteobacteria > Steroidobacterales > Steroidobacteraceae > SCUD01. The sequence continues at coordinate 342 of CAYXUJ010000003.1, forward strand.
GCTCATCGTACAGCCAGCGATTGCCGGACAGCAGGTCGAGCGCGACCCGCAGCCGCCGCCGGTCGCGCATCGCCGGGTTGAACTCCGCACCGGACACCGCGAGCTCCCGCAGGGCGATGCGCCGGTTCAGGAGTTGCCAGCTGTAGCCGCCCGGCTCGCGGCAGATGCGCGCCACGAGGTCGTGCGTGTCGAAGCCGCTGACCAGCGGCATCGGCCCGATGCGCTCGCCGCGCGCATTGAGCCACAGCGCCGACTTCGGCGGCACCAGCGACAGGCCGTGGCCCGGCTTGCGCGGGCGCCAGTGGCGGATGCCGGCGGCGTAGTTCCACTGCCAGTCGAGGTGCGTCACGTTGGCGCCGGCGGCGGCCGCGGCGTCGTGCAGGCTGCCGTCGGCGAAACGGTGCGAGCCGTTCAGGATCACCGGCGGCGGCCGGCCCCAGTCCGCGTGCCAGTGGCGGCGCACGCGCTCGATGTCGCCATTGATGCCGCCGGCCGCGATCACGACCGCCGGCGCCGCGACCTCGAACGGGCGCTCATCCGGCTCGACCGCGCCGGCGACGCCGGCGACGCGGCCCGCGCGCATCGCCAGCGAGTCGACGCGATGGCCGAAGCAGAGCGTGAGCCGCGCGCGCTCCGGGTGGTCGAGCAGGCGGCGGATCAGCGCGTCCGCGAGCGCCAGCCCCGTGCCCCAGACAAAATGAAAGCGCGGCACCGAGTTGCCGGAACCGTAGAGCCCGCGCTCGACCCACATCGGCATCGGCATGAACTTCACGCCGAGCCCCGTCAGCCACTCGAACACCTCCGGCACGCAACGCTCGACGTAGGCGCGCGCCCAGGCGCGCGGCCAGCGGTGGCCGGGGCCGAGCTCGCCGAACGAGATCCAGTCCCGGTAGCCGAGCTCGACGCTGTCGCGGATCCGGTAGCGGCGCTGCAGCGGCGTGCCGGCGAACCAGAGCCCGCCCATCGACTCGCGGGCGAGGCCGCCGAGGTTCGATTCCGCATCGCGATCGAGCAGCAGGACGCGCCGCCCGCGCGACAGCGCCTCGATCGCGGCGGCGATGCCGGCGATGCCGGCGCCGACGATCGCGACGTCCGCCGAATGCCGGTCGGGTACCATGCGCGAGAATGTACACGTGTTGGCAGCGTCGCGGCGTGACGCATAGAATCCCGGCAAACCCGGCGGGTGTAGTTCAATGGTAGAACTGCAGCTTCCCAAGCTGCTAACGTGGGTTCGATTCCCATCACCCGCTCCAGTCATTCTGGCGGCGGCAATGCTGCTGGCGCCGCCAGCCGGCGCCGACGCGATCGACGACGCGATCCGCGATGAAATGCGCCAGCAGGGAATCCCCGGTCTCTCCCTCGCCATCGTGCGGCGCGGCGAAACGCTCAAGCTCGCCGGCTATGGCGAGGCGAACGTCGAGCATCGCGTGCCGGTCCGGCCGGAGACCGTTTTCCAGTCGGGCTCCGTCGGCAAGCAGTTTGCCGCGGCCGCCATCCAGCTGCTGGCGGCCGACGGCAGGCTGTCGATCGACGATCCGCTGTCGCGCTGGCTGGCGCCGGTGCCCGAGGCCTGGCAGCCCATCACGATCCGGCAGCTGCTGACGCACACCTCCGGCATCCCCGAGTTCACCTACGAGGGCGCGCACGCCATCGACCTGCGCCGCGACTATTCCGAGGACGAACTGGTCGAACTGGCGCGCAGCCTGCCGCTCGATTTCGAGCCCGGCACGCAGTGGAGCTACAGCAACACGGGCTATGTGCTGGTCGGAGCGATCATCCGGAAGGCCAGCGGCGACTTTTACGGAGATATCCTGGAACGGCGCATATTCGAGCCCCTGCAGATGAATACCGCGCGCATCATCAGCGAGTCGGACATCGTGCCGAATCGCGCCGCCGGCTATGAACTGGCCGACGACGCACTGAAGAACCAGGCCTGGGTCGCGCCGATGCTGAATACGACGGCCGATGGCTCCCTCTACCTGACGATCCTCGACCTGATGAAATGGGACGCGGGCCTGCGCGATGCGACCGTGCTGTCGCGCGAACAGCTGGCCGAGGCCTGGACGCCGGTGCGCCTCAAGGACGGCTCGTCCTATCCCTACGGGTTCGGCTGGTTCATCGGCGAGCAGCGCGGCCGGCCGACCATCGAGCACGCCGGCTCATGGCAGGGATTCGAGGCGAACATTGCGCGCTATGTCGAAGGCGACATGACGATCATCATGCTCGCGAATCTTGCGAAAGCGGACCTGATCCGGATCACGCAACGCCTGGCCGGGATCATGGATCCGGCCCTCGAACTGCCGGATCCGGCAAGGCCGGCTTCCGATCCGGATCCGGCGCGGACTGCGCGCGTGCTCGAAGCGCTGATCGCCTGGTCCGAAGGCCGGACGTCGCCGGGCATGTCGCCGGGATTCGCGGCTGCAAAGGACGAGAGTCCGCGCACGGCCTGGTTCCGCAATCTCATCAAGGAGACGCTGGCAGCGCGGACTTCGCTGCACTACGTTGCGGAAGACGACGTCGCCGGCCGGGATCTCGAGCGCCACGGCGTGCCGGTCGCAACAATCCTGTATCTGGGCCTGGTCGGGCCGGATGGCGCCGACCGGGTCACGGCCTACCTCGACCGGCACGGTGACGTCGCGGCGCTGACTGCCAAGGG
>CAYXUJ010000003.1:3097-87545 GCA_964468395.1 uncultured Steroidobacteraceae bacterium
GGGTCACGGCCTACCTCGACCGGCACGGTGACGTCGCGGCGCTGACTGCCAAGGGTTTCTGAAGCGATGTCATCGGGTGGCTTCGGCTGGCGCCTGCCGGCGCGCGGCGTAAGATCCGGGGTGACATGAACGCATCGACGGAATCGCTCATGGCCGCCGCGCGCGAGAGTTGCGCCCGGGCGCATGCGCCTTATTCGGGCGTCCACGTCGGCGCGGCGATCCGCGCCGCGAGCGGCGCGATCTACCGCGGCAGCAACGTCGAGAATGCGTCCTATCCGCTCGGCAACTGTGCGGAAGCCAGCGCGATCGCCGCAGGCGTGCACGCGGAGGGCGATTCGTTCCGCATCGCGGAGATTGCGGTCTGGGCCGTGGACCGCGGCGGCGCCGTGATGGCGGCGTCGCCCTGCGGCGGCTGCCGGCAGCGGATCCACGAATTCGGCGTCGACGGCCGGCTGCCCGTCCATTTTCCCTGGCAAGGCGGCGCGGTGCGCACGGCGACGCTCGACGAACTGCTGCCCTACGCCTTCTTCCTGCCGTCAGCCTGAGCGGGCCGCGGGCGATCGTGCAGGAATGACCTGGCTGCCGCAGGAAACGATCCGGACCAAGCGCGAGGGCGGCGTCCTCGAGGCGCGCGACCTGCAGCGCCTCGTGGAAGGCATCGCCGACGGCAGCCTGAGCGACGCCCAGGTGGCCGCTTTCGCCATGGCCGTGTACTTCCGCGGCATGACGGCGGCGGAGTGCGCGGCGTTCACGCTGGCGATGCGCGACACGGGCGACATCCTCGACTGGCGCGCGGAATCGCCGCCGGGCCCGGTGCTCGACAAGCATTCGAGCGGCGGCATCGGCGACCTGGTGTCGCTGGCGCTCGGGCCGATGCTCGCGGCCTGCGGCGCCTGGGTGCCGATGATCAGCGGCCGCGGCCTGGCGCACACCGGCGGCACGCTCGACAAGCTGGAGGCGATCCCGGGGTACGACACGCGGCCGGCGCCGGCAGTCATCCGCAGCACGCTGCGCGCCGCCGGCGTCGCGATCATCGGCGCCGGCGGGCGGATCGCGCCGGCCGACCAGCGCCTCTACTCGATCCGCGACGTGACCGCGACGGTCGACTGCATCCCGCTGATCGTCGCGTCGATCCTCTCCAAGAAACTGGCGGCCGGCCTCGATGCGCTGGTGCTCGACGTCAAGACCGGCAATGGCGCCGTGATGACCGATCCTGCCCAGGGCCGCGAGCTCGGGCGGCGGATGATCCACACGGCGGCGGAGGCGGGGCTGCGCGCCTCGGCGTTCCTGACCGACATGTCGGAGCCGCTCGCGCGCTCGGCAGGCAATGCGCTGGAAGTGCGCGAAGCGATCGGCATCCTGCGCGGGGAGCCGGCCGACGCGCGTCTCCTGGAGGTCACGCTGACGCTGGGATGCGACGTCATGGTGCTGGGCGGCCTGGCAGCGGACGCGCGCGCGGCGCGCGCCATGCTGGAGAAATCGCTGGCCAGCGGCGCGGCCGCGGAACGCTTCGCGCGCATGGTGGCCTGCCTCGGCGGGCCGGCGGATATCGTCGAACGGCCGGAGCGCCACCTGGCGGCGGCGCCGGTGGTCGTCGACGTGCCGGCGCCGGGCGACGGCTTCGTCACTGCGATCGACACGCGCGCACTCGGCCTGGCGGTCGTGGGGCTGGGCGGCGGGCGCACCGCGCCCGGTCAGGCCGTCGACCCTGCCGTGGGCCTGGACCGGCTGGCGTCGCTCACGCAGGAGGTGCGCGCCGGCGCGCCGCTGGCGCGCGTGCACGCGGCGAGCGCCGATGCCGCGCGCGAGGCGGCGGAGGCGGTGACGCGAGCCTACAAGATCGGGGATTCGCCGCCGGCGCGGCCGGCGCTGTTCGAGCGGATCGAGGGCGCGGGCTAGCCCGCGCGACGCGGCCGGAAGCGGCGCGCCGGCCGTGCGGAATGCCGCGGCGCAGGCTGCTGCGCGCGCTGCGGCGCCGGCGGCGCGAGCTCGGTGCGCGCGAACTCCGGCGTCGGCGCGAACGGCACGGCCTGGCGCATCGTGCGCTCGATGTCCCGGAGCAGCGGCGCCTCTTCCGCAGAGACCAGCGACACGGCATGGCCGTCATTGCCGGCCCGCGCGGTGCGGCCGATGCGGTGCACGTAGTCTTCCGGCACGTTGGGCAGGTCGAAGTTCACGACCTGCGGCAACTCGCGGATGTCGAGGCCGCGCGAGGCGACTTCGGTCGCCACCAGCGCGGTCAGCTTGCCGGCCTTGAAGTCGGCAAGCGCGCGCGTGCGGGCGGCCTGGCTCTTGTTGCCGTGAATGGCGGCGGAGCGGATGCCGGCGCGCTCGAGCTGCTGCGCCAGGCGGTTCGCGCCGTGCTTGGTGCGGGTGAAGACCAGCGCCTGGTGCCAGCGGCCTTCGCCGTTGGCGCCATGCTCGAACAGGTGCACCAGCAGGTGCCGCTTGTCGGCGCTGGCGACGCGGAAAGCGCGCTGCACCACGCGGTCCACCGTGCTGTTCGGCGGCGTCACCTCGACCTGCACCGGGTTCGCCAGGATGCGCGCGGCCAGCACGCGGATGTCCGGCGTGTAGGTCGCCGAGAACATCAGGTTCTGGCGCTGCGGCGGCAGCAGCTTGATGACGCGCCGGATGTCGTGGATGAAGCCCATGTCGAGCATGCGGTCGGCCTCGTCGAGCACGAGGTGCTTCACCTGCGAGAAGTCCACGAAGCCGCGATTGGCCAGGTCGAGCAGCCGGCCCGGCGTCGCGACCAGGATGTCGCAGCCGGTGCGCAGGCCGTTGATCTGCGGCTGCTCGCCGACGCCGCCGAAGATCACGCGTGCGCGCAGCTGGGTGTGCAGGCCGTAGTGCCGGATGCTCTCCAGGATCTGGGCGGCAAGTTCGCGGGTCGGCGCCAGGATCAGCACGCGCGGCGCGCGGCCGGCGGCGGCGCCGAGCAGCTGCAGCAAGGGCAGCACGAAGGCGGCAGTCTTGCCGGTGCCGGTCTGGGCGCCGGCCAGCAGGTCGCGGCCGGCCAGCACCGGCGGAATCGCGGCGGCCTGGATCGGCGTGGGCGTGTCGTAGCCGCGCGCGGCAACGGCCGAGAGCAGCCCGGGCTCGAGCCCGAGGTCATTGAATTTCATGGGTAATCTGTGGGGTCCGGGGAGGGGTAGGCGCGCGGACTATACAGCAAACCCGGCCCCGGAGGTATGTATGATTTTGCGCATGACCCGCGCCGTCATCCTCGTGCTGGACTCATTTGGCATCGGCGCCGCGCCGGACGCTGCCCGGTTCGGCGACGCCGGGTCCGATACCTTCGGGCATGTCGCCAGGTTCCGCGACGAAGCCGGCGCGCCGCTCCGCATTCCCAACCTCACGCGGCTCGGGCTCGTCGCCGCCGCGCGCGACTGCAGCGGCCGGGCGCCCGCCGGCTGCGACGCGAGCGCCGCGATCGAGGGGGCCTACGGCTTCGCCGAGGAACTGAGCACCGGCAAGGACACGCCGAGCGGCCACTGGGAAATGACCGGCGTGCCGGTGCTGTTCGAGTGGGGATACTTCCGCGACCCGGTCGATACGTTTCCGGAGAAGCTGCTCGCGCGGCTCATCGACGAGGGCGGGATACCGGGCGTGCTCGGCAACTGCCACGCCTCCGGCACCGAGATCATCGCCAGGCTCGGCGAGGAACATGTGCGCACCGGCAAGCCGATCGTCTACACCTCGGCGGACAGCGTGTTCCAGATCGCCTGCCACGAGCAGGCATTCGGCCTCGAGCGCCTGACCGCGCTGTGCCACGTCGCCCGCCGGCTCGTGGACGACTACCGGATCGGCCGCGTCATCGCCCGGCCATTCGTCGGCAGCAGCGCGGCTGACTTCCAGCGCACCGGCAACCGCCACGACTACGCCGTGCCGCCGCCCGCGGCGACGGTGCTCGACAAGCTGGTCGCCGCCGGCGGCGAGGTGATCGGCATCGGCAAGATCCCGGACATCTTCGCGCACCGGGGCATCAGCCGCGGGATTCCGGCGCACGGCAACGAGGCCCTGTTCGACGCCACGCTCGACGCGTTCGCCGCCGCGCCGGATCGCTCGATCGTGTTCACCAACTTCGTCGACTTCGACACGCTCTACGGCCACCGCCGCGACGCCGAGGGGTATGCGCGCGCACTCGAGGCGTTCGACGCCCGGCTCCCCGACCTGCTGTCGCGGCTCGGCGCCGGCGACCTCGTGATCCTGTCCGCGGACCACGGCTGCGATCCCACCTGGCCCGGCAGCGACCACACGCGCGAGCACATCCCGGTGCTGGCGTACGGCGCCGGCGTGGCGGCCGGATCGCTCGGCCGGCGCTCGACCTTCGCCGACATCGGCCAGAGCCTGGCCGCGTTCTTCGGCCTGCCGGCGATGGATTACGGCGCCAGTTTCCTGGCCTGAGCGGCCGCGGCGGGTCGCCTTCCTTCCTGTGTACAATTGATCATGCCCGCCAAGCACATCGACGCGGAACGCGGTGATTTTGCGGCCACGGTGCTGATGCCCGGCGACCCGCTGCGCGCGCAGTACATCGCCGACACCTACCTGGAGTCGGCGCGGCGGGTCAACGAGGTCCGCAACATGTGGGGCTTCACGGGCCAGTACCGCGGCAAGCCCGTGTCGGTCATGGCGCATGGCATGGGCATCCCGTCGGCGCAGATCTACTGCCACGAGCTCATCCACGAGTTCGGCGTCAAGCGCATCATCCGCGTCGGCAGCTGCGGCACGGCGCACCCGTCCGTGAAGCTGCGCGACATCGTCATCGCGATGGGCGCATCGACCGATTCCGGCGTCAATCGCACGCGCTTCGGCGGCCACGACCTGGCCGCGCTCGCGAGCTTCCGGCTGCTGCGCAACGCGGTCGGCATCGCCGAGCAGAAGAAGCTCAGGTTCCACGTCGGCAACATCTTTTCGGGAGACTTCTTCTATACGCCGAAGCCCGAGATGTTCGACCTGATGCGCAGGCACAACATCCTCGGCATCGAGATGGAGGCGGCCGGCATCTACACGCTCGCCGCGGAGCACGGCGCCGAGGCGCTGGTGATCTGCACCGTCAGCGACAACGTCCGCGGGGGCGACGATCTCAGCCACGCCGAGCGGCAGTCGAGCCTCGACGACATGATCCGGCTCGCGCTCGACACCGCGCACATGGACGCCTGACCCAGGGAGCCGGAAACCGGTCATGAGCGCAGCCGCCACCGCCCTTCCGCCCGCCATGCCGGCGCTCGAGCGCGTGCCGCGCGTCGACGAGGTCGGCATCGAGGAGCGCGTCGCGCGCTTCTGCGCGCGCAGCATCAAGAAGGAGTCGAAGGTCCAGGCGCTGAAGCTCGCGCTCAGCATGATCGACCTGACCACGCTCGAGGGACAGGACACCCGCGGCAAGGTCACGCAGCTGTGCCAGAAGGCGATCCACGTGCACGACTCGCGGCCCGGGCTGCCGCACGTCGCGGCCGTGTGCGTGTACCCGACCATGGTCGCGGTCGCGCGCAAGGCGCTCGCCGGCCACGACATCAAGGTCGCATCGGTCGCGACGGCCTTCCCGAGCGGCATGGCGCCGCTCAGCGTCAAGCTGGAGGAGACCCGGCTGGCGGTGGCCGAGGGCGCCGACGAGGTGGACATGGTGATCTCGCGCGGCGCCTTCCTGCAGGGCGAATACGCGCGCGTGTTCGACGAGATCGTCGCGGTCAAGGAGGCCTGCGGCCCGGCGCACCTGAAGGTGATCCTCGAGACCGGCGAGCTCGGCACGCTCGACCGCGTGCGCCGCGCCAGCGTCATCGCCATGCACGCCGGGGCCGATTTCATCAAGACCTCGACCGGCAAGGTGCAGCCGGCCGCGACGCTGCCGGTGACGCTGGTCATGCTGCAGGCGATCCGCGACTATTATCATTCGACCGGGCGCCGTGTCGGCATGAAGCCGGCCGGCGGCATCGCCAAGGCCAAGCTCGCGATCCAGTACCTGGTGATGCTGCGCGAGACGCTCGGCGAGGGCTGGCTCACGCCGGAATGGTTCCGGTTCGGCGCCAGCAGCCTGGTCAACGACATCCTGATGCAACTCGAGAAGCAGAGCACCGGCGTGTATCAATCGGCCGATTACTTCTCCAGGGACTGAGCATGGCGCGCCCGAAACCGATGCTTGAATTCGACACCGGCTGGAAATACGCGGCGGCGCCGGAGAGCACCGATCACGTCCGCATCGACGGCCAGTACGGGCTGTTCATCGGCGGCGAGTTCGTCGCCCCGGCCACGCGGCAGTACTTCGACACCGTCAACCCGGCCACCGAGAAGGTGCTGGCGAAAGTCGCCCGGGCCGGGGCCAGGGACGTCGACCGTGCGGTCGCCGCCGCGCGCAAGGCCTATGAGCGCAGCTGGTCGAAGCTGAAGCCGGCGGAGCGCGGCAAGTACCTCTACCGGATCGCGCGCATGCTGCAGGAGCGCGCCCGCGAGTTCGCGGCGATCGAGTCGCTGGACGGCGGCAAGCCGATCCGCGAATCGCGCGACGTGGACGTGCCGCTGGCCGCGGCGCATTTCTTCTACTACGCGGGCTGGGCCGACAAGCTCGAATACGCATTCCCCGGCAGGCGGGCGGCGCCGCTCGGCGTGGCCGGCCAGATCATCCCGTGGAACTTCCCGCTGCTGATGGCGGCGTGGAAGATCGCGCCGGCGCTCGCCTGCGGCAACACGGTGGTCCTGAAGCCCGCCGAGACGACGCCGCTGACCGCATTGAAGCTGGCGGAGCTGGTGCGCGACGCGGACCTGCCGCCGGGCGTCGTCAACATCGTCACCGGCGCCGGCGAGACCGGCGCTGCGCTGGTCGATCACCGCGGCGTGGACAAGATCGCGTTCACCGGCTCGACCGACGTCGGCAAGCTGATCCTGCGGCGGCTCGCCGGCACCGGCAGGCACTACACGCTCGAGCTCGGCGGCAAGGCGGCGAACATCGTCTTCGCTGACGCCGCCATCGACCAGGCGGTGGAAGGCATCGTCAACGGCATCTTCTTCAACCAGGGCCACGTCTGCTGCGCCGGGTCGCGGCTGCTGGTGCAGGAGTCGGTGGCCGACGAGGTGATCGCCAAGCTCAAGGAGCGGATGGAGACGCTGATCGTCGGCGACCCGCTCGACAAGAACACCGACATCGGCGCGATCAATTCCGCCGCGCAGCTGGAGAAGATCGAGCAGTACCTCAAGATCGGGCAGGCCGAGGGCGGCGCCATGTACCAGAGCTCCTGCCCGCTGCCGGCGAAGGGCTACTGGTGCCGGCCGACGCTTTTCAGCGGCGTGGCGCAGTCGAACCGCGTGGTGCAGGAGGAGATCTTCGGGCCGGTGCTCGCGATCCAGACCTTCCGCAGCTTCGAGGAGGCGCTCGACAAGGCCAACAACACGCCCTACGGCCTGTCGGGCGGCGTGTGGACCGACAAGGGCGCCAAGATCTTCAAGATGACGCGCGCGCTGCGCGCCGGCGTGGTGTGGGCCAACACCTTCAACAAGTTCGACCCGAGCGCCCCGTTCGGCGGCTACAAGGAAAGCGGCATCGGCCGCGAGGGCGGCCTGCACGGCCTCGGCGCCTACGTGGAGCTCGGCTGATGGCGCGCCGGAAGAAGAATGCTGCCGCCGCGCCGTCGCGGTCGCGCGTGCCCGTGGCCAAGACCTACAAGCTCTACATCGACGGCAAGTTCCCGCGCAGCGAGTCGGGGCGCTATTACCCGCTCGAGCGCGCCGACGGCGCGCTGCTCGCCAATGTCTGCCGCGGCAGCCGGAAGGACTTCCGCGACGCCGTGGTTGCGGCGCGCAATGCCCAGGGCCCGTGGTCGCGCGCCAGCGCCTACCTGCGCGGCCAGGTGCTGTACCGGGCGGCGGAGATGCTCGAGGGGCGCGCCGCGCAGTTCGCCGCCGAGCTCGCGCTGCAGGGGATCGCGAAGGGCAGGGCGGCGGCCGAGGTGACGGCCGCGATCGACCGGCTCGTCTACTACGCCGGCTGGGCGGACAAGTACCAGCAGGTGTTCAGCACCGTGAACCCGGTCGCCACTTCGCACTTCAACTTCTCGGTGCTGGAGCCGACCGGCGTCGTCGCGATCATCGCGCCCGAGTCGAGCGGCCTGCTCGGGCTGGTGTCGAACGTCGCGCCGGCGGTCGCGGGCGGCAACAGCTGCGTCGTGCTCGCCTCGCAGTCGCTGCCGCTGTCCGCGGTCAGCTTCGCCGAGGTGCTGCACGCCTCTGATTTCCCGGCGGGCGTGATCAACGTCATCACCGGGCTGCGCGAGGAGCTGATCGAGCCCTTCGCCTCGCACATGGACGTCAATGCGATCGTCTGCGCCGACGCGGACGCGAAAGCCGGCCGCCGGGTCCAGGAACTGGCGGCGGACAACGTCAAGCGGGTCGTGCTGCGCGGCGGCACCGACTGGCACGCGGCCGCAGCGCAGAGCCCGTACGCAATCGGCGATACGCAGGAAACCAAGACGACCTGGCACCCGATCGGCGGCTGAGCCGCCGCCGGCTGCGTCAGGCCGGGTTCTTCAGCAGGTCGAGGACCGGCTTCAGCTCGGCCTTGCCGGCGGCGATCTCGTCGACCGTCAACCCGACCAGCTCGTGCGGAAAGACGATCCACTGGTCGGTCTCGTGCAGGTAGTAGTCCGGCACCAGCCGGGTCTGGTTGTTGCCGGGCTTGTACCACGGCGTCGCGATCCGCACCTGGCCCGGCATGTTGAGCCGCATCTTGGCGGACAGCTCGCCGATCAGCGCCTCGATGCTGTGGCCCGAGTCGAACACGTCGTCCACGACCAGCAGCGAGTTGTTCGCGTTCGCTTCCTCGATCACGTAGTGCAGGCCGTGGACGCGGATCGTCTTCGAGCGCTGGCCGATGCCGGTGTAGGCGGAGGTGCGCACGGCGATGTGGTCGGCCTTGATGCCGACGAACTCGAAGTACTCCTGGATGGCGATGCCGACCGGCGTGCCGCCGCGCCAGATGCCGACGATGAAATCCGGCACGAAGCCGCTCCGGTGGATCTTGGCGGCGAGGCGGATGGAATCCTGCAGCAGGCTGGTCGCGGTCACGTAGATCTTGTCCATTCCGGCACCCGTCGCTTGCGGCCGTCAGGCCAGCGTGTGGTAGACCTTCTGCACGTCGTCGTCCTGCTCGAGCTTGTCGATCAGCTCGAGCGCCTCGTTGGCCTGCGCTTCGGGCAGCTCGACCGGCACGGTGCAGATGTATTCCTGCTCGGCGGACAGCGGCACGATGCCGCGCTCCTCGAGCCGCTTCTGCAGCTGGCCGAAGTTCTCGAACTCGCATCGCACGACCAGCTGCGGCTCGCCCTTTTCGCCGCTGCTCTCGCCCATCTCCTCGAGCCCGTGGTCGATCAGGTCGAGCTCCAGCTCGTCGGCGTCGATGCCGGCGGGATCGAGCCGGAACACGCCCATGCGGCGGAACAGGAAGGCGACGCTGCCGTTGCTCGCGAGGTTGCCGCCGTGCTTGCCGAAGATGTTGCGCACGCTGGCGACCGTGCGCGTCGGGTTGTCGGTCGCGGTCTCGACCAGCACGGCGACGCCGTGCGGCGCATAGCCCTCGTACATCACCTGCTGGTAGTCGGCCGCTTCCTGCCCGGAGGCGCGCTTGATCGCCGCCTCGATGCGGTCCTTGGGCATGTTGATCGCGCGCGCGTTCTGGATCACGCGGCGCAGCGCCGGGTTGTTGGCGGGATCGGCGCCGCCGGCCTTGACCGCGATGGTGATGTCCTTGCCGATCCGGGCGAACTGCTTCGCCATGCGGTTCCAGCGCGCGAACATCGCGTGCTTGCGGACTTCGAATATGCGTCCCATCCCGCCAGTATCGCATCGGGGAGGACGCTGCGGGTAGGATGAGCGGATGCGCGAGGCACTCCAGCGCTGGGCGATCAAGCGGGTCCTGAACGTGACGCGTGCTTTCCTGGCGCGCAACCCGACGCCGGCCGGCATCCGTGCGGCGACCGCGCGCACGGGGCCGCTGATCGCGCGCCGCGAATCCTACGAGGCATCGCAGCCGTTCGCGGTCGGCGACGCGCGCGCCTGGTGGGTGCAGGCCACGGGCGCGGCGACCGACGGCGTGATCCTCTATTTCCACGGTGGCGGCTTCATCGCCGAGTCGCGCGCGGTCCACGACCCGCTGCTCGCGGCGCTCGGCCGTGCCGCCGGCGCGCGCGGCTTCATGCTGGACTACCGCCTGGCGCCCGAGCATCCGTTCCCGGCGGCGCTGGAGGACTGCTACGCCGCCTGGAATTTCCTGCTGTCGTCCGGCATCGACCCGGGCCGCGTCGTGATCGCCGGCGATTCCGCCGGCGGCAACCTCGCGGTCGTCACGGCCATGCGCGCCCGCGACGAGGGGCTGCCGCAGCCGGCCGGGCTCGTGCTGCTGTCGCCGGTGCTCGACCTGACCTTCAGCGGCGCCTCGGTGGACCGCAACGACGGCCTCGACCCGATGTTCCGCGCGGCGAGCGCGCGCGAGCTGCGGAACTGGTACGGCACCGGCATGGACCTGCGCGACCCGCGGCTGTCGCCGCTGTTCGGCCGGCTGACCGGGCTGCCGCCGTCACTGCTGCTGGTCGGCAGCTCGGAGCTGCTGCTGGACGACACACTGCGCTTCGCAGCGCGGGTCGCGGGATCGCGAGCGAGCGTCTGGCACGACCTGCCGCACGTGTTCCCGGCGTTCCGGGGGCTGGCCGCGGGCGACCGCGCGATCATTGAAATCGGGGAGTTCATCCGCGACCGCACGGCCGCGGCAACGACCGGCGCCGGCTGAGCCGGCGCCGGCTGCGGTCAGTCACCAGCTGCGCGGGCGCGACTGCGCGTCGTGCTTCTGGACGTAGATCCGCTTGCTCATGCGGTTGGCATTCTTCTGCAGCCGCAGGCGCTCGGCGCGGGTCACGACGCCGTCCGACTTGGCGAGGCGCTCGTGGCGGTGCAGCCGCACTTCGCCGCGCACCAGGCGCTTCGCCTCGGGCCGCGTCAGCTCGCCGGAGCCGATGCCCTGCTCGATGCGCTGGCGCTGGTTCTGCTCGCGCGCGTCGAGCCTGGGGGTGTCGGCCATCGCCGGCAGGGCGATCGTCGTCAGCACGGCGGCGAATGCGAATTTCCTGAACATGTTGAGTCTCCCGTCCCGATCGCTCACGATTTGTGGCGTTCAGTGACTCCAACGGCCGGATCCGGCCCGCGTTGACGAGGACCCCATGCACCCACTGGCCCGCCATGTGACCGACGTCCCGGATTTCCCGCAGCCGGGCATCCTGTTCCGCGACATAACGCCGCTGCTGCGCTCGCACTTCGGCGAGGCGGTGACGGCGCTCGAGGGCCTCTGGACCGAGGCCGAGTGGGAAGCGACCGACGCGGTGGCCGGGGTCGAGTCGCGCGGCTTCATCCTCGCCGCAGCGCTCGCCGAGCGGCGCGGCAAGGGCTTCGTGCCGATCCGCAAGAAGGGCAAGCTGCCGCCGCCGGTCGTGGACCGCGCCTATGCGCTCGAGTACGGCACCGGCGTGCTCGAGATGCAGCGCGGCAAGGGACGGCTCCTGCTGGTGGATGACGTGCTCGCGACCGGCGGCACGCTGGCGGCATCGGCCGGGCTCGCCACCGACGCCGGCTTCCGCGTGGACCTGGTCGGCGTGCTGATCGACCTCGGCATCGCCCGCGATTTCCGCTGGCGCGGCGCAGCGGCGCGCGCCGTGATCAGCTATGGCGGCTGAGCTGCCGCCGGTCCTGGTGGCGATGGCGCTCGCCGCGGAGAGCGCGGGCCGGTTCGAAGGCGCCGGCGTGCCGGTGCTGTACACGGGCATCGGCAAGGTCAACGCGGCGGTGACGCTGACGCGGCGGCTCGCCGATTATCGTGCCGCAGGCCGCGCGCCGCCGCTGGTGGTCAACTTCGGTACGGCCGGCGGCATCACCGTGGCGCCGCACTCGCTGGTCGCCTGCCGCCGCTTCGTGGACCGCGACATGGACGTCGCGCCGCTCGGCTTCGCGCCCGGCGTGACGCCATTCGACGAGCTGCCGCCCGTGCTCGAGTTCGCGGCGCGATTCACGAGCCTGCCGGAAGCGAGCTGCGGCACCGGTGACTCGTTTGCGGCGCAGGGCCGCGCGTATCCCTGCGACGTCGTCGACATGGAAGCCTACGCGCTGGCCAAGGCCTGCCGCATCGCCGGCGCGGATTTCGCCTGCGTGAAGTTCGTCAGCGACGGCGCCGATGCGGACGCGGCGCGCCACTGGCGCGAGAACGTCGCCGCCGCCGCCGACGCCTTCCTCGGGCTGTACCGGGAGCTCGTCAGCCGCCCGGCGTGAGGCGCGAGCCTTTCTTCTTCGACATGTGGCCGCGCACCATCTCGAGCGCGGTCTGCTTGCAGGGCGGCAGTTCCACGTCGCTCGTGCCGAGCGGCGTCGTGCGCTCGCCCCAGCGCAGCACGTGCGCCGACCAGGACAGGCCGGCGCCGAAGCCGGTCAGCAGCAGGTTGCAGCCGGGCTCGACCCGCCCGTCCTCGAGCGCCTCGACCAGGGCGACCGGCACGGTGGCCGCCGACATGTTGCCGTAGCGCTGGATGTTGACGTAGCAGCGCTCCATCGGGATGCCGGCGCGCCGCACGACCGCCTCGATGATGCGCAGGTTCGCCTGGTGCGGCACGACCAGGTGCACGTCGCCGGGCGCCAGCCCGCGCGCCCCGAGCACGGTCTCGCAGGCGGCGCTCATGCCGGTGACCGCGCGCTTGAAGATCTCCTGGCCCTCGAACACCCAGTCGGTGTCGCCGAGCACCCAGCCGCGGTTCGCATAGCGCGAGCCCATGCCGTGCACCTGGAGGATGCCGCGCGCATCGCCGTAGCAGCCGAGCCGATCGGCCATCACGCCTTCCTCACGGTCCGTCGCCTGCAGCACGACCGCGGCGCAGCCGTCGCCGAACAGGACGGACACATTGCGGTTGGACCAGTCCATCAGGGGCGAGACCAGTTCGCCGCCGATGACCACGGCATTGCGCACGACACCGCTCTTGATCATCGAACTCGCGGTCGTCAGGCCGTACAGGAAGCTGGTGCAGGCGGTATTGACGTCCATGGCACCCGCGCCCTTCGCGCCGAGCCGGTTCTGGACCCAGGAGGCCATGTTCGGAACCTGCTCATCCATGCTGCAGGTGCCGAACACGATCAGGTCGAGATCGCCGGCCTCGAGGCCGGCGCCGGCCAGGGCGCGGCACGCCGCGACATAGCCCATCTCGCCGAGCGAGACGTGGGAGACGCGCCGCTCGTTGATGCCGGTCCGCGAACGGATCCACTCGTCGTCGGTGTCGAGAAAAGTCGCCAGGTCGGCGTTGGTCAGGATGGCCGGCGGCATGCACTTGCCCCAGCCGGTAATCGTCGCAAACTGCATGCTGTCCCCCGCCGTTTCCAGGCCCGGATTGTACGCTGCCGGGGCCGGGCGACGAGGCGGGGCGGCTCCAACCTTTGGGACCGGAGCCGCGTCCAAGACCATGAACGGGCAGCGTTCTGACGAGATCCAGGGGGCGGAGTGAGGAATCTGGCCGCGGTGGCGACTCCGGACGCAGACCTGGTGGAGCGTGCCCGCGACGGCGACGTCGCCGCGTTCGAGCAGCTCTACCGCGCGCATGCCGGCCGGGTCTACGGGCTCTGCCTGCGCATGACCGGGCAGCCGGAGACGGCGGAGGACCTGACCCAGGACGCCTTCGTCAATGCCTGGAAGAGCCTGCCCGGGTACGAGGGCCGCAGCAGCTTCTCGACCTGGCTGCACCGGATCGCGGTCAATGCGGTGCTCGCCAGGCGGCGCGGTCCGCAGGGCCGCGGCGAGGTCAGCCTGACGGACGAGAGTGGAGAGCAGATGGAATTCGCGGCGGAGACTGGCATGGACGAGGCGACACCGATTGACATCGAGCGGGCGATCGCGGCGCTGCCGCCGGGCGCGCGCGACATCGTCGTGCTGCACGGGATCTATGGCTACAGCCACGAGGAGGCCGCCGGCATGCTGGGCGTCGCCGTCGGCACCTGCAAGGCGCAACTGCACCGCGCGCGCCACCTGATGCGCGCGCGCATGCAGCCGGAGGGCGTGTCATGACCACCATTCCATTCGGCCCGCGCGATCCGGAACAGGACCCGCTGCTGGCCAAGGCGGCCGGGCTGGCGCGCGAGGTCGCACCGCCGCGCGACCTGTGGCCGGCGATCGCGGCGCGGATCGCCGCCGAATCGCGCCGCCCGCCTGCGCGCACGTTCGGCTGGCCGGCGGCGCTGGCGGCCGGCGTGCTGGTGGCGGCGGTCTCGGCGATGCTGACCTGGGGCCTGCTGCGCGAGCCGGATCCGGCGGCGGAGGCGGGCGCGATCGCGGAATCCGCGATCCTGCCGGTCCACTACGGGACCAACTCGGTGCTGACGCCGGCGGAGCTTGCGGCGCGCGACGCGTTGCTCGCGCAGTTCCGCGAGCGCCTCGGGCGCCTGTCGCCGCCGACGCGCGAGGCGGTGCTGCGCAACCTCGCCGTGATCCAGCGCGCCGCCGACGAGATCGACGCGGCGCTGGCCCAGGACCCGGCGAGCGGGCTGCTGAACGAGCTGCTGCTCGGCGCCTACAAGCAGGAATTGCAGTTGTATTCGAAAGTCGTCACCAGCGGTGGCGGCTCCATGAGGAGAACCTGAGATGAGCATCCGTGAATCACTCCTGGCCGCGGCGACGCTCGTGGCCCTGTCCGGGCCTGCACTCGCGGCGCAGGACATCGTCAAGACCGTGAAAGTCGCCGCCGACGCGACGATCGACGTGTCGAACGTGCAGGGGCGCGTGGACGTCACCGCCTGGGACCGCAGCGAGGTCGAGCTGGTCGCCCGGCTCGAGAGCGACCGCGACAAGCTGGAGTTCCAGGCGAGCGAGCGCCAGGTGCTGATCGAGGTCGTGCGGCCCGACAGCAAGCGCTACCGCGACGACGAGGACGACGCGATCCTGACGCTCAAGGTGCCGAAGGGCGCGCGCCTGATCGTGGACACCGTCAGCGCCGACATCCGCGTCGCCGGCGTGCAGGGCGAGCAGCGCCTCGAGTCGGTGAGCGGACTGGTCGAGACCCAGTCCTTCGACCAGCCGGTGACGCTGGAATCGGTATCGGGCGACATCAAGCTGACCGGCAACGGCGGCAGCGCGCGCGTGACGACCGAGAACGTCAGCGGCTCGACGGTCGTCAGCGGCATCCGCGGCGGCTACGAGGGCGAGGCGGTCAGCGGCGACATCACCGCGACCGTCGCCGCGGCCGAGCGCCTGCGCGCCGCCAGCGTGTCGGGCGACGTGCGCATCCGGGCCGGGCTGGCGCCCGCCGCGCGCGTGGACATGGAGTCGGTCAGCGGCGAGATCGCCCTGACGGTGCAGCCGCCGGTCAATGCCGAGTTCGACGTCGAGTCCTTCAGCGGCGACATCGAGAGCTGCTTCGGCACCAAGGCGCGCAGCAAGAGCAAGTACAGCCCGGGCAGCGAGCTCAATTTCACCCAGGGCAGCGGCGGCGCCCGGGTCGTGATCCAGACCCTGAGCGGCGACGTGCGCGTCTGCGACCGTTGATAGAATCCGGGAGTCCTGCTGGGCTCCCGGGTTGATGCGACTGAAAAGACCTGCCGTCTACGTTCCGGCCGCCATCGCGATCCTCGCGCTGGCGGCCCTTGCTTTCGCCTGGCTCGGCGCGCGCACGCCCGTCGCGCGCCGCATGGCTGCGGACGCGATTGCCGATGCCGCAGGCCTGCCGGCCACAATCGGGTCGATGCGCCTCGCGTTCCTGCCGCGTCCCGCCATCGAGATCGGTGAACTCGCGATCGCGCAGCCGGCGGGCTTCGGCGCGGCGCCGCTGGTCGAGGTTGGCCGCGCGCGCATCGCCATTCCCTGGAGCAGCCTGCTCGGTCGTTCCGCCATCGAGTCCGTTTCGGTATCGGAGCCGGTGCTGCGCCCGGCGCTGGCGGCGGACGGCAGCGACAACTGGTCCGGCCTGATCGCGCGGCTGGCGGAGCTCGGCGGTGAGGGCGAGCCCGACTGGTCGGTCGGCCGGTTCGAGCTCGAGCAGGGTGCGCTCGAATACTCGGATGCGGCAACCGGGTCGAGCTGGCGGCTGACCGCCGTCACGATCGGCGCGAAACGCATTGCGCCGGCGGCGGAGTTCCCGCTCACGCTCAGCCTCGCGGCCGTCGCCGGCGAGAGCACGTTTCACTTTGCGCTCGACGCGCAGGCGCGCACCGACCCTGCCGCCGGCCGCCACGAGGCGCGCGACGTGCGCTTCCGCGGCTGGGCCGGCGGCGAGCCGCTGCCGCTCGCCGGCGTCGAGTGGCTGGGCACGCTCGCGGACGCTTCCTACGAGGCGGCAACCGGCGTGGCGACCGCGCGCGGCGGCAGCTTCAATGTCGCCGGCATCCCGGGCGGGTTCTCGGGCTCGTTCGACCTCGACGAGCCGCAGCTGGCCGCGACGTTCGCGCTGAAGACCGACTCATTCGCGCCGCGCGCGCCGGCCATCGTGTTCGGCCAGCCGCTGCCGGTGACGACCGACCCAGCGGCCTTCGGCAGCCTGCAGGTGTCGGTTGAGGGCCGCGTGCGCGACGGCCGCCTCGAGCTCGACCCGATCTCGGGACGGCTCGACGTCACCGGCTTCGACGGCCGCGCCGTGCCCGGCGAGCGCCTGGTCCGGCTGGTCATCGATCGCATCGACGTGGACCGCTACCTGGCGCCGGAACAGAAATCGCGCAAGGACAAGAAGGCGACGCTCGAGGCGCTGGTCGCGGAGCTCGGCGAGTTCGACCTCGACGCCGAGATCCGCGTGCAAGAAGCACGCGTCGCCGGCGCGCGCCTGCGCGACACCGTGATCCGCGTCGAGCGCGACGCGGCGGCAGCCCGATGAAGGCGCCGCGGCCGGAACGCCTCGCGAGGCTGCTGCTGCCGTGGTTCGAGCGCCACGGACGACACGACCTGCCGTGGCAGGGCAACCCGACGCCGTACCGGGTCTGGGTGTCGGAAGTGATGCTGCAACAGACGCAGGTCGCAACGGCCATTCCTTATTACGAGCGCTTCCTCGCGCGCTTCCCCGATGTGGCGGCGCTCGCCGCCGCATCCGAGGACGAGGTTCTCGCGCTATGGTCCGGGCTCGGCTACTACGCGCGGGCGCGCAACCTGCACCGGGCCGCGCGGCAGGTCGTCGCGGAACACGGCGGCCGCCTGCCCGACACGCCCGAGGCACTGACCGCGCTGCCGGGCATCGGTCGCTCGACCGCAGGCGCAATCCTCGCGCTGGCGCACGGCCGCCGGCACGCCATCCTCGACGGCAACGCCAGGCGCGTGCTGGCGCGCGTGTTCCTGGTGCGCGAGACGCCGGCCGCGGCAGCGGCCGAGCTTTGGCGCCTCGCCGAGGCCTGCACGCCCCGGACGCGGGTGGCCGAGTACACGCAGGCGATCATGGATCTCGGCGCGACCGTGTGCACGCGCGCGGCACCGGACTGCGGGCGCTGCCCGCTGCGCCGGATCTGCGGCGCGTTCGCCGCCGGCATCGTCGAAGAACTGCCCGCGCGCCAGGCGCGCGCGCCGCGGCGCGGTCGCCGCTCGCATTTCGTGTTCGTCGTGCGCGGCCGGGACGTGCTGCTGCAACGGCGCCCGGCACGCGGCGTCTGGGGCGGCCTGTGGGCGCCGCCCGAGTTTCCGGATGCAGCGGCGGCCCGCAGCTGGTGGCAGTCGTCGTTCGGCGGCGGCGAAGCCGAGCGCCTGCCGACGCTGCGCCACGCGTTCACGCATTTCGACCTCGACATCGAGCCCTGGGTGCTGCCGTTGCGGCGCAAGATGGCAGCGCCCGCCGGCTCCGGACTGCGCTGGCACGATCTGGGCGCGCCGTTGTCCGTCGGACTGCCGGCACCCGTGGCAAGATTGGTCGCTGGCGGCCTGGCGCAGGGCCGCGATGCGCGGCGGGAGGAGGGCGATGCCAAGAATGGTCCAGTGCGTGCTGCTCGGCCGCGAGGCGGAAGGGCTCGAGCGCGCGCCTTATCCGGGTGAGCTCGGCCAGCGCATCTTCGACAACGTGTCGAAGGAGGCCTGGCAGAAGTGGCTGGGCCACCAGACCATGCTGATCAACGAGTACCGGCTGGTGGCGTTCGAGCCGAAGGCGCGCCAGTTCCTGGTCGGCGAGATGGAGAAGTTCTTTTTCGGCGCCGGCTCGAAAGCGCCCGAGGGCTACGTCGATCCCGGCGCCGGGAGCTGAGGCGAGAGCGCCTCTCTCAGTCCCTGGCGGGTGAGCGCCACGATCACCGGCGACAGCGCGATCAGCGCGATCAGGTTCGGGATCGCCATCAGCGCATTCAAAGTGTCGGCGAGCTGCCAGGCGGTGTCGAGCTGCGTCACCGCGCCGGCGAAAGCCGCGCCGCACCAGAGGATCCGGTACGGCAGGATCGCGCGGGCGCCGATCAGGAACTGCCAGCAGCGCTCGCCGTAGTACGCCCAGCCGAACAGCGTGGTGATCGCGAACACCGTGATCGACACGGCGACCACCATGCTGCCCCAGCCGGGCAGCGCCGAGTCGAACGCGAGCTGGGTCAGCGCCGCGCCGGTCTCGCCACTGGTCCAGGCACCCGACACCACGATCGCCAGGCCGGTCATCGTGCAGACGATCAGCGTGTCGATGCAGGTGCCCATCATGCCGATCAGCCCGCTGCGGACCGCGCTGTCGCTCTGGCCAGCCGCCTGCGCGATACCGGCGCTGCCGAGGCCCGCCTCGTTGGAGAAGATGCCGCGCGCGACGCCGAAGCGGATCGCCGCCATCACCGCGGCGCCGGCGAAGCCGCCGGTGGCGGCCACCGGCGAGAAGGCACTATCGACGATCAGCAGGAAAGCGGCGGGCACCTGTGCGGCGTGTGCCAGCAGGACCGTCATCGCCGCGACGACGTAGGCGACGATCATGAACGGCACGAGCCGGCTCGCGACCGCCGCAATGCGCCGGATGCCGCCCAGCACGACCGTCGCGGTCAGCGCGAGCAGCACGAGGCCGACCAGCGTCGGGTCGGCGCCGAAAGTGTTCCCGAGCGCGCTTGCGATCGTGTTCGACTGGACCATGTTGCCGATGCCGAAACCCGCCAGCCCGCCGAAGACGGCGAAGGCCACGCCCAGCCAGGCCCAGCGCTTGCCGAGGCCGTTCTTGATCGCGTACATCGGGCCGCCGACCGAGCGGCCCTCGGCGTCGCGCTCGCGGTAGTGCACGGCCAGCACGACCTCGCCGTACTTGGTCGCCATGCCGACCAGCGCGGTGATCCACATCCAGAACAACGCGCCCGGCCCGCCGAGCGCGATCGCGGTCGCAACGCCGGCGATGTTGCCGACGCCGACGGTCGCGGACAGGCAGGTCATCAGGGCCGCGAATGGCGAGACTTCGCCCGCCGCCCCGGCGTCGCCGGCGCGGCCGCGCCACATCAGCCGGAAGCCGGCGCCGATGCGGCGCACCGGCATCAGCCCGAGGCGCAGCTGCAGGAACAGCCCGGTGCCCAGGATCAGGGCCAGCATCGCCGGCCCCCAGACGAAGCCGTTGACGGCGCCCAGCCAGGCCTGGAGATCGGTCATCATGCGCACCGACTATGCCTGAATTCTTGACGGCTGCGCGCCCCAAACTGTCTAATACGCAGCCCCGAAATACGGCCAGGTAGCTCAGTTGGTAGAGCAGCGGACTGAAAATCCGCGTGTCGGTGGTTCGATTCCGCCCCTGGCCACCATCTTGCGAGCGGTATATTTGGCGGGGACTTTACGTCTAGTAGCCGAAGAACTCCTCACTGCGCACGTCGTCGTCACTGACCGCCGCATTGGCTAAAAGCTGCCGCAGGGCGGCGACCATCAATGGGGAGCCAGTAACGTAGTAGATGGCGGCGGCGGCCTCCTTCTTGATCTTGCCAATCAGGTGACCATCGATGCGACCCGCGCCGTTGCTGCGCGTCATCATCGGCACCAGGCGGAAATGCCTGTAGTTGCGCTCAAGCTCCTGCAACTCGGCCAGAAACGCGGCATCCTCCGGACGATGGTTCGAGTAAATCAGGATGAATCGCTGTGGAAGCCGGTCACGCGCCGCCTGCCGCAGGATGCTCATGAACGGCGTGATGCCGATGCCGCCCGCAATGAACACCGCCGGCCGAGAGCGACTGGAATGCAGGGTCAGGGATCCGAACGGTCCATCCAGTCCTGCGGTCGAGCCGACCGGCATAGCCGCCAGGGCGTTCTTGAACGCACTGCTGCGAATGCGCGTCGCGATGGTGATCACGTCTTCGGACGGCGCACTGACTAGTGAGAATGCATGGCGTGCACTGGCCGGATCGGCGGATGGCCGTCCGCCCAGAACCAAGTCGATGGCCTGGCCGGGTTTGAAACTGAACCTCGCGGGCTTCTGAAAATGAAACGCCATGGTTCGATCGGCAATCTCATCTCGACCCTTCAGCAGTACGTTGTGCGCAGTCATGCATCTGCCTTCGGTGGCCGAGCCAGGCGAGCAAAGGCGGAGTGGTTGTGGATCGACTCAAAGTTCTCGGCTTCGACCACAAAGGCGCGCACCAGTGGTTCCCGATTCAATTCGAGTGCGACGTCCCTTACGAGATCCTCCGCGAACTTCGGATTCTCATAGGCTCGCTCGGTCACGTACTTTTCGTCCGCGCGTTTAAGCAAGCCATACACCTCACAGGACGCGCTGCGTTCGGCGGCCGCAATCAGGCTCTCGATTTCCATCTCGCCTGTGAGCTCCGCCTCGATACGAATGATCGAGCGTTGATTGTGAGCACCATAGGATGAAATCTCCTTGGAGCAGGGACACAAGCTGGTCGCTGGCACCGACACTCGTATCCAGAACGAGTACTGTGAATCCGCGAAAACTCGGCCGCGCCAGCAGACCTCGTAATCCAGCTGGCTCTGGATTCCTGACACCGGGGCGGCTTTCGTCACGAAATACGGGAACCGCATCTCGATTTCGCCACTCGGCGCGTCGAGCCTGGCCAGCATTTCAAGCAGCAGCGCCTTGAAGCTTCGCTGATCCAGCGGCCGCGCTTGCGACTCCAACAACTCAACGAAACGCGACATGTGGGTGCCTTTCGTCGCCGCAGCCAGGCCTACGCTCATCGTGAACGTCGCGATGGTCGGGACAATGCGCCGACCCGCCAGGATCCGGATCGGGCAGCGAATGTCCCTGATGCCGACGGCCTCGATGCCCAGGTCACGACTGTCCGGTCGTGACTGGACATCGGGCAGGAATGCGATTGCGGCTGCCGGGCTCATGACCGTGGCAACTCAGCGAAACTTTTCCGGGAACTGCTTCGCGATGCCGGCAGCCAGTGCATCGGCAATCACGTACATGTGATCCTTCATCGCGGCCCAGGTCTTTGCTTCCTGGTCGAACTGGCCGGCCTTGAACTGCTGGATCTGCTGCACGTGGTGGGAGCCGTGTGCATTCAGAAGGCCACGCAACGTGTCGACGGGCAAATACGGATTCGCTCCACCGAGAAATACCGCGATCTCATCGGCATTGGCGAGAAGCCGCTTGAACGCGGCATCCTGGCTGGCCTTGCTGTCAGCGTGTGTGGCGTCGAGGTAGGTGCTGATGGCGCCCCAATGGCCAGCCAACAGCCCAAAGAGCTTGTCCGAAGCGGCCTTGCCGTAGAAAGGCTCGATCGACGCGGCAATCGCTTTCGCATTGGCGACCACCTGCTGCTCTGCGACCTTCGCTTCGTTCGTGTCGCCCTCGAGTCGCGCATCGACGACGTTGCGCACCCAGAAGACGTGCTCGAGCCACAGGTCACGCAGAGCAGCCCTGGTGTCGGCGAGCGTCTCGGTCGCGGCGGGCTCCGCCGAATGTGTCGTGTCTGCTGCGGCAAGGCCAGGAAGCGCCAGCGCCAGCGCTAGCACGGCGGAGAGCAATGGTCCGATTGGGTGTCTCATCGAAAATCTCCGTTAGATGGAATGCGCAGTGACCATACGTCGACAAAGACAATAAAGAAATATTAATATGCCAAAAGTAGTTGACAGTCTGGGCGCGGGACAAGGAGAGCTGGCATGAACGAAGTGTTTGGCGAACGACGCAGGAAGCTCTTGCGGCACCTGTTGCGCAACAAGTCAGGCGCGAGCATCGATGAACTCGCCGCTGCGATCGGCGTGACTCGCACGGCCGTACGCCAGCATCTGGCAGCGCTGTCGCACGAGGGCCTCGTCACGATCGGCACGGAACGGCCCTCGGGTGGACGGCCGCAGCGGCTGTACGTGCTGACGCAGGAGGGCAGGGAAGCATTTCCGCGGCGCTATTCCTGGTTTGCACAACTCCTGATTGAAGCCATCGCCAAGGAGCACGGTGTCGCAGGGTTGCGAGCCCGCCTGGGACGCATCGCATCCGCCGTGGTCGGCCAGCTCGGCCCGAATGTGCCGGGGAATAGAAGCCGCCGGCATAAGGTCAGCATGGTGTCTTCGCTGATGGATGACCTTGGTTATGACGCCCGCACCGGCAGGGACATTGCCGGGGCGCCGACCATCGAGGCAGACAACTGCGTTTTCCACGAACTGGCGATGAAAAACCCGGAAGTTTGTCAGTTCGATCTCTCGCTGCTGTCCGGGCTCACTGGCAGCCAGGTCGAGCTGGACGAATGCATGGCTCGCGGCGGACATGTCTGCCGCTTTCGCTTTACGCCGCCTCGATGAATTGCTTGAGAACGAGAGCATGGTTGTGCAGCGGATCCTTCGCGGCATACAGCAATGTCACGCGCTCATCGAGCGAGCGGTCCCGTAGCGCGCCGATTGGCACGCGCATCTGCGCGAGCTCCGTCCGATAGCGCTGACGGAACTCGTTCCAGCGGTGCGGATCATGCCCAAACCATTTGCGCAGTTCCGCGCTTGGCGCAAGATGAGGCTGCCAGTCGTCCAGTATCGCCCGCCGCTTGCTGATGCCTCGTGGCCAAAGGCGATCGACCAGGACCCTGAATCCATCCGATTTCGCAGGCTTGTCGTAGATTCGCTTGATACACAGATCGCGTGCCGTGATCATCGCGAAATGCGAATCCAGCTCGTGCGCGTAGCAGGGTGGGGAGCTGTACGGCACGACATCAACCCAGGGCCACGACTGCAGTCGCAGCGACGAAGAAGACTGCCATTGCGACCGCGATCACCCACAGTGGATTCATGCCGGTTGCGACTTTTGCTTTCTCGACGCGTCTGCGATTCATTTGAGTCTCCTTGCAATGTCTCCGAGACCCAATGTGGAATCGAGGCACGTATTGCGCAAGCGATGAATTCTCGTGCGTCATATCGACGAACGCGATATTTCAGGTGCGGTTGGCATCACGGGATGCGCAAACTCCGCATGGCGGTGGATCCGCTCGACATGCAAATTGCGAACACCACCGGGCAACTGCCATTCGATACGGTCGCCTTCACGGTAACCCAGCAAGGCCGTGCCTAACGGCGCAAGCACGGAAATCAAGTTCAGGTGAACATCCGCTTCCCAGGGATAGACGAGCGTGTACTCGTCACGCTTGCCCAACTGGGAGTCAAATACGCGCACACGCGTGCGCATCCTGATCACGTCCGGCGCAATATCGTCTTCGTCGACGACGACGGCCCGATCGAGTTCGTTGGAGAGAATTTCGCGCTGCTGTCGATCGAGGTCAGAAGCATCGCTCGCAGAGCCAATGACGTGGCGCAACCTCCTCATGTCCTGGGTGGTGACGTAAATCGATCGATTAGCCATATGAGTTCTCCTGGCGGACTCCGCCGTACGGAGCGCGCCTGTCTCGCGAAAATGCATTTGAATGGCGCTGGCACATCGGCTTGCCAGCGCAAAGATGTTTTAGCCCGCCGACGTGATTAGATCAATTCGAAAAAATCAGACAGCTTATTAGAGTGAAACGAAGTGTTTCAGGTGTTCGAATCAAGCGAAAAGCTTTCGTCTGGCCGCGTCGCAGATGGCGATTACCGCGGGATTCTTGATTCTGCGTTCCACGGATATCGCATAGAAATGGTTTCGGGCCTTGCCCGCGCGGCCGACGCGAACCACGCTGAATAGGCGACCGAACTGACTTTCAAGGACCATGGGTACAGGAAAGAGTCCCGCACCCTCCCGCCCGAACTCCCGCAACAGCGCATAGTCCTCGAACTCGCCGACGACGGTGGGTCGTATCCCTATCTGTTCGAACCACTGATCCAGCGATCGCCTGATCGCCGTATCGTCGGTCGGCAGCAGGACCGGCGCATGGTCCAGCGACTTGGGAAACGTCGCGCGGTGCGACTTTGCGAGGGCCGCTGTCGCCATCCAAACCAGGCCGCACTCTCCCAGGGAATGGTTGAAGGCGCGAACATTGAGGCTTGGCGCCGCCGGCGCATCGGACAGCACCACGTCGACGTCGTGCGAGGCGAGATCCGCGACCAGTCTGCTCAGGCCCGCCTCGCGACAGACGATTCGGACCGGCAGTTTCAACTGCAGCGCGGGCTCGATCAGGAGATGCGCTATTTCCTTCGGCAGGATGTCGTCGATTCCGATCACCAGCCGCAATGGCCGTCCGGTCGGTCGGCCCTGCAGCGTATCGAGCATCTCGCGACCGAGGCCGAAAATCTCGTCGGCGTACCTAAATACCATGCGTCCGGTATCGGTTGGAGTCAGCATGCGTCCCGATTTCATGAGCAGTTGTTCACCAAGACGCTGTTCGAGCAGTTTCAACTGCGTGCTGACTGTCGGCGCCGAGAGTTTCAGCTCTTCGCAGGCCCGAGTGAGGCTGCCCGCTCGAACCACCGTCCAGAAGTACAACAGGTGCTGGTAGTTGAGCCGCATGTACGTTCCGGCTGGATCACGCCTCATCATCCCGAACGTCCGGCAACCTGCGCCACGCGCAGATCACAGCAGTTCACGGAGCACCATCTGCAGAATGCCGCCATGGCGAAAGTATTCGACCTCGGCGGGAGCATCGACCCGCACTGTCGTTTCAAACGCCGTTTCAGTCCCGTCCGGGCGAGTCACGGATACCGTGGCTTTCTGCTGCGGCTTGATGCCGGCACCGATGCCCGAGATGGACAAAGTCTCAAGACCGGTCAGCCCCAGCGTCTGCGCTGAAACCCCCTCCGGGAATTGCAGGGGCAGAATTCCCATGCAGACCAGGTTGCTGCGGTGAATGCGCTCGTATGTCTCGGCGATGACCGCCTTGACCCCGAGCAGCGCCGATCCTTTTGCCGCCCAGTCGCGTGAGCTTCCGGCGCCGTACTCCTTGCCGGCGATCACCACGAGTGGCGTGTTCTCCTTCTGGTAGCGTAGCGCGGCCTCGTAAATGCTCAACTGCTCGTTGCTGGGAACATGGATCGTCCGGGGTCCCTCGATTCCGGGCACCATCAGGTTGCGCAGGCGAATATTGCCGAACGTCCCGCGCATCATGACTTCGTGATTGCCGCGCCGCGACCCAAAACTGTTGAATTCCGCCGGCGGCACCGACCGCTCGACGAGATATTTTCCGGCGGGGGAGTCGGCGGTAATGGCTCCTGCCGGCGAGATGTGGTCGGTGGTAATCGAGTTGCCAAACAATGCGAGAATCCGCGCCTTTTGAATATCGGCAGGCGGCGCCGGCTCGCTCGCGAAATCGATGAAAAATGGTGGTTCACGCACGTACGTGGAATCGCCGTCCCAGGCAAACATCGTGCCAGTCGGCGCCGGCATGCTTTTCCACTTGTCGTCCCCCGCGAAAATTCGCCCGTACTCAAGATCGAACTGTTCCGACGATACCGAGGATGCAACCAGCGACTCGACTTCCTTGGCCGATGGCCAGAGGTCCTTCAGATACACGGGGCGACCGTCCACACCGGTTCCCAGCGGATCCACGGTCAGATCGCACTGGATCGTACCGGCGAGTGCATACGCCACGCACAAGGGCGGTGACGCCAGGTAACTGGCCTTGACCTGCCCATGAATGCGCCCCTCGAAATTCCGATTCCCTGACAGAACCGCGACGACCGTGAGCTTCCTGTCGGTCACGGCCTCGGCTATTTCTGCGGGCAGCGGACCGGAATTGCCGATGCAGGTCGTGCATCCATAACCCACGAGATTGAAACCGAGCTGCTCGAGATACGGGGTCAATCCCGCCTTGTCGAGATACTGCGTCACGACGCGCGAGCCGGGGGCCAGGGATGTCTTCACCCAGGGCTGGCACTTCAAGCCCGCCTTGATCGCGTTCCGAGCCAGCAGGCCCGCGGCAATCATGACCGATGGGTTCGACGTGTTCGTGCAACTGGTGATGGCAGCGATGACAACTGAACCGTCTGCGACGGACGCGGCTGCATCCGGCTGAACCAGGCGTTCGGCCGGAGACCGCGGGACCTCCGATTCGTAATTGCCGCCCTCGCTCACCAGCCGCGCGATGATCTTGCTCTCCACCGGAAACTCGACGCCTTCGAATGCGGCCTGGAACGATTTCCGGACTCCCGCCAGCGGTACGCGATCCTGCGGCCGCTTGGGTCCGGCAACGCTCGGTTCGACGCTGCCAAGGTCCAGGTCGAGGACTTCGTTGAATTTCGGTTCCGGGTCCTCGTCGGTCCTGAACAGACCCTGTTCGCGGGTGTACCGTTCGACCAGGTCGACCAGGGCGGCGCGGCCGGTCAGCCGCAGATAATTGAGGGTATTTTCGTCGACGGGGAACAGCGTCGACGTGGCGCCGAACTCCGGCGACATGTTCGACAACGTCGCGCGGTCGGCAATGCCGAGCGCGCTCAGTCCAGGACCGAAGAACTCGACGAATTTGCCGACCACGCCGTGGGCTCTCAGCATCTGGGTCAAGGTCAATACGAGATCGGTCGCAGTCGTTCCGACCGGCAGCGTGCCGCGAGTCCTGACACCCAGCACGATCGGTTTCGGAAGAAACATCGGCTGGCCGAGCATTGCCGCTTCTGCCTCGATACCGCCGACACCCCAGCCCAGCACCCCGAGCCCGTTGATCATCGGCGTGTGCGAGTCGGTCCCGACCAGGGTGTCCGGAAAGACCCATCCTTTACGCGATGAAACAACCTGTCCAAGGTGCTCGAGATTGACTTGATGACAGATTCCCATTCCGGGCGGCACGACCCGGAAGCCTTCGAATGCCTGCTGTGCCCAGTTGAGCAGTGCGTAGCGTTCGCGGTTCCGGCGGTATTCCCATTCGAGATTTGCGGCGTAAGCGCCGGCAGTACCGAATCGATCGACCTGGACCGAGTGGTCGATCACCAGATCGACCGGAATGAAGGGATTCACCCGCTTGGGATCCGCGCCTGATCGGGCGACGGCGCTGCGCAATGCCGCGAGGTCGACGACAGCCGGGACGCCGGTGAAATCCTGCATCAGCACGCGTGCCGGCATGAATGCAATGGAGGCGTCGGCACCATCCGGCCACCGGGCAAGCGACACGACGTCCGCTTCGGATACGTCACGGCCCCCAGCCCTGCGCGCAATGTTCTCCAGCAGGATCTTTACGGTGTGCGGCAATCGCGCTACATCCGCACCGACTCTCGATGCCAGCTTCGCCAGGCTCACATAGTTTGCCGTTCCGGATTGGCTAGCGAGTTTTGCAACGGCACCGAATGGATCGCTTGTCATGGTCTCAGCCTCGCACGATTCAGCTCACTTCGGTCGCGACGCGTCGCATGGTGTCGATAGCCAGATTGTGCACTTCTCTATCCGTAGTCGCCGGATAGCACAGATATGCGGTCTGGCGAAACTCCGGAGCACGCGGCACTCGATGCACGCGACCAGCAGCCTCGTGTTCGACCAACAGGCGCGCCGGAAAATAGCCGCTGCCGCCATAGCGCAGGATCTGCATCAACCCGAGCCAGCCGACATTGACGGTCAATGCAGTGCCCGGAAAGTTGGGAAAGGCCAGGCTGTGTTGCGCAAAAAACTCCGGACCCCAATCCACGTAGATGTAGTCGTCACCGGGTTTCGGAGTGGGATCGGCTCGTGTCGAAACCATGACGAGTCGCTCCTCGAGTAGCGGCTCAATTCGAAGCCCAGGCCGGGCATGCGGCGCGTACATGACGCCGATGTCGATGCGGCCTTCGATCAAGGCCGGCATCAGGTCGTCCTCGAATCCAACCAGCGCCCGGACTGCGACCGTCGGCGCCAGCTTTGCAAAAATAGGCAGCCAGCGAGACAGCAATTCCTCCCAGAGTCCGATGCGACCGCCGACCGTCAGCGACGCACTGAACCCGGTTGCGACGCCGATTTCCTGCCGCGCTTGTTCGACGGTGCGTGTCAATAGCGCTGCGTGCCGTTGAAACTGTTTTCCGGCCGGCGTCAGCGTCGTGCCTGCCTTGTTTCGCACGAACAGTTCCGTGCCGAGAATCTCCTCGAGCCGTTGGATGCGCACACTGACGGTGGACTGCGTGACATGCAGTCGTTGAGCCGCTGCGACAAAGCTGCCGCCCGCGACCACAGCCAGAAACGTCCTCGCAAGCTCGGTATCCATCGATAGATTCGATATATGTGGCTAGTTCTAATCGCTTGTCAAATGCACCGCGGAGCCGCAACCTCGGGGCCACGAACTGGAGGTGTCATGAGCGTTTCGCTGCCTGAATTGCCCTATGCCCTCGATGCGCTCGAGCCGCACGTGTCGCGACGGACGCTCGCCTTCCATCACGGGCGTCATCACGCAGCATACGTGGAGAAAACTCGGCGCCTGGTGCAGCACACGCCACTCGCATCGGCGTCGCTCGAACAGATCGTACAGACGAGCTCGCAGTTGCAAGATGAGTCGTTGTTCAACGCCGCTGCCCAGGCATGGAACCACGCGTTCCTGTGGAAGAGCATGCGCCCGACCGGTGGCGGCGAGGCGGGGGGGCGAATTGCCGAGCTGATCGAAGAGGCTTTCGGCAGTCAACGTGTCTTCGGGCAGGAATTTGTCAGCGTAGCCGGAGATCAGTTCGGCAGCGGCTGGGCTTGGCTCGTGCTCGACGGCGATCGCCTACGGATCACGTCAACCTCGAATGCCGAAACGCCGCTCACGACTCGGCAACTGCCGTTGTTGACGATCGATCTCTGGGAACACGCGTATTACCTGGATTACCAGCAACGTCGACTGGACTACGTCGCGGCCTTCCTTGGTCACCTGGTCGACTGGGAGTTCGCCAATCGCAACCTCGTTGCAGCACACGGTGAGCGTGCCTTGGACGGACACGGCCAGGAGGTTGAGATCGGCAAGGTTTGACAGGCGGTTCCGGCTGGTCCTCTTAAGCGACTTGTCGGTGCCCCCCTCGCTTGACAAAGTTGCCAGGCGCCAGTCCGGAACCGCCGATTTGTCGTCAATTCAGTTGCAGGTTGGGCAGGAGACTGACAATGGACGTAGCCAGACTCGAAAATTCAGCGGCAATGCTCAATCAACTGCGCCGAAAATTTGCCCCGGAGACAGAGAGTGCCTTCAGGGAGTTCGGCCGGCGCGTATTCGCAGATGGAGCGCTGCCAGCCGATACCAAGGAACTCATCGCAGTGGCCGTTGCCCACGTGACGCAGTGCCCGCATTGCATTCGCGGTCATACACTTGCAGCGCAGCGTCGCGGCGCTACGCCGGAGGAAATCATGGAAGCGATCTGGGTCGCGGTGGAAATGCGCGCAGGTGCTGCTTTTGCCCATTCGACAATTGCACTCGAAGCTCTTCAGGGCGTTGAATAACTTCGATATTCCCACGGTGTTCAGTTGAATTTCTGCAATTGTTTCAAATGATATGGTGAGGTAAACAGTTGTATCGGGTTGCCTACTTCGGGCACCGGGTTACGAGTCGCATTTAAGGGGTACCGGAATTGCAGTACGCAATTGCACCCACAAAACCAGTCGAACGCATAGATCCAATTTCGAAAAACGCTGAAATCGCGACTGCAGAGGCAATTGTTACGCGGAACTTCGACCTTGCTGCCGACCAACTCGAGCTGGCCGAAGAGAAGCGGCTTGTTCTGAGGACGTCATTTCGAGAGACGAAAGTCGCGCTGCCGGTGCACCTGGATGACGGTTCCGTGGAAGTCTTCACGGGCTACCGCGTGCAGCACAACAGCGCCCGCGGACCTGCAAAGGGTGGTATCCGATTCCACCCAGTCGTGGATGAGGAGAAAATCCGCGCACTAGCGCAGGTCATGACCTGGAAGACTGCGCTGGTCGACGTGCCGTTTGGCGGCGCCAAAGGCGGTATCGGCTGCGACCCCGCGAAGCTGTCCAAGGCGGAACTTGAGCGACTGACGCGCAGATACGTCGCGAGAATCCATCGCGTCCTCGGACCTTATCGCGACGTGCCGGCACCTGATGTCGGCACGAATCCGGAAGTCATGGCCTGGATACTCGACGAGTTCAGTTCGAAGCAGGGCTATGCGCCGGCTTGTGTGACCGCAAAGCCTGTGGAACTCGGGGGATTGCGCGGCCGCAGCCTGGCGACGGGTCGAGGTGTCGCGTTAATTCTGGCCGAACATTGTGATTCAATTGGACGGCGCCTTGCGAATCTGAAGGTCGCCATCCAAGGCTTCGGCAACGTCGGCTCGAGTGCGGCCAAGTTCTTGAGTGAGCGGGGCTGCGATATCGTCGCTGTCTCGGACGTCTTCGGCGGCATCCAGAGCCGTGACGGGCGCGGCTTGCCAGTCTCTGAGCTGATTGATCACGTGGCGAAGGTTGGTTCGGTAACCGGATTCCCGAGCACGGATCCGATCAGCAATGACGATTTGCTCGGGCTAAATTGTGACGTGCTCATTCCGGCGGCACTTGAAGGCGTTTTGCGTGGCGACAATGCCAGGCGGGTAAAGGCCGAAATCGTCCTCGAGGCGGCAAATCTCCCTACAACGCCAGCGGCGGACGAGATCCTCGAATCGATGGGAGTCGTCGTGCTGCCGGATCTCTTGGTGAATGCCGGTGGCGTCGTCGCCAGCTACTTCGAATGGAGCCAAAACCTCCAGCAGGCGCGCTGGACTGAGGAGCGCGTGAGCAACGGGCTGACTCGCTATCTGACACGGGCATATCGGGAAGTGGCGGGACACGCGATTCGCGAGGAAACTTCGTTGCGGGGCGCCGCCTACGCGATTGCGATCGAGCGCGTGGCTCGCGCAGAGGCATTACGGGGTATCGCAAGGAACAGTTGACGCCTAGCTTTCAGTGGCAAGCAACCGAATGCCGATCCGGCAACAAGCTGAACGTAAACAATACGAGGGCATCTCTGCGGGAGTTTTGCGGAAATCGGTCCTGCACGGTCCAGCATCGTGGGGCATTCTTGCAACGGGCGCCCCGGCTAATCGGTTGATGTTGTACGCTTTGCGGAATGCAGTCAGGGACTGAAAATCCGCGTGTCGGTGGTTCGATTCCGCCCCTGGCCACCATCCATCTCAAAGTGCATTCCGCTCAGATTTAGTTGGCAAAATCAGCTGTGCACTTTGGATGGTTTCAATGCGCTCCGCGAGCTCAATATCAGCTCGATGGCAGCCAATGCCCTGCCCGAAGAGTGAGCTTCTCCAGCGCGGCTGCGACCTCGGCGGCCGGCAACGGCTTGCTGTAGAGGTAGCCCTGGAGCTGGTCGCACTTGAGCAGGCGCAGCAGCCTGGCCTGGTCCTCGGTTTCCACGCCTTCGGCGATGACCGCGAGGTCGAGCGAGCGCCCGAGCGAGATGATCGTTGAGACGAGCGACATGTGCTGCGAATCGCTCAGCATTGTCGCGACGAACGAACGGTCGATCTTCAGCGCGCTGATCGGCAGGCTGGTCAGGTAGGCGAGCGACGAGTAGCCGGTGCCGAAGTCGTCGACCGCGATGTTGATCCCCATGGCGCGCAGCTCGCGCAATTTTCTGACACTGCCCTCGACGCCGTCCATGGCCATGCTTTCGGTAATCTCGAGATCGAGCCGCGCCGCAGCGCTGCCGAGCCCCTTGATTGCGCGTCGCACCGTTTCGACGAAGTCGGGCTGCTTGAGCTGGACCGGCGAAACGTTGACCGCGATTCGCAGCGGCCCGCCGTTGATCAGGCGCCAGTCGCGCGACTCGATGAGCGCCTTGCGGATCACCCACGCGCCGACCTCGACGATCATGCCGGTCTCTTCCAGCAGCGGGATGAATTTCGCCGGCGGCACCAGGGCGCCCTCGGGATCGCGCCAGCGGATCAGTGCCTCCAGCCCGGTGACCGCTCCGGTGGCGGCTGCGACCTTGGGCTGATAGTGCAGTTCGAATTCCCCGTTCTCGAGCGCACGATGCAGCCGCGATTCGAGCAGCAAGGTCTCGGCGACGCGGGCATTCATCTCCGGCTGGTAGAACAGCATCCGGTCGCCTGTGACCCTGGCCTTTTTCTTGGCGTCTTCGGCGTGGCGGAACAGGGTATCCGCGTCCGGACCGTCCGGCGGGCATACCGCGACACCCGTGGTCATTGCGATCCGGACTTCCTTGCCGCCGATGGCGAACGGTTGGCCCAGGATCTTTTGCAGGCAGGCGTCGACCCGCGCGGCGATCTCTGCGGGCTCCCCCGTCGCGTCGAGGATGAAAGCGAAGGAGTCACCCGCGATCCGCGCCGCGTTCTCGCGCTCCGGACAGGATGCCCGCACGCGCTGTGCGAACTCGCGCAGCAGCGCGTCCCCGGCTTCGCGTCCGAACGTCTCGTTCACCTGCCGGAATCGCTTGATATTGCCCACCACGACGGCCGTACTTTTCTGACTCCGCTGCACGTCCCGCAGGACCTGCGCCAGCCGCTCGTGGAACAGGGCGCGGTTGGGCAGCCCGGTAAGCTCGTCGTAGTGGGCCAGGTATTCAAGCTCGTCGCTCAGTTGCGCAAGCCGTTGCTCCTGCTCCCGCCGCTCGGTGATGTCGCGTGCCATGCCGTCGATGCGTATAACGCGGCCGTCCGCACCGAGTGCCGAGCGCCCGCGGGTCTCGATCCAGCGCACCGCGTCCTGCGGCGTGACGATGCGGTACACGGCCTCGAATGGGGCGCCGCGAGTCGCCGCCTCCCAGACGGCCAGCACGCGGTCGCGGTCTTCGGGATGGATCAGGCTGCTCCATTCGCCGAAGCCGTGGCTGAATGCTTCGTCCGGCTTGCCGAACACCGCTTGCGCCGCCGGGCTGATGTACAGGACTTCGTGCGATGGAATCTCCACCGACCAGACCACGTCGGGCAGGGTCGCGGCGATGCCTCTGACCCGCTCGCGCAGGGCCGCTAGCTGCCGTTCCGCCTTCAATTTCGGTTGCTCGCCCATGATTTGCCTCCTGGCTCCCGCGAGGTTGGGCCGCGCTGCCGAAGGAGAAGGCACAGCTTGCAGCGCTGGGTGCCGGATCAGTTGCCGCCGCTTGCTGCCGGCACAGTTTGGGCGGACTATGCGCCATGAGCCGCTACCGCCGGCTGGCCGAGGATCTGTCCTCGCGGATCCGATCCGGTGTGCTGAGGCCCGGGGACCGGATGCCCTCGGTGCGCAGCGTGAGCCGCGCGCAGCGCGTCAGTCCGGCAACCGTACAGCAGGCCTACCGCGTGATGGAGGACCGCGGCGAAATCCACACTCGCCCGCGCTCGGGGCATTACGTCAGCGCGCACCTCGGCGGTCGGCCGCTGCAGGCGCCCGCCGCCTCGCTGCCAGCGACGAGGACCACCACAGTCGACGTCAGGAGTCTCGTATTCGAGCTGCTTGAAGCGGTGAAGCACCATGACATCGTGCCGCTGGGCTCGGCTTTCCCGTCGCCGGAGTTCTTTCCGCTCCGCAAGCTGGCGCGTGCGCTGCACGCGGCGACCCTCAAGCTGGATCCGCGGTCAATCTACGAGCAGTTGCCGCCAGGCAACTCGGAACTTCGGCGCCAGATCGCGCGCCGCTACCTCGAAAGCGGCTGCAGCGTGGATCCGGCCGAGATCGTAATCACCACTGGCGCGCTGGAGGGGCTCAACCTGTGCCTGCAGGCGGTGACGAAGCCCGGTGACGTGGTGGCGATCGAGTGCCCCACCTTCTACGTGGTGCTCGAGGCGATCGAGCGCCTGGGCCTCAAGGTGGTGGAAATCCCGACCGATCCGCGCGACGGGTTGAACGTTTCCGCGCTCGCCGAGGCGCTCGATCGCCACCCGGTCAAGGCGTGCTGGCTGATGACCAACTTCGAGAACCCGCTCGGCTGCCTGATGCCAGACGACAGGAAGCACGCGTTGGTTCAACTGCTGGAACAACGGGGCGTGCCGCTGATCGAGGACGACGTCTACGGCGAACTTTACTTCGGCAAGGCCCGACCCCGGCCGGCCAAGAGCTACGACCGTACGGGCGGCGTGATGCACTGTTCCTCGTTCTCGAAGTGCCTCGCGCCCGGCTACCGCGTCGGCTGGGCGGCGCCCGGCCGTCACACCAAGTCCGTCGAGCGCGCCAAGCTGATGACCACCATCGCGACCAGCGTCCCGGCGCAGGCGGCAATCGCGGAATTCCTCAAGCACGCCGGCTTCAATCATCATCTGCGCAAGCTGCGCCTCGCGCTGGAGGGCCAGCAGGCGCGCATGCTGCAGGCCATCGCGCGCCACTTTCCCGCCGACACGCAGGTAACCCGTCCCGAGGGCGGCTATTTCCTGTGGGTGCAGTTGCCGAGGAAGGTAAAAGCGCTGGAGCTGTTCAGGCTCGCCAGCCGCAAGAGGATCAGCATCGCGCCGGGGCCGATCTTCTCCCCGCAGCGCCACTTCGAGAACTGCATCCGCCTGAATTACGGCATCGCCTGGACGCCAAAGGTCGAGGCCGCGCTCGCCGACGTGGGCGCGATGGCCGGCGCACTCGCGTAGCCGCGTCAACCGACGAGGTTGCGGATCAGTACAATCAGACCGACGAGAACGGCGTCCTGCCCGAAGAGTGGCGCGCTGCGCGAACTGCCGCGCCGCATAGCTGGTTCGTAAGTGCATCCAAGTCGGCCCGTGAGAAAGCTAACATACGAAGGTTTGTCCATTGCGGCACTTCGTTAGCGTCGTACTCCATTCTCAGTCGCCAGCCGAGCAGATATTTTCAAAGACCAACCTTTGAGGTTCGGTACGGGTTCGTTTCCAGCCGGGAGCAGAGTCTGCTTCAGAATTCGAGGCGCTGACTCTCCAGGTACTCGTCGTAGCTGCCGGTGAAGTCGGCGAAGCTGCCGTCAGACTTCAGTTCGATCATGCGGGTGGCGAGGGCACCCACGAACTCACGATCATGTGAGACGAAGACCAGCGTGCCCGGATACTTCTCGAGGCCGATCTGGAGCGACTCGATGGTCTCCATGTCCATGTGGTTCGTCGGCTCATCCAGGAGCATCACGTTCGGTCGTGTCAGCATGAGCTTGCCGTAGATCATGCGTCCTTTCTCGCCGCCGGAGAGCACCTTGACGGACTTCTTCGCCTCGTCTCCCGAAAACAGGAGCCGGCCGAGAGTCGCGCGCACGATCTGGTCGTCGTCCGCCTTGCCGGTCCACGTGGACATCCATGCGAAGAGATCGGCCCTGGTTTCGAACTCCCCCTGCGGATCCTGGGGCATGTAGCCGGTCTGGGCATTCTCGACCCAGGTGATGCGGCCGGCGGTCGGCTTCAGCTCGCCTGCGAGACATCGCATCAACGTCGTCTTGCCGATGCCGTTCGGGCCGATGATCGCCACCCGCTGCTCTGCCAGGATCGTGAAACTGAGGTTCGTGAAGACGTCGGTGCTGGTCCCGGGATAGCGAAACGTCAGGCCTTCGACGGTGACGGCCGAGCGGTGGAGCCTGCGGGCCTGCTCGAAGCGGATGTACGGGTTCTGACGCGACGAAGGGCGGATCTCCTCGATCTTGATCTTTTCGATCTGCCGCTTTCGCGACGTGGCCTGTCGTGCTTTCGACGCATTCGCGGAGAAGCGCCGAACGAACTCCTGCAGGTCCGAGATCTGCGCCTTGGCCCTGGCATTGGCAGACTCCACACGCTGGCGGGCCTGCACCGAGGCGAGCATGAAGTCGTCGTAGTTGCCCGGGTACACCTTGAGCTGCTGGTAGTCGAGGTCCGCGATGTGCGTGCACACCTGGTTGAGGAAGTGCCGGTCGTGGCTGATGATGATCATCGTCGCATCGTGCGAGTTGAGCGCTTTTTCGAGCCAGCCGATCGAGTGGATGTCGAGATTGTTCGTCGGCTCGTCGAGCAGCAGCACATCGGGGCGCGAATACAGCGCCTGTGCGAGCAGGACGCGCAATTTGAGGCCGGGGGGCACTTCGCGCATCAGAAGATCGTGCTTCGACTCGTCGATGCCCGCGTCGATCAGGGTGGCTCCCGCGCGGGCTTCGGCCGTGTAGCCGTCGTACTCGGCGACCTTTGCCTCCAGCTCTGCGGCCCTGAGGTAGTCATGGTCGGTCGCGTTCGGGTCGGCATAGATGCGGTCGCGCTCGTGAATCGTGCGCCAGAGTTCGACGTGTCCCTGCAACACGACGTCGAGGACGCGCTGGTCCTCGTAACCGAACTGGTTCTGGCTGAGCTTGCCCATGCGCAGCCCGGACTGCAGCACCACGTCGCCCGAACTCGGCTCCAGTTCGCCGCCCAGGACCTTCATGAGCGTGGTCTTGCCGCTGCCATTCGCCCCGATGAGGCCGTAGCGGTTGCCGTCCACGAACTTGACCGAGACGTTCTCGAACAGGGGTTTCGCATCGAACTGGATCGATAGATTGGTCGTGGAGAGCATGGAGCCCCGGGCGGCGAGGGAAAGGGTTGGCCGGCGAGTGCCGGGCGCGCAGTCTAGCTGATTACGGACAAGAATCCGCGTGTCGGCGTTTCGATTCCGCCCCTGGGCACCCTCTCAATCCGGTCCGTTCCGATCACCGGGGTAACACCGTCGAAGCTTGCGCCCCTTCCGCGAGTCGATTGCTAGTATTGACCGCATGAAACTCCCGCGACTGCGGACGCTCCTGCTGGCGCCGCTGCTGCTCTTCGCACTCCTTTACGTCGCCGCCGCGATTTCGCTGGCGCTGACGAAGGATGCGGTCGAGCCGGCGGAA
Source organism: uncultured Steroidobacteraceae bacterium (assembly GCA_964468395.1). Lineage (GTDB taxonomy): Bacteria > Pseudomonadota > Gammaproteobacteria > Steroidobacterales > Steroidobacteraceae > SCUD01. Next base: position 39,989 of record CAYXUJ010000003.1, read on the forward strand.
GCGCCGCTGGCCAGGCACGCGACCATCGCGATATTCGGCGCCAGCGGGACGGCCGGGGACGGCATCCTCAAGGCGGCACTGGCGTCGCCCGGCATCCGGAAGATTCATGTCGTGACTCGTCGCGCAACGCCGCGCATCGAGGAGGGTGTCGCGACTGGCAAGGTGCAGATGACCTTGCACGCCGATTATCTGGACTACTCGGCCGTGCACCCGCAGATCGCGGAGGCGGATGCAGTCTTCTGGGCGATCGGCACAAGCTCGGTGGGCGTCGACGAGCAGACTTACGGCCTGATCCACGTGGACTTCCCGGCACGCTTCGTCGGCGAATGGCTGCGCGTCAACGACAAGCCTGACATCTGCTTTCACTACATCAGCTCCAGCGACATCTCCGAGGACTCGAAGATGATGTGGGCGCGCGAGAAAGTGCGTGCCGAGAAGACGCTGTTGGCTCTCGCCGAGGACTCGAAACTGCGCGTCATCTTCTACCGGCCCGACTACATCGGTCCCACGGCGGAGGAGGCGCACCTCGGCCAGGATCTTTTGTACTGGTTTTTCGCACCCGTGGGTGCGGCCGTGAAGGCGACGCAGATTGGCCAGGCGATGATCGAAGTGACCGCGCGAGGCGAGGAGTTCCGCAATGGCGACTCGCTGAGTACGAGGAAGATCATCAGATACAGCGACGCCTACGAGCGTCGGTCAGGCAATCCGGTTGCCGGGTCGGCGGATTGAGAATCCGCGCGACGCGCTACCGCTCGAGCTGCTTCTCGATCAGCACGACGGAACGGTCCAGCGATTCGAGCAGGTCCTGCAGGTCGGCCGCCGAGAACTCGGCATAGAACTTGCGCATCGCCAGTGCGCCGGTGAGTTCCATCGATGCCGCGACCTGCGCCTGCTCGTTTGCGACGCTGCTCATCTCCGTCTCGACCCTGCGGCCCGAAAAATGGGCGTCGCCCCCGGACCAGGCGAGCAGCCCCTCGAAGTAGGGCCGCAGATTCAGCGACTGCGACAGCAGGGGCACGATCTGCTCGTTGGTGATTCTGCGGACCTCGATCTCGTCCTCGTTGGCATCGTTCAGCAGCCGGCGCCAGGTGGCGAGCTCGGACCGCAGTTCGGCGTTCGTGAGCAGGGCGATGGCGCCGCTCGCGACCGCGGCGTCGAGGGCGTTCGTGGCGGGTTCATAGGTCGGGCCCCCGAGCGTCGCGAAGATCAAGGCATGCGGCACCGCGACGACGTCCGGCTTGACGTGGGAGCCGAGGAGGTCGAGCAGCCCGCCCGTTCCCTCGGCCATCCTGCGCGCAAGGGTCACGCGGCTTTCGAGGCCCGGGCGGTTCGCGTGGAAATCGTCCTGCAACTCCACCAGCAGGTCCCGTTCGCGGTTGCGCTCCTGGCGCGCGTCCCACCACGCATCGATGGCGAACGCGAGCAGGATCGACAGCACCAGGATCAGGACCTGGACGAGCAGGCGCAGCGTCACGATGCGCCGCAGGAAGCGCTTGATCGTGGCCTGGACCATCTCGCCGCGCAGTTTCATGGACGCGATCCTACAGAAAATCGGCGATTCCGTGGATCAATTCAGCCGGCGACCACCGGTTCTATCAGCCGCGAATCCTGATCCTCAAGGTACGAACTGTCCGACATCGCCGCTGCATTTGCTCAGCCGATGGTGCACCTGTCACCTGCCGCAAATGACTTGCGGCGCATGGCTGCGATGTGCAGCAGCGTATCGACGGCGTCCGACAGGGGCCTTGCGCCATAGGGATCGTCGTCATGGCCGGTCCCGAACGCGCTCGGGGTCAGAACCGCGCCTACGCACTCTGTAGGTTGCGTTCCGCGAACGTAGCCAATCTGCTCCGGGGTCATTGTGTCGAACCGCTCGTTCAGCGTCGCAGCGGCGGCTTCGAGATCCGCCAGTGCCTGCTGGATATGCAGCGTCTCATCGATTCGTGCCCCGTAGTAGACGTTGGTCCGCCGAACGAACTGCTCGCGCAAGGCGATGATGCGGGCTTCATGTGGCCTGAGGACATTCAGCAAGAGCCGGCTGAATTCCTGACCTTGGTCATGTGGCACCGCAAACTCCGCGTGCATGCCATGTCCTGACCAGCCGCCGATCCCGAGTCCATAGCTGACAAGGCGAGGCAACTCTCCGGATTTCAGCAGGCGAATGGCAATAGCCGGCGCCCGCATGCGGCTGCTGGGCGAAGGAAGCGCCAGCGAAAGCTCCTTCATGAATTCGACGTACTGTGACTCGGTGACCAGCGGGCAGCCGTCGGGCCCGCGCTCAGTTTGGCGCCGCGGCGAGTCGTCCGCCGGGGCGTTAGGGGAAACGACGTAGATTCCGTGTCGTTGCAGCCGCTGATCGTATTCTGTCGCATGCGGCGAAGCATCGCTCAGGCACGCCGAGCGACCCAGCTCGAGCGAAGCAGCATCACGCTCAACTGACACCAAGGAGTATTGCGACGGGAATTCGCCTTTCGCAACCAGCAGCAGCCTTCCGTCATTCGTCATGATCCCGCTCTCGAACGTCCGCAATACGGGGTCCTGTGTGAATCGTCGACGCCACGCGAATGAACCGTCTGCATTCATCATCGCGGCGTAGCTCTGTCCGAGCATCGGCCCGACAAGCAGCAGGCCGTCTTCCGTGGGTGCGGCAAAGTTGGCTGGTGGGAATTCGACGCCCGGCAGCATCTGGCCGGTAGTTGCATCGAAACGGTAAGGAGAAAGGCGAGCGGTCGCCGCCGCCACGATGAAGCCGGGTGGCACGTATTTGACGTCGCCGGTGATTCGCTCGGGAACCACGGTATTCCATCGTTCGGCGCCGTCACGCCCGATCGCGCGAAGAACGAACCGGGTGACCGGCTGGTAATACTGCTGTTCGAGCACTACGCCGTCGTCTGTTGCCGTTACGGAGCCCCAGTCAAGCAGTCGGAAGGACCGGCTCCACACCGGCTGAAACTCCGCATCGAACCGGGTGATGCGGGACCGCTGGTCCGCCTCAGATTCGACATCGATGACGTAGAGCTCGTCACGATCGAGCCCACCCACGATTTCGATTGCCCCTTCCCGCCGGTCCAGCACGACCGGTTCGGCTGTGGCGTGGCTGAGATCGTGGTAAACGAGTTCCGAACGGCCGGGAATGTAGCGTCCGCACGGTGGATTACATTGCGGACTCGTGTAGTAGTGACGGGCGACGAATCCGTTGCGGTAAGGAGTGACCGCTGTCGATTCGGTCTGCGGGAAGTCGATTCGTTGCAGGACCATGCCGCGGGAATCGAGCACATAGAGTGATGACCAGATGCGCGCCGGTTCCTCGTCGGAAATTCCCGACAGGCGCATGAGGACCTTGCCGTCGGCAGCCGCCATCAGCCCGGAGTTGCCGGTGATCACGTTCCTGCCCTGGGAGTCGAACGGTGTCACGATCAGCTGGCTTTCCGCGCGCACGGTCGCGAGCAGCAACAGGAAACACGCCGCGCCGGATTTGACCGAAGGTCGCGCCATGGCCCTAGGTTACAGCGTCTACCGGCACTGTCTCATCGCCGCCCCGGGCCGCCCCAGGCCACGAATTCCGTCAAATCCGTCCCGCCGGTCCGCACACTGCGGCCTCCGTCACATTGTGACCGGCCATGGCCTGCCAACATTCTGTCGCCAACCGCGAGGTCGGGACCATGGCGTTCGTAATCGTTTCCGCTGCCAACCTGGCGAGTTCCAAGCCGCGCACGCTGGCGATGCGCCCCTTGGCCGCCGTCGCGGGCGTGCTGGCGCTGGCCGGAATACTCGGCGGATTCGCCCTCGGTTACCAGGCCGGCCACGCGGCCGGCGGCCGCGGCGAAGGCGGCCTGGCTTACCTGGATGCCAACCGCCCCGGCGGCCAGGCACTGATCCGCGAGATCGGCAGCCTGTCCGGGCGCGTCATGCGGCTGGAGGCCGTCTCCGACCGCCTGGCGACCCGCATCGGCGCCGCGCGACCCTCGGCCGCGGCCCGTTCGCGGAGTGCCGATGCCGGCGCCCCGGCGGGCGGCCCGCTGATCTCGACTCGCATGGACGAGGGATTCCAGGGCGGCGCGACCCTGTTCCAACTCAACCTCGGCCTGGACGAGATCGAGGCGCGCCTTGACGCAGTCGCCTCGACGGTCGCGCGGCGCGACCTCGACGGGATGGCGTTCCCGAGTCGCTCGCCGATCCCGGGCGTGGCCGTGTCATCCGGATTCGGCCCGCGCATCGACCCATTCACGCGCCGGCCCGCAAGGCATGCCGGTTTCGATTACACCGCGCCGCACGGCACCGCCGTGCTGGCGAGCGCCGGCGGGCGAGTGCGCCGCGCGGGCCCGTATGGCGCGTATGGCCGCACGATCGAGATCGACCACGGCGACGGTCTCGTGACCCGCTATGGCCATGTGTACCGGACGCTGGTGAAGGTCGGCGACATCGTGCTGCCCGGCCAGGCCGTCGCGACCGTCGGCTCGACCGGCCGCTCCACCGGCCCGCACCTGCACTTCGAGATCCTGCGCGACGGGCGGCAGATCCACCCGGACCTGTACCTCGCAGGCGAGAACCCCTGACGCCCGCCGAGCGATGAACCGCTTCATCGACACCGCCTGGCTGACACACGCGGACTTCAGGCCCACGGCGCCGCACCAGGACCGCCGCCGGCGGCAGATCGCCATCGGCGCGCTGGTCGCGGTGCTGATCGTCGGCGCCGGCCACGGCTTTGCGGGCGACCTGTTCGCGAAGGCGAGCGACCTCGCGGCGCTGCGTGCGCAGCGCGACTCGCTCATCGCCGAGTCGCAGCGGCTGCGCACGGAGCTGGCCGTCGAGAGCGCCAAGCGTTACGAGCTCGAGCGGCACGCTGCCGACCTCAACACGCAGGTGGAAGAACTGAAAGGACAGGTGGAGTTCCTGAAGGCGCGCGGGGCGCGCGCCAGGATCCCCGAGTAACATCACGCCGAAGTCCGAGGACTGACCCATGTTTCGCAGGAAAAACACGATGGCCATCGACGCCAGCCGGCTGGCGGGACTGCTCGCGCACGACACCAGCGTCCGCGGCGACGTGACGTTCGCCGGCGGGCTCAGGATCGACGGCCGGGTCGAGGGCAACGTCGTCGGCAAGCCCGACGACCGGGGCCTGCTGGTGCTGAGCGAAAAGGGCGTCATCGTCGGCACCGTCAAGGTGCACGACGCCGTCATCAACGGCCGCATCGAGGGCGACCTCGAAGTCGGGCATTTCCTCGAGTTGCAGGCCGGCGCGCGCGTGACCGGCAACATCAGCTACCGGACGATGAAGCTCGACTGCGGCGCCACGGTGGACGGCAAGCTGGTGCGCGTCGGCGACGATCCGGCGGCCGCGGCGGATGGCGGCGCCTCGTCAACGAAGGTCCTCGCGTTCTCGAAGTCGTCCTGACCGGTCCGGTCAGCAGTCCCCGCCGCAGACGCAGACGTTGGAGCAGGTCGACCGCATCCGGTCGACGTCGCCCTTGGTCTCCTCCAGCGCCAGGATGTAATTGCGCATCCCGTCCTCGTCGAGGCACTTTTCCGTCTTGAAGCGCGTGCCGATCGGCGTTTCTTTCTTGCAGTAGAGCGTGTACTTGCCGCGCTGGACCTTCTTGAAGCCCGGCGGCAGCTTCAGTTCCTGATCGTCGCTCTTCGCCGTCGTTTCCGCAGTCGCCTCGGGCTTCGCATCGGCCGGGCTCGCCGTCGCCGGCTCGTTGGCAATCAGGCCGGCGTACGCCGAGGCTGCGCCCAGCGCCATGACCGCCGCCAGCAGGATTCCCGAGGTTTTCATGCGCCTGTGCCGCGAGTCTATCGCCGGGGCAGGGATGGCGCCACCCGGCGTCAGTACCGGTAGCCGAAGTACTCGATTTCGCGGGCGCAGAGCCGGTCTATCAGCGCCTTCGCGTCCTGATCGAGGACTTCGCGATAGCTGCGCCGGTCCTGCCGGAAGTCCCCCTTGGCGCGCGGCAGCTCGATCCTGCCGGGCAATCCGAGGCGCCCGGCGATGCGGTCGAGTTCCTCGTCGAGGTCTTCGTAGCGCACGACGTGGTCCACCGCCGGCCGGTCGTCCATGGCATACAGGTGCCAGTTCGAAACGCGCTCCTCGTCCGACGCGAGCACTTCGTGCAGGGGGCCTGCCTCGTAGCGGCGTCCGCCGGTGAACCAGTAATAGAGCGACACGGCCTTGTCCCAGGGATTGCGCTCGACGCAGAACCTGAAATACGAGTTCCACTCGGCCGGCCACCTGGCCGCGATCGATGCCGCGGATGCGTGCTTCTTGTGCCGCGCGCGGATGCCCTTGATCAGCAATCGCCGCCACTGGCGCCCGCTGTAGCGCAAGAGCGGCACGTAATGATGCTGCGGTGGCGGATAGCCCTGCTCGAGCCGCAGCTTTTCGTCCTGCAGCAGCGCCTCGTTCACCGGGTTGCGCGCGTCCTCGGAATCCTGGGCCGTGATGATGTCGTCCGGGCCGCAGAAGCGCGACAAGGCGAGCTCGATGCTGGTGCCCGCGGTCTTGCGCGTCTTGACGAAGATGAATCGGTAGCGGTGCGAGATGATCATGAACGGCTGCGAAGTCTAACCGAGCCGGGCCAATGCCCGGGCGAGGTCCGCGATTTCCGCCGGGCCGACGCGGCAGCAGCCGCCGACGAGCCGGGCGCCGGCGGCGACCCATTGCGAGGCGAGGGCGGCCGGGCCGGCGCCCGAACTGCGGCCCTGCCAGTCGCGGGTCCGGCCATCCCAGACTTCGCCCGAGTTCGGGTAGACGACGATCGGCTTGGCGGTGCCGGTCCCGAGCGAGCGAATGGCCGTGGCGACGATCTGCGGCCGGACGCAGTTCACGCCGACGGCGATGACGTTCGGCACGCCGTCGAGCAGGCGGGCGCAGTCGATCAGCGGTTCGCCGTGCGAGGTGTGGATGCCGTCCGGCGACGTGAAGCTGATCCACGCGGGCGTCGCCGGATGATCCGCCAGCAGCGCGGCGAGCGCGCGCGCTTCGTCGAGTGCCGGAACGGTTTCGCAGGCCAGCAGGTCCGCGCCGGCGGCGGCAAGGACGCCGAATCGCGGGGCGTGGAACTCGACCAGCTGCCGGACCGTCAGGCCGTAGTCGCCGCGGTACTCCGCGCCATCGTGCGAGATGGCGCCGAAGGGCCCGACCGATGCGGCCACGTGCAGTCTGCGCGCGTCCGCCGGGTGATCCGCGCGATAGCGGTCGCGGGCGGCGCAGGCCAGCGCAACCGAGCGGCGCAGCAGCGCCGTGGTTTCGTCCGCGCCGATGCCGATCGCGGCGAAACCCTCGTAACTCGCCTGGTAGCTCGCCGTGGTTGCGCAGCAGGCGCCGGCTTCGAAGTAGTCATAATGAAGCTGCTCGATCGCCTCGGGCGCGCTGCGCAGCAGCTCCGCCGACCACAACCGGCCGGAGACGTCGTGACCGCGCCGTTCCAGCTCGGTGGCCAGGCCGCCGTCCAGGATCAGCACGTCCGCGTCGAAAATCGTGGTCAAGCGCGGCCATTGTTGCACGGCCCGCGGCTGCCACCGGAATGCTGCGGAGGAGGCCGGATTCGGCTATAATGCGCCGGTCTGGTAATCCCTCGTTCTGACTTGCTTGGCCCGTTCTGCCGCTCCGGCGCGCTCTCCGACCAGGTTCAGCCACCATCGAAGCATTGCCGCACCAGCGGGCGGATATCCACCCGCCGTCATCCCATTCCTAAAGAGTAATTCCAAGTGACCAAGCTATTTGTCGGAAACCTGCCTTTCTCCGCGACCGAAGAGTCCGTCCGCGCGCTGTTCGCACCGCACGGCACGATCGATTCGCTCGCCCTGATCAATGACCGCGAGACGGGACGTCCGCGCGGGTTCGGCTTCATCGAGATGCCGGATGCCGATGCCGCCAAGGCGATGCAGGCGCTGAACGGCAAGAACTTCGAAGGCCGTGACCTGAAGGTCAACGAAGCCCAGGCGCGCGAGCGCAGCGGCGGCGGCAACCGCGCAGGCGGCGGCGGCAACCGCTGGTGATCGACGGGCCCGGCCGGCAACGGCCGGGCCACTGACAGCTGCAATCCGACCGAGGGTACGCCGATGCGAATCGTTTCCCGCACGACCCGATCGTTGCTCGACAAGAAGCGCGAGCAGTCCCTGCGCCGGCGCGCGGCGGCGGGCACGCTCGCCAAGTCGAATGCGAGCGTCGAGCAGGTCCGCGTGCTGCTGCAATTCTCGGCCGGGACCGAGCCGTCGCCGGCTGACCAGATCCACGATCTCTATCCGTCGGCGCCCGCATTCTTCGAATTCGCCTGCCCGTACGGCGATTGCGACGGCAGCTTCGACCTGAAAGCCGTCGCGCAGCCGATGCTGCGCAAGTCGCAGACGCACGGCGAGGGCAGGCTGCACTGCAATGGCACGCGCGCCGCGGCCGCGCAGACCCGCGAGCCCTGCGACCTGCGCGCGGATTTCTGGATCAACGCCCGCTACCAGTCCCCGCGCCGCGCCACGGGCTGACGCCACAACTCCCGTTGATTTAGACTCCCGGCAGGGCGCGAGCCGAGCCGGGAGTTGCGCATGAGCAAGCTGACCTGCGGCCTGATCCAGATGGGCCTGAAGGGCGACACATCGATGGCGCCCGACCGCATCCGCGACCTCATGATCGAGGCGCACGTCCCGTACATCGAGCAGGCCGCCGCCAAGGGCGTGCAGGTGCTCTGCTTCCAGGAAGTGTTCACGCAGCCGTATTTCTGCCCGGGGCAGGATCGCAAGTGGTACGCGGCGGCGGAGCGCATCCCGGACGGCCACACGACGCGGCTCATGCAGCAGTTCGCGAAGAAGCACCGCATGGTGATCGTCGTGCCGCTGTACGAGGAGGCGATGCCGGGCGTGTACTACAACACCGCCGGCGTCATCGACGCCGACGGCGCCTTCCTCGGCAAGTACCGCAAGAACCACATCCCGCAGGTGGACCCGGGCTTCTACGAGAAATTTTTCTTCAAGCCGGGCGACCTCGGCTACCCGGTGTTCGAGACCGCCTACGTGAAGCTGGGCGTCTACATCTGCTACGACCGCCACTTCCCGGAGGGCTGGCGCGCGCTGGCGCTCGGCGGCGCCGAGTACATCGTCAACCCGTCGGCGACGGTCGCCGGCCTCAGCAAGTACCTGTGGGAACTGGAGCAGCCCGCGTCGGCGGCGGCCAACGGCGTCTTCATCGGCGCGATCAACCGCATCGGCAAGGAAGAGCCCTGGGCCGCGAAGATGGGCGAGTTCTACGGCTCGAGCTACATCGTCAATCCGCGCGGCAAGATCGAGGCGCAGGCGAGCTACGACAAGGACGAGCTGCTGGTCCACACGATCGATCTCGACATGGTCCGCGAGGTCCGCAACACCTGGCAGTTCTTCCGCGACCGCCGGCCGGAGACCTACGGGCCGCTGGTCTGAGGCCATGGATCCGCTCCGGACGGTGAGCCGGGAGATCGCGGTCGGCGGCTTCCGCGAGCTCGACCTCGGCACCGACGTCACGCAGAGCCCGCGCTTCAACGCCGACATCGCGCCGACGCGTGCCTCGCAGCGCACCTGGACGCACTGGCACATCGCCGCGCTCTGGGTCGGCATGTCCATCTGCGTGCCGACCTACACGCTGGGCGGCGTCCTGACCGCGTACTTCGGCCTGTCGGTCGGCGAGGCGCTGTGGACCATCCTGCTCGCCAACGTCGTGATCCTGATTCCGCTGACGCTGAATGCGTTCCCCGGCACCAAGTACGGCATCCCGTTCCCGGTCGTGCTGCGCTCGTCCTTCGGCATCGTCGGCTCGAACGTGCCGGCGCTGATCCGCGCGCTGGTCGCCTGCGGCTGGTTCGGCATCCAGACGATGTTCGGCGGCATCGCCGTGCACCTGCTGCTGTCGGCGCTGTTCGAGCCCTGGGCGGCGCTCGGCGGCAGGGGCGAGGTCGCCGGGTTCTTCATCTTCTGGGTCGCGAACCTGTGGGTCGTGATCCGCGGCGCCGAGTCGATCAAGCACCTCGAGACTTTCGCGGCGCCGATGCTGCTCGCGGTCGGCGCCGGGCTCATCGTCTGGGCCTGGCCGCAGGCGTCGGTGACGGAACTGTTCGCGCAGCCGCCGAGCCGGCCGCCGGATGCGCCGTTCCTGAAATATTTCCTCGGCGGGCTCACGGCGATGGTCGGGTTCTGGGCGACGCTGTCGCTCAACATCCCGGACTTCAGCCGCTACGCCGACTCGCAGAAGAGCCAGATCGTCGGCCAGGTGATCGGCCTGCCGCTGACGATGTTCCTGTTCGCCGGGCTCGGCGTGCTGATGACGGCGGCGTCGGCGGGTCTCGTCGGCGAGACGGTGTCCGACCCGATCAACCTGATCGGGCGCATCGACAGCCCGTTCTGGGTCGCCGTATCGATGCTGGTGATCATCCTGGCGACGATCTCGACCAACACCGCCGCGAACATCGTCTCGCCGACCAACGATTTCCAGAACCTGGCGCCGCGGCGCATCAACCAGACCCGCGGCGTGCTGATCACCGGCGCGATCGGCGTCCTGCTGATGGGCTGGGAGCTGCTCAAGAAGATGGGCTGGCTCGTGTCCGACGTCAGCGTCGAGAGCCTGTACTCCAACTGGCTGATCGGCTACTCGAGCCTGCTCGGGCCGATCGCCGGGATCATGATCGTGGACTACTTCCTGGTGCGGCGCCGGCAGTACGACCTCGCGGGCCTGTACCGCGACGACGGGCCGTATCCGGCCTGGAACCGGGCCGGATTCACGGCGTTTCTCGTGCCCGTGGGGCTGACGCTGGTCGCGATCACCACCGGCTGGCTCGGCTGGTTCTACGATTACGGCTGGTTCACCGGCTCGCTGCTCGGCGGATTGATCTATTATCTGGCCAGCGGCAAGAGGCAGGCGACGTGACGATCCTGATCCGTGGCGGGACCGTGGTGACGGCCGAGCAGACGCAGCGCGCCGACGTGCTGTGCGCGGACGGGCGCATCGCCCAGGTCGGCCCCGATCTCGCGGCGCCGAAGGGCGCGCAGGTCGTGGATGCGGGCGGCCAGTACGTGATGCCGGGCGGCATCGATCCGCACACCCACATGCAGCTGCCCTTCATGGGCACGGTCGCGAGCGACGACTTCTACACCGGCACGGCGGCGGGCCTGGCCGGCGGCACGACGATGATCATCGATTTCGTGATCCCGAACCCGAAGCAGAACATCCTGTCCGCGTACCGCGAGTGGCGCGGCTGGGCCGAGAAGGCCAGCGCCGACTATTCATTCCACGTCGCGATCACCTGGTGGGACGAGACCGTCGCGGCGGACATGGAGGCGCTGGTCCGCGACCACGGCGTCAACAGCTTCAAGCACTTCATGGCCTACAAGGGCGCGATCATGGCCGACGACGAGACGCTGGTGAACAGCTTCTCGAAAGCGATCACGCTCGGCGCCATCGTCACCGTGCACGCGGAGAACGGCGACCTCGTGTACCGGCTGCAGGACCAGATCTTCCGCGCCGGCATCACCGGGCCCGAGGGCCACCCGCTGTCGCGGCCACCGGAGGTGGAGGGCGAGGCGGCGAATCGCGCGATCCGGATCGCCGAGGTGCTGCGCGTGCCGATCTACGTCGTGCACGTGTCCTGCCGGCAGGCGCTCGAGGCGATCACGCGCGCGCGCAATGAGGGCCAGCGCGTCTTCGGCGAGGTACTCGCCGGCCACCTGCTGGTGGACGATTCGGTCTACCGCGACCCGGACTTCACCCGCGCCGCGGCGCACGTGATGAGCCCGCCGTTCCGCAGCCCGGAGCACCAGGCGGCGCTGTGGCGCGGCCTGCAGTCCGGCAACCTGCAGACGACCGCGACCGACCATTGCTGCTTCTGCGCGCCGCAGAAGGCGGCGGGCAAGGACGACTTCCGCAAGATCCCGAACGGCACGGCCGGCATCGAGAACCGCATGGAAGTGCTCTGGCACCATGGCGTCGGCAGCGGCCGGCTGACGATGAACGAGTTCGTGCGCGTGACCTCCACGAACGCCGCGCAGATCTTCAACATCTACCCGCGCAAGGGCAGCATCCAGGCCGGCGCCGATGCGGACCTCGTGGTCTGGGACCCGAAGGCGAGCAAGACGATCTCGGCGAAGACGCATCGCCAGAACATCGACTTCAACATCTTCGAGGGCATGACCGTCGAGGGCTCGGCCTCGCACACGATCGCGGCGGGCAAGGTCGTGTTCGCGAACGGGGACCTGCGCGCCGAGCGCGGCGCCGGCCGCTACGTGAACCGGCCGCCGTACCCGCAGTACTACGACGCGGTGCAGAAGCAGGCTGCGCTCGCGAAACCCGCCGCGGTCCCGCGCCCGCGGCGCTAAGCCGATGGACCGCCCGCTCCACGACGTCGCCCCGGGCCGGCTGCCCGCCGCCGAGATCGAGCGCAATTTCGCCGACCTGCACCCGCCGCTGTCGAAGTCGGAGGCGCTGATCGCCGCCGACCGTTGCTACTTCTGCTACGCGGCGCCGTGCACCACGGCCTGCCCGACCGGCATCGACATCCCGCGCTTCATCCAGTCGATCCGCAGCCAGGACCTCGAGGGGGCGGCGCGGGCGATCCTGGAGGAGAACATCCTGGGCGGCATGTGCGCGCGCGTCTGCCCGACCGAAGTGCTGTGCGAACAGGCCTGCGTGCGCAACACGCACGAGGAAAAGCCGGTCGACATCGGCCTGCTGCAGCGCTACGCGACCGACCCGGTGTTCGCCGAGGGCCGGCCGCTGTTCGAGCGCGCGCCGCCCACCGGCAAGCGCGTCGCGGTGGTCGGCGGCGGCCCGGCAGGGCTGTCCTGCGCGCACCGGCTGGCCTGCCTCGGCCATGCGGTCACCATCCTGTGCCGCGACGGCAAGCCGGGCGGCCTCAACGAGTACGGCATCGCCGCCTACAAGACCGTGGACGAGTTCGCGCAGCGCGAGGTCGAGTGGATCCTGTCGATCGGCGGCATCGAGCTGCAGACCGGCGTCGCGCTCGGGCGCGAGCTGTCGCTGGCACAGCTGTGCCGCGGCTACGACGCCGTGTTCCTGGCGGTCGGGCTGGCCGGCGTCAACGCCCTCGGCCTGGAAGCGGAGGAGCTGCCGGGCGTGATGGACGCGGTCGAGTACATCGCCCGGCTGCGGCAGGCCGCCGACAAGTCGCAGCTGCCGGTCGGACGGCGGGTGGTGGTGATCGGCGGCGGCATGACGGCGATCGACGCCGCCGTGCAGAGCCGCAAGCTCGGGGCGGAGGAAGTGACGATCGTCTATCGTCGCGGCCCCGGGCAGATGGGCGCGAGTGCGTTCGAGCAGGAACTGGCGCAGACGCACGGAGTGCGCATCCGCCACTGGGCGCGGCCGCTGCGCCTGGTCGGCAAGGAGCACGTGACGCGCATTGAGTTCGAATGCACGCGCGCAGGCAGGGACGGCGCGCTCGAGGGCACCGGCGAGACTTTTGCGCTGCACGCCGACGTCGTGTTCAAGGCGATCGGCCAGCAGATGGATTGGGATCAGCTGGGTGCCGCGGCGGGCGTGCTGAAGATGAAGGACGGCCGCATCGAGGTGGATGCGGAACGCAAGACTTCGCTCGACAACGTCTGGGCGGGCGGCGACTGCGTCGCCGGCGGCCAGGACCTGACGGTCACGGCCGTGCAGGACGGCAAGCTGGCCGCGCAATCGATCGACCGCTACCTGCGGTCGGGCGGATGAGGACCATGAGTGCTACCGGCATCGGCGGCGTCGACCTGACCTGCGAGTTCCTCGGCATCCGTTCGCCCAACCCGTTCTGGCTGGCGTCCGCGCCGCCGACCGACAAGGCCTACAACGTCAACCGCGCATTCGAGGCCGGCTGGGGCGGCGTGGTGTGGAAGACGCTGGGCGAGGACCCGCCGATCGTCAACGTCAGCGGGCCGCGCTATGGCGCGATCCACGCCAACGACCGGCGCGTGATCGGCTTCAACAACGTCGAGCTGATCACCGACCGGCCGCTCGCCACCAACCTCGCCGAGATCCGCCAGGTCAAGCGCGACTGGCCGGACCGGGCGCTGGTCGTGTCGGTGATGCTGCCGATGAACCGCGAGAGCTGGGCGAAGTACGTGCCGATGATCGAGGACACTGGCGCCGACGCGCTCGAGCTCAACTTCGGCTGCCCGCACGGCATGTCCGAGCGCGGCATGGGATCGGCCGTCGGCCAGGTGCCGGACTACATCCGCCAGACGGCGGAGTGGTGCAAGTCGGTGGCGCGCATCCCGGTCATCGTCAAGCTGACGCCGAACGTGACCAACATCCTGCCGCCGGCGAAGGCCGCGAAGGAAGGCGGCGCCGACGCGGTATCGCTGATCAACACGCTGAACTCGATCATGCGCGTGGACTACGACACGCTGACGATGTACCCGGCGACCGACGGCAAGGGCTCGCACGGCGGCTACTGCGGCCCCGCGGTCAAGCCGATCGCGCTGCACATGGTCGCCGAGATCGCGCGCCACAAGGAGACGGCGGGCCTGCCGATCTCGGGCATCGGCGGCGTCACCGACTGGCGCGACGCGGTGGACTTCCTGGCGCTCGGCGCCAGCAACGTGCAGGTCTGCACCGCGGCGATGGTGTACGGATTCAAGATCATCGACGACCTGCGGAGCGGCCTGAGCCATTTCCTGCGCGACAAGGGCATGACCCGCGTCTCCGAGCTGGTCGGCCGCGCCGTGCCGTCGGTCACCGACTGGCAGTACCTGAACCTGAATTACGTCGTCAAGGCGCGCATCGACCAGGACCTCTGCATCCAGTGCGGCCGCTGCCACATCGTCTGCGAGGACGCCTCGCACCAGGCGATCACGCACACCGTGGACGGCAGGCGCCGCTTCGAGGTGATCGACGAGGAATGCGTCGGCTGCAACCTGTGCGTCAGCGTCTGCCCGGTCGCGGACTGCATCACGATGGAGACGCTGACGTCCGGCGTGGACCGCCGGACCGGGCGGCCGATCACCGCCGAGCGGCAGGACTGGACGACGCACCCGAACAACCCGATGCGCCGCGAGAAGGCATGACCGCCGATTACGCGGCGATGCTGCAGGTCGCGATCGAGGAGGCACGGCAGGGGCTGGCGGAGGGCGGCATCCCGATCGGCGCCGCGCTGTTCGACGGCACCGGCCGCCTGCTCGGGCGCGGCCACAACCGCCGCGTGCAGGAAGACGACCCGTCGGTGCACGGCGAGACCGACGCATTCCGCAAGGCGGGCCGGCAGCCCTCGTACCGCGACACGGTCATGGTCACGACGCTGGCGCCCTGCTGGTACTGCAGCGGCCTGGTGCGGCAGTTCGGCATCGGCACGGTCGTGGTCGGCGAATCGGTCAACTTCGCCGGCGGCATCGGCTGGCTGCGCGAGCACGGCGTGCGGGTCGTGGACCTGCAGTCGGCCGAGTGCATCGCCCTGCTCGGGGATTTCATCCGCACGCATCCGGCGGTCTGGAACGAGGACATCGGCGTGGAGCCTGCGACGTGAGCGCACCGAAGCCGCACCGGCCGTTCGTCGCGGCCGACACGCCGATGCGCGAGTTCACGATCAAGGCGCTCGGCCTCGGCATCGCCTTCGGCATCGTCTTCGGCGCGGCGAACGCCTACCTCGGGCTGCGCGCGGGCCTCACGGTCAGCACCTCGATACCGGTCGCGGTGATGACGGTTGCCGTGTTCCGGCTGCTCGGCCGGCTCGGGCGGCCGGGCACGATCCTCGAGGCCAACCTGTCGCAGACGACCGGCTCGGCTTCCAGTTCGCTCGCCTCCGGCGTCATTTTCACGCTGCCGGCGCTGTTCATGTGGGGCATGGCGCCGGAGCTGCTGCAGATGGTCCTGCTGGCGCTGTGCGGCGGCGTGCTGGGCGTGCTGTTCATGATTCCGCTGCGCGATTTCCTGATCGTGCGCGAGCACGGGCAGCTGCCGTACCCCGAGGGCACCGCCTGCGCCGAGGTGCTGAAAGCGAGCCAGCACCGCGGCGCGCAGGCCGCGCACGTTTTCTTCGGCCTCGGCGTCGGCGCCGCATTCAAGGCGCTGACGTCCTGGGCCCGCGTGATCCCGGATCACCTGGCGCTGAAGCTGCCGCTGCTGAAGAAGGCCGAGCTCAGCATCGACCTGTCGGCGGCGCTGTTCGGCGTCGGCTGGATCCTCGGCCCGCGGGTCGCGGCCATCATGGTCGGCGGCGGCCTGCTGTCCTCGGTCGTCATCATCCCGGCGCTCGCCACCTGGGGCGAGGCGCGGGTGGACCCGCTGTTCCCGGAGACCGTCCGGACCATCGCGCAGATGTCCGCCGGCGAGCTGTGGAACCGCTACGTGCGCTACATCGGCGCCGGCGCGGTCGCGGCGGCCGGCATCCTGACGCTCATCCGCGCCATCCCGGTGATGATCCAGAGCTTCCGCGCCGGCGCGCGCGGCTTCCGCGCGACCGCCGGCGGCGACGACGTGCCGCGCACGGCGCGCGACCTGCCGCTGCCTGCGCTCGGCGCCGGCGTGCTGGTCATCCTGCTGGTGATGGCGCTGGTGCCGCAGGTGTTCAGCGTCATCGACGGCGTGCCGCGCCAGCTGGTCGCGGCGGTCTGCGTCGTGGTATTCGCCTTCTTCTTCGTGACGGTCGCCGCGCGCATCGTGGGCCTGGTCGGCGTGACCAGCAACCCGACTTCCGGCATGACGATCGCCGCGCTGCTGGGCACGGCGACCGTGTTCCTGGCGATCGGCTGGACCGATGCGACCGGCAAGGCCGCGGCGCTGATGGTCGGCTGCGTGGTTGCGATCGCGGCGTCCATCTCCGGCGATACCTCGCAGGACCTCAAGACCGGCTTCCTGCTCGGCGCGACGCCGCGCAACCAGCAGCTCGCCCAGCTGGCGGGGGTCCTGACCTCGGCGACCTTCGTCTGCCTGTCGGTGCTGCTGCTGGCCGAGACCTTCGGCTTCGGCGGCAAGGACCTGCCGGCGCCGCAGGCCACCCTGATGAAGCTCGTGATCGACGGGGTCATCGACCAGTCGCTGCCCTGGGGGCTGGTGGGCATCGGCGTGGGCATCGCGCTCGCGGCCGAGCTGGCGCGCATCCCGTCGCTGCCGTTCGCGGTCGGGGTCTACCTGCCGCTCTCGACCATGACGCCGATCTTCCTCGGGGGCCTGCTGCGCTGGCTGCTGACCCGCAGGGCGGATCCGGCCCGGGCGGAGGAGCGGACCGACCGCGGCGTGCTGCTGGGATCGGGCTTCGTCGGCGGGGAGGGCCTGCTCGGGGTCGGCCTCGCGGGTGCGGCATTCTGGCTCGGCCGCAAGCCGGACGGCATCGGCCATGCCTGGGCCGGCGAGGCGGGGGCCTGGGCCATGGGCGCCGCGGCATTCGCGCTGCTCGCGATCTGGTTCACGCGGCGGGCGCGCGGCTGAGTTGTCGCCTCCGGCGGCTCCAAGTGGATTATCATTGGCGCCACGTCAAACCGACCCTCGGGGGAGTTCACAATGCACAAGAAAAATCTGGCGCTCTTGCTGGGCGCCATGCCGGTCGCTGCCGTCGGCGTCAGCTCGATCGCACTGGCCCAGGAAAAGCCGGTTTTCGAGGAAGTCATCGTCACCGCGCAGAAGCGTGAACAGGGCATCTACGACGTGCCGGTCGCAGTCAGCGCCTTCACGGCGGCCACGATCGAAAAGCAGGGCATCGCCAACCTGACGGACATCGGCAAGTTCGTGCCGAACCTGAACGTCACGGAGTTCTCCGCCGGCCACACGTCGTCGGCCAACCCGTTCATCCGCGGCATCGGCCTGCAGGACCACCTGATCACGACCGACCCGGGCGTCGGCGTCTACGTGGACGGCATCTACCTGGGCCGCCAGGTCGGCCAGAACTGGAGCCTCGCCAACATCGAGCGTGTCGAGGTGCTGCGCGGCCCGCAGGGCACCCTGTACGGCCGCAACTCGATCGGCGGCGCCATCAACATCATCACCCGCAAGCCGGGCGACGAGGAGGGCGGCCGGGTGGCCGTCACCGCCGGCACGCGTGACCGGCTGAACGTCGAGGCCTACAACAACATGCGCCTGTCCGACAAGGCGGCGCTGTCGATCACCGCCGCCTACCAGAGCCGCGACGGCCTCGGCGACTTCGTGAACGTACCGAATGCGAGCCAGCGCGTCGGGCAGCTCGAGGACCTCTCGGGCCGGATCGCGCTGCTGCTCGAGCCGAGCGACCGCCTGTCGTTCCTGCTGACGGCGGACGGCAACGACGGCGACAACGGCATGCGTCCTTACGACACGCTGATCGACGAACTGCCGAACGGCGCCGTGTACCAGGCGGGCTACCGCAACTCCGACACGTCGAGCAACCCGTACAACAACAACACGGGCCAGGCCGACCAGGTCGAGGTGTCCAACTACGCCTACGGCTTCTCGTTCACC
The DNA here is from genome assembly GCA_964468395.1 of uncultured Steroidobacteraceae bacterium. Classification (GTDB taxonomy): domain Bacteria; phylum Pseudomonadota; class Gammaproteobacteria; order Steroidobacterales; family Steroidobacteraceae; genus SCUD01. The sequence goes on from CAYXUJ010000003.1 coordinate 58,362, forward strand.
ATGGATGCGGAGATTGCCGACAACGCCAACCTGCGCCTGCTCGCGAGCGACCGCAGCTCGAACTACGAGGCGGGGCTCGACGACGACGGCTTCTTCGACGACTTCCTGTCGTTCCCGGAGAAAGGCGAAGCCAACCAGCAGTCGGTCGAGCTGCAGCTGACCGGCAAGCCGGGCGCGATCGACTACGTCGTCGGCCTGTACTGGTACGAGGAGAAGGGCCACAACTTCCAGAACGACACGACCTTCAACGGCGGCTCCGGCGGCGACTTCTTCCTGAAGCAGAAGACGACCAGCAAGGCCGCGTACGCCAACGTCGGCTACCAGGTGAACGACGCGCTGCGGATCGCCGCCGGCGTCCGCTACACCGAGGACGAGAAGGACGCGGAAACGGTCCTGTTCGAGCTGATCGAGGAGCAGAACAGCCGCGACTGGTCGGAGACCAGCTGGGACGTCTCGGCGTCGTACAAGCTGAACGACCGCATGACGATGTACGGCACGGTGCAGAGCGGCTACCAGTCGGGCCAGTACCCGGCGCGGCCGTACTGCCTGATCGGCTCGTTCGACTTCGGCACCGGCACGCTGGCGCGCCCGAACTGCTTCCAGGCCCCGGACAACATCACGGCGCTGAACTACGAGATCGGCCTCAAGGGGCAGCCGTTCGACTTCATGCAGACGAGCATCGCGGTGTTCTACACGGACTACCAGGACCTGCCGTACCAGGTCAGCACGACCTCCGGCGGCGGATTCAGCACCGAGAACATCATCGTCGACCAGGATTCGAAGGGCATCGAGCTGGAGAACACCTTCCAGTTCGGCAACTTCCGCCTGCACACGACGCTCGGCTACATCGACGTCAACGTCAAGGACGACAACCCGTTCGCGGTGGCGCCGCTGACGCCCGAGCTGACGACGTCGCTGAGCCCCGAGCTGACCATCCCGATGAACGGCGGCGACCTGGTGCTGCGCGCCGACTGGTCGCACCGTGACGACATGTACGGCGAGCCCAGCTCCGACCCGGGCCGCTTCACCAAGATCGACGGACGGGACCTGCTCAACTTCGATTTCAGCTACACGTCCAACGAAGGGGACTGGACGCTGGGTCTGTACGGCAAGAACGTCACCGACGAGCGCTACGACAACGCGCGCCTGAACACCGGCGACTACGTGCTGATCATGATGAGCAACGACGCAAGCGAGTACGGCGTGAGGTTCTCGAAGAACTTCTGACCGGCGCCGCGACGCAACCTGAGCGGGCCGGGGCATCTTGCCCCGGCCCGTTTTCTTTGCGGGGGCTCAGACCGCCGGTTCGACGTTCGCGTTGAGGCGGAACAGGTTGCCCGGGTCGTACTGCTTCTTGAGCGCCCGCAGCCGCGGCAGGGCGATGCCGTAGTTGTCGCTGACCGCCTGCTGCGGCTCGTCGCCGAGCGAGTTCGTGTAGCGGCCGAGGGTGAACGGCTCCAGCGTCTTCCAGTAGTCCTTGATGTAGCGCGTGTGCGGCGCCGCGTCGCCATCCAGCTTCCAGGCGACGACCGAGTACATGCCATGCTGCGCGTGGCGATGCGCGAACGCAGTCGCCGCCGGGTCGACGCGGCCGAAAGCGCCGCCGGCGTGCTGGAAGAAGACCGTCGTGCTGCGGTCCGGGTGCGGCTCGAAGCCGTCCAGCAGGGTCGCGATCATGCTGGCCTGGAAGTCGCGAATGAAGCCCTCCTTCATGTACACGCCCTCGTTGCGCGGGTCGGTGCGGTCATGGCTGCGTTGCAGGGCGACGTAGTCCTTCGCGGCGATAGTGCTGGCGATCGGCGTGCCGAGGGCCTGCAGTCGCGCCAGCGCGCGCTCGGCATCCGCGGCGCTGCCGGAATGGCAGATCGACAGGACCACCACGCCCGGCTTGCCGCCCATCGGCGCCGACATCACGAAGTCGGCGTAGAGCTCGTCGGGGGCGTTGGAGCTGAAGTCCGCATAGAACTCCAGCAACTCCCGCGCGCGGGCGATCGGAAACACGATGTCCCCGCCGGTGACCTGGCGCTGCATCGGGTGCAGCTCGAACTCGAAGTTCGTGACCACGCCGAAGTTGCCGCCGCCGCCGCGCACGCCCCAGTGCAGCTCCGGGTTTTCCTGCGCATCGGCGTGGCGCAGTCGGCCGTCGGCGGTGACGATGTCCACCGCCCGCACGTTGTCGAGCGCGAGCCCGAAGCGGCGGCATAGCCGCCCGAAGCCGCCGCCCAGCGTCAACCCGCCGACGCCGGTGTGCGAGACGGTGCCGGCCGTGGTGACCAGGCCAAATGCCATCGCCTCGTGGTCCAGCTCGCCGAGCAGGCTGCCGCCGTCCGCCCAGGCGCGGCGCGCGGCAGGATCGACGCGCACGCCGCGGAAGCGGGACAGGTCGATCTGCATGCCGCCCTCGCAGGTGGACTTGCCGGAGGTGCTGTGGCCGCCGCACTTGACCGCCAGCAGCAGCTCATGCGTGCGGGCGAAATCCACCGCGCTGCGCACGTCGGCGACGCCGGTCGGCTGCACGATCAGCGCCGGGTGGCGGTTGATCGACTCGTTCAGCACGCGCCGCGCCTCGTCGTAGCCCGCATCGCCGGCCAGCAGCAGCGGCCCGCGCAGGCTCGCTTTCAGCTCGCGGATGGCCGCCTGCTCGAGGACGATCCCGGTCCCGCTGCCGGTGACGGCGGCAACGCCCCCCGCGGCCTGGGTGGCCGCCTGGTCCACGGCGAACACGCGGCCATAAGGCAGGGCGCAGGCGACGGCTGCCGCAAGCGAACCCTGGAAGAAATGACGTCTGTTCATGGAACCTCCCCGACCGGAATTTTCTCGACCCTGAATGCGGAGCGCAGCAGCAGCAGCGCCGCGTAGAGCACGACCACGACCACGCCCCAGCGCAGCGTCGTCAGCGGCAGCGACTTGACCAGGAACGCCGCGGCCAGCACGAAGGGCACGCCGCCGATCGCCAGCCCGATCGCGATGCGGCGATCGACGCGTTCGGCGTGCAGGAAGCGCATGCTGCAGGCCGGCATCAGGAACGCGCAGGCGCCCATCATGATCGGGAACGCCGCGATCGGGTTGAGCCCGAGCAGCGACAGCAGGATCAGCGACGGGGCATAGGCGCCGATGCCGAAGGTCATCAGCGCGCCCAGCACGAAATGCGCTGCGACCGCGACTGCGAACGCGCCCGGCGGCAGGGCGAGGGCGTCGCCGCCGCCCGGCATCAGGCCGAGGTTGGTCAGGGCATAGAGCACGGCCGCCAGCAGCAGCGCCAGGCCGACGAATCCCTGCACCGCCCGCACCGGCAGCCGCAGGACGATCGGCGCCCCGACCAGCGAGCCGGCCACCGCCGAGGCAATGCAGGCGAGCAGAAGCGCCGGATCGACCTCGACCAGCTTGATGAAGATCAGCGCTTCCGCGATCGTCGGCAGCGTATGGCCGACGTTGAGCGTCGCCGGAATGTAGCTGTCCGGCAGCAGCCGGCGCAGCTTGAACCATGCGGTCGTCGGCGCGAAAGAGCCGATGCCCAGCGTGTCCAGGAAGTTGGTGACGGCGCCGAGGCCGACCGATTCGAGCGTCGGCCGCAGCTGCCCATGGCGGCGCGCGGTCGCGAACAGCACCGACGAATAGGCGGTGGCGATCAGCGCAAGCGCGGCGAGCAGAAGGGTGACGATCATCCGGCCAGGCGCTTGCACACCGTGAATCGGGACTGAGACAATGAAGCCACATCCGGCAGAGGATTACCAGCATGCACCCGACCTTCACGAGGCGCGGCCTGGCCGCGACGTTCCTGTGCCTGTGGTTCGCGCCCGCGCTCGCCGACAGTGCCGCCGTGCCGCCGGCCGTGTCGGCGCAGATGCTGGAGATCCTGCAACGCTCGATCGCCTTCAAGACCGTGCGCGGCGAGGGCCAGGTGCCGGCCTACGCGGAATACCTGGCCGGCGTGCTGCGTGCCGGCGGCTACGCCGCGGAGGACATCGTCATCACGCCGCACGGCGAAACCGCGACCCTGGTCGCGCGCTGGCGCGGCAGCGACCCGTCGGCGAAGCCGATCGTGATCGCTGCGCACATGGACGTCGTGTCGGCTTTCCGCGAGGACTGGGAACGCGACCCGTTCACGCCGGTGATCGAGGACGGCTTCATCTTCGGCCGCGGCTCGTCCGACAACAAGTTCGGCATCGCCAACATGGTGGCGACGCTGCTGTGGCTGCGCGAGGAGGGATTCCAGCCGCGCCGCGAAATCATCCTGGCGCTGACCGGCGACGAGGAGACCACCCAGGACACGACGGCCGTGCTCGCGCAGCAGCTGAAGCATGCGGAGATGCTGCTGAACAGCGACGCCGGCGGCGCGCTGCTCGGCGACGACGGCAAGCCGGTGGTCTACGGCTTGCAGGCCGCCGAGAAGACCTACATGGACTTCCACGTCAGCTTCAGCAACCCGGGCGGGCACAGCAGCCGCCCGTCCGCCAGCAACGCGATCTACGACATGGCCCGCGCGATCTCGAAGATCGCGGCATTCCGGTTCCCGGCGCGTTCGAGCGAGCTGACGCAGGCGTATTTCCGCGCCGCCGGGCCCATGACACCGGGTGAGACCGGCGCGGCGATGCTGCGGTACGCGGACGATCCGGGCGACCGCGAGGCTTACGAATTGCTCGCGTCGCAGCCGGAGCACGTCGGCCAGCTTGGCACGACCTGCGTGGCGACGATGGCAAAGGCCGGCCACGCCGAGAATGCGCTGCCGCAGAGCGCGATGGTCAACGTCAATTGCCGCGTGTTTCCCGGCGAGTCCGTCGAGAGCGTGCGCTCGACCCTCGAGCGCGTCGTGGACGACCCGGGCGCGACCGTGACCGTCGCCAACAAGCCGGTGCCGAGCGACGCCTCGCCGCTGCGCGAGGACGTCATGCGGGCGCTGCGCCGGGCGATCGACCTGCGCGCCCCGGGCCTGCCGATCGTGCCGTCGATGTCGGCCGGCGCGACCGACAGCCTGTACTTCCGCAATGTCGGCGTGCCGAGCTACGGCGTCAGCGGCATCTTCATGCATCCGCGCGACAGCTTTGCACACGGCCTGAACGAGCGCGTGCCGCTCGCGACCTTCGATGGCGCGCTGCGGCAATGGCGGAGCCTGCTGATGGACCTCGCGCGCTAACCGGGCGCCGGTTCACGCCGCTGCTCGCGGTGCAGCAGGTACAGGCCGGCTGCGACCACGATCGCCGAGCCGGCCAGCATCCGCGCACCGGGCAGCACCTGCCACACGGCCCAGTCGATGCCGATGGCCCAGACCAGCGCCGTGTATTCGTAGGGCGCGACCAGCGATGCCGGCGCCAGCCGGAATGCCTCGGTGATCAGGTGCTGTCCGGCCCAGCCTGACAGCCCGACCGCGACGATCCAGGGCCAGTCCGCTGCCAGGATCGGCACCCAGTCCGGCGCCGCGAGCGCGCCGGCGCCGACCGACACGATTGCCAGGAACCAGAACACCATTGAGGCCGTGGTTTCGGTGCGCGAAAGCACGCGTACCAGCACGACGACCAGTGCGTAGGCGAGGGCCGAACCGAGCGCCGCGAGCCCGGCCAGGCTGACAAAACCCGACGCGCTCGGGCGCAGCATCACGAACACGCCGCCCAGGCCGACGACGATCGCGACCCAGAGATGGCGGTCCACCTTCTCGCCCAGCAGCACCGACGCGGCGAGCACCACCAGCAGCGGCGCACACATGAAGATCGCGTAAGTGTCGGCCATGCTGGCGCGCGCCAGGGCCCACAGGAAGCCCCAGAGCATCAGGACCGCGACCACGGAACGCAGCAGGTGCAATCCGTAGCGCACCGGCCGCAGCAGGTGCAGCCGCCTGGTGACCAGGTAGGTCAGGAACACGAACGGCAGCGAGCTCGCGCCGCGCAGGCAGGCGACCTGCAGCGGCGGGTAGCGGAGGGTCAGCTGTTTCATCAGCGCATCCATCACCGCGAACACGCCGACCGCGGCGAGCATCAGGATCACGCCGCGGACGCGGTCCGCGCGCTCAGTCATGCGGCAGCCGTTCGAGCAGCAGCGCGGCGAATGCAGCCAGGACCGTCTGGTCCTGGTCGTCCGGCCCGTCGGGATCGCGCCCGTTCGAGTAGGCCGCGATGATCAGCCGGCGCCCGTCCGGCAGCTCGGCATGCACGATCTCGGCGAGCGTGTCGTAGGCCTCGCCGATCTTGCTCTCGTACACCGTGCCCTCCGGGAATGCGCCGCCCATCGCGCTGTTGGCGGAGACCAGCGGCCGGCGCAGCCTTGCCCGCAGGTATTCCGCGGCCGGCCAGCCGAAGCGGCCGGACACGAGCGCCAGCATCAGCCGGGCCGAGCCGTCGGCGTGCATCGAGTTACGCCCATGGCGCTCGAGCGCGAGGCGCTCGAGGCCCTCCGGCATCTCGCCGGAGTTGGTGGGGTAGGTCTTGTTGCCGAAGCGCTGGCCGTCGAGCAGGCCGTGACGCCGCAGCAGGTCCTCGGTGTACAGCCGGCGGGCGAGCCAGGCGTCGAAATCCGCGCCCGCGACCGGGCCGTTGACGTTGCCGGTGATCGCGTCCACCACGACGCCGGTGGCGACGTTGTCGGAGTCCTGCAGCATCGGCCGAACGGCCTCGTCGAGGCAATCCGGCGACCGGCCGCCGGACTCGCACCAGTGCGCGGCGGCGATGCCGAAGCCGAGCTTGACGCAGCTTGCCGGGTACCAGGGCCGGTCGCCGCCGACGCTCGCGCGCCGCCAGGTCCCGTCGCCGGCCGCGAGCAGCACGGTGACGTCGAGTCGATCGAAGGACCGGGCCGCGAGGAAGCGCGCTCGCGCATCCTCGAGCGCCCGCTGCAGGCCGGCGTCGTCGCGCAGCGGCAGGCCCGCCGGGTCCGTCGCCGCCGGGCCGGCGGCGCAGGCGGACAGCAGGCCCGCGGCGAGCGGCAGGGCCCTTGCGAACGACCGCCGATGCGGCGCGCGTCTCCCGGTACAATCCTGATTCACGCCAGCGTCCCGTGGATGGAGCGACGATTATGAAGGTGTTCGGCAGCGTTCTCGACATGGTCGGGCGCACGCCCATGCTGCGGGTGCGCAAGCTCGACACCGGGCCCTGCGAGCTGTACCTGAAACTCGAGCTCATGAACCCCGCCGGCTCGATCAAGGACCGGATCGGCCTGACCATGATCGAGGAGGCCGAGCGGCGCGGCGACCTGAAGCCCGGCGGTACGATCGTCGAGGCGACGGCCGGCAACACCGGCCTCGGCCTGGCGCTGGTGGCGGCCCAGAAGGGCTACCGCGTCGTGCTGGTGCTGCCCGACAAGATGAGCCAGGAGAAGATCTTCAACCTGCGGGCGATGGGCGCGGAGGTCGTGCTGACCCGCTCGGACGTCGAGAAGGGCCACCCCGAGTATTACCAGGACGTCGGCGCCAGGCTCGCGCGCGAGAACGGCTGGTACCACATCAACCAGTTCGGCAACCCGGACAACCCGAAGGCGCACGCGACGGCGACCGCGCCGGAGATCCTCGAGCAGATGCAGGGCAAGGTGGATGCCGTCGTCGTCGGCATCGGCTCGAGCGGCACGATCGCCGGGCTGACGGCCTGCTTCCGCGAGCGCGCGCCGGGCATCGAGATCATCCTGGCCGATCCGGAGGGCTCGGTGCTCGCCGACCAGGTCAACCGCGGCAGCTACGGCCGCGCCGGATCCTGGCTGGTCGAGGGCATCGGCGAGGACTTCATCCCGGAGATCTGCGATTTCTCGATGTGCCGCAAGGCCTACAGCATCACGGACGCCGAGTCGTTCGCGACCGCGCGCGAGATCCTGCGCCAGGAGGGCCTGCTGGTCGGTTCGTCCACCGGGACGCTGGTGGCGGCGGCGCTGCGCTGGTGCCGCGAGCAGAAGCAGGCGAAACGCGTCGTGACCTTCGCCTGCGACACCGGCAACAAATACCTGTCGAAGCTGTTCAACGACTTCTGGATGGAGGACCAGGGCTTCATCCGCCGCGAGCAGCACGGCGACCTGCGCGACCTCGTCGGCCGGCCGCACGGCGAGCGCGCGACCGTCACGGTCGGCCCGGACGACGTCCTGACCACGGCCCACAACCGGCTGCGCAACGCCGGCTTCAGCCAGCTGCCGGTCATGGAGGGCGAGCGCCTGGTCGGCTTCATCGACGAGGACGATATCCTGCGCCACGCCTTCGGCGACCCGGAGCGGTTCAACGACTCGGTGCGCGCGGCGATGCACACGAATTTCCTGGTCGTCGAGCCGGCGCTGGCGTTGCGCAACCTGGTCGCGATGCTCGACGTGCAGCCGTACGCCGCGGTGATGGACGACGGCCAGTTCCACGGGCTGATCACCCGCGCCGACGTGCTCAACTACCTGCGCCGCCAGATGGCCCCGTCGCCGGCGCACTGAGGATGACCATGAAGAAAACCGGCAAGCCGCGCGGGTTCGCCACGCGCGCCATCCACGGCGGGCAGTCGCCGGATCCCACGACCGGCGCAGTGATGCCGCCGATCTACGCCGTGTCCACGTACGCGCAGCAGAGCCCCGGCGTGCACCAGGGTTACGAGTACTCGCGCACGCAGAATCCCACGCGCATGGCCTGGGAGCGCGGCATCGCCGACCTCGAGGGCGGCACGCAGGGCTTCGCCTTCGCCTCCGGCATGGCCGCGACCGCGACGCTGCTCGAGCTGCTGGACAGCGGCGACCACGTGCTGGCGATGGACGACCTGTACGGCGGCACGTTCCGCCTTTTCGAGCGCGTGCGCCGGCGCAGCGCCGGCCTGGATTTCACCTTCGCCGACCTGTCGGATCCGGCGGCCGCAGCCGCGGCCATCCGGCCGCGCACGCGCCTGATCTGGGTCGAGACGCCGACCAACCCGCTGCTCAAGCTGGCCGACCTCGCGGCGCTGGCGGAGATCGCGCGCGGCCGCGGGATCCTGCTGGCGGTGGACAACACCTTCGCCACGCCGTGGATCCAGCGGCCGCTCGAGCTCGGCGCCGACATCGTCATGCACTCGGCCACCAAGTTTCTCAACGGCCACTCGGACATGGTCGGCGGCGTCGCGGTGGTGCGCGACCCGGCGCTGGCTGAGCGCATCGCTTTCCTGCAGAACGCGATCGGGGCGGTCGCCGGGCCGTTCGACAGCTTCCTGGCGCTGCGCGGGCTGAAGACGCTGCCGCTCAGGATGCGCCAGTCGAGCGAGAGCGCGCTGGCGATCGCGACGCACCTGGAACGGCATCCGCGCGTCGAGCGCGTGCTGTATCCGCACCTGCCGTCGCACCCGCAGCAGGCGCTGGCGCGGCGCCAGATGGCCGCGGGCGGCAGCGGCATCGTCACGTTCTTCCTGAAGGGCGGCCTGGCGGAGGCGCGCGGCTTCCTCGAGCGCCTGGAGGTGTTCACGCTGGCGGAGAGCCTGGGCGGCGTCGAGAGCCTGGTGGACCACCCGGCGATCATGACGCACGCGTCGGTGCCGCCGGAGGCGCGGGCGAAGCTCGGCATCAGCGATTCGCTGGTGCGGCTGTCGGTCGGCATCGAGGACCTCGCCGACCTGGTGTCGGACCTCGACGCGGCGCTCGGCTGAGGTCCTACTCGAGGCCGTCCTCGACCCGCCCGTCGGCGTAGATCGTCAGGTCGTCGCCGGGCTCGGCGGTCGTGGTCACGCTGCCCGCCGCGAATTCCACGGTGACGTCGTAAGTGCCCGGCCACGGGCCGCCGAACTGCAGGTCGTAGCCGCCCTGCGACCGCAGCCCGGATCCCGATTCGATCACGCGCGTCATGACCCGGTTCGGCGCGTCCTGCGGCACGACGCGCACGATACGGCCCTGCTGGTTGCGCTCGCCGCCGGCTCCGAGCACGCGGATGCGGATGCGGGTCGACAGGACGCTGGCGCCGCGCAGCAGCCGGTAGCCGTCGCCCCAGCGCGCCACCGTGTCCGGCCGCCCGTCGCCGCTGATGTCGGCGCAGGAGAACAGGTCGTTGTAGTCGACCAGGTCGTCGGAGTCGACGACGACCTCGCGCTGGACGGCGGACGGCATCAGCGCGCCGTTGACGTTGACCAGCAGCTTCGGCACGCCGGTGCCGGTGCCGGTGTCGTTGTTGGCGATGTAGACGTCCTCGAACCCGTCGATGTTCATGTCGCAGGCGGCGAGCCCGTAGCCGAAGGTCGGCGTGCTGTCCTCGGCGACGATCGTGCCCGCATCGAAAACGCCCGCCGTGTTGCGGTACAGGCGCGTGACCGAGCCGTCGTGGTGGACCAGGTCGAGATCGCCGTCCAGGTCCACGTCCATCAGCTTGAGGCCCTGGTCCGCGCGCACCGGCATGCCGGCCGCGGCGCTGCCGTCGCTGAAGGTGCCGTCGCCGTCGTTGAGCAGCAGGCGGGAGCCGAACAGCAGGTCGATGTAACCGTCCTCGTTGAAATCCACGGCCTGGCCGCCGCGCGGCACGTAGGCGGCGCCCGCGGGGTTGGCGTCGACGCCGGCCGCAGCCGCCACGTCGGTGAATACGCCGGCGCCGTCGTTCTGCAGCAGCCAGTTGCGCGCGCCGTCGCCCTGCGTGTGGTCGTTCGGCGCGAACAGGTCGAGGTCGCCGTCATTGTCGAAGTCGGCCACCAGCAGCGTGCCGCCGAAGCCGCCGATGCCGAGCGCCGACACGCCGGCCGAGGCCTGGAACACGCCCGTGCCCTGGTTGACGTGGAACAGCGCAATCGAGGCCGGGTCGTCGGCCGGCGACAGCGTGTTGCTGAACAGGTCGTCCACCAGGTCGCCGTTCAGGTCGGCGAAGCGCGAGTCGCCGGTGGTGCGGCCGGCCGCCAGCAGGTCGGAGAGCCCGGCAGTCGCCAGGTCCACGGCCGTGAAGCTGCCGCGGCAGATATTCTGCTCGACCGTGCCGTTCGCAGTCGGGAGGTCGAGGCAGCCATCGTCATTGGCATCGCCGACCGCCGCGCCGGCCTGCTCGACGTCGTGCTCGGAGATGACCGTTGTCGACGACACGGCGATCGGGCCGCCGATGCCGATGCGGGTGTCGTTCAGCGCGATCACGCGGTAGTACAGCGTCGCCGTGACCGGGATCGCCGCCCGCACGAACGGCGATGCATCGGTTTCCTCGAAGAAGGCGAATGGCCGGCGCCCCTCGAGCTGGTCTTCCGTGGTCGCGAAGTACACGCGATAGCGGGTGGCGCCCTGCGCCGGACCGAAGTAAATCGTGTGGCCCGGGTCCTGGCTCGTGACGGCGACCCACTCGACCGGGCCGGGCACGGGCCCCGGCGTCGCGCTGACCGTCAGGCTTTCCGGGCCGCCGCCGCCCTTGGTCTTGCCGAGGATCCGGTAGCGGTAGGTCCGGAAATTGGTCAGGCCGGTGTGCGTGTAGCTGGTGGCCGTGATGTCGTGGATCTTGTTGCTGAGCTCGCCGTTCGGCGTCGTGCCGTCGGTCCACAGGATGGTGTAGGTATCCGCACCCGTGACCGCGCCCCAGGTCAATTCGATGAAGCCGTCGCCGGCCTCGGCGAACGGGTCCGACGGCGCCGCGTGGGGCGGGCTATCCCCGAGCACGTCGCTGCAACCGGCCAGGCCCAGGGCAAATCCCAGGACGACGATTCCGCTGACCGCCCGGCCGGCGGTGGACGCTGACAAAGACATTCGTACTTGATCCCGTTCCAGTTGGTGGTCCGCGACCGATAGACGGCCACGGGACGGGACAGTTCCGCCTGCAATCGGCGTCCTGCCCGGGTTTGCTGCATTATACCGCGGTCCGGCCGCCGGACCGGTTGGCCGGGCCTGGTACCGAAAGAGGGGGGTCATCCAGATGGTCAAGAAAGCGATCTCTTGGGGGCTGGTCGGTGCTTTCGCGCTGCTGTGGTGGTACGCGGGGCACCGCTGGCCGTACATCAACGTCCCCGGCAATCAGTGGGGGACGGTCTACATCATGTTCACGTTCATCAGCCTCGCAGTACTGATGCGCAGCCGGCAGGCGGCGGGAGCCGGCATGCTCGACGGGCTCGTGGGCACGGTCCGGGGCTTCCTGCCGGTCCTGCCGTGGCTTGCGCTCGCGATCATCGTCGCGCGCGGCATCGCCTGGCTGCTGCTCGGTGTCGTGAACCCGCTGGATCACTTCATCCACGCGGTGGTGGCCGTGCTCGTGGCTGGCTTTACGACCTCGCTCTGGTACGGCGCGATCGTCAACGCCGGCGACGACTCCTGACCGGCTCGCGGCCGCTCAGGCGGCCGCCGGGCGGAAATCGACGCGCGCGTCCGAGGCCATGCAGTAGATCTCGACCGGGCGCACGCGGCCGCGCAGCACCAGCGGCGGCAGCTCGACCAGGCCGCTCGGCGGCGGATCGAGCGACTGCCGGACCGAGCGCGAGAACAGCGCTTCGCCCGCTCGCGCGCGTTGCACCAGGCGCGCGGCGACGTTGACGGTGTCGCCGATCAGCGTGTAGTTCGGCCGCTCGGGCGCGCCCACGTCGCCGACGATCACGTCGCCGGCGTTGATGCCGATGCCGATGCCGGTCTCCAGCCCGAGGCGGGCCTTCCAGTCCGTCGCGAGGCGGCCGAATCCCGCGATCATGCCGCGCGCGGCGGACACCGCCCGCCCGCAGGCGTCGTCCGACGGCGACGGCAGGCCGAAGCCCGCCATCAGCCCGTCGCCTGCGACATGGAAGACGGTGCCGCCGTGCTCCGCCGTCACCGTCGCCAGCATCGAAAAGTAGTCGTTCAGGAGCGGCACGACCTCGGCAGGGCTCAGCCGCTCGGCGACCGCCGTGAAGCCGCGCATGTCGGCGAACAGCACCGTGCCCGACACGCGCGCATGGCCGATGCCGCTGCGCGCGCGCGCGGTGCAGCGGCAGGTTCCGAGCTGGTGCAGCTCGACCAGGTTGCCGGCCGGGTCGGCCAGGAACAGCTGCCGGGACTCCGGCCCGAGGCGGCCGTGCACGACGCGATAACGCACGGCGAGCCGGTCGAGCTCGGCCTGCGCCTCGTCGATGCTGGCGACTGCGAGCGCCACGTGCGGGGCGCCGGGATCGAAGTCGCCCGGCGGCCGCGACGCCTGCGGGGCGGCGAGCAGATGCAGCTGGGCATGGGGCCCGGCATTGAGCCGCTGGCCGTCGTCGGCGCGGTCCCAGGCGGCATGGTCGGGTTCGAGCCCGAGGACCTCGCGGTAGAAGCGCAGCGTCGCCGCGGCGGCCTCCGGCCCCGGCGTCACGCGCAGCGCCTGGTGGTGCAGCTCAGCGATCTTCAGGCTCATGGCGAGCCGTGCGGGTCGAACAGCTCGACCGTCAACTCCACGACGCGCTCGTCCCCGGCCGCCAGCGCGCCGACGCCGACCAGCTTGCGCGCGAGCTCGGCGCCCTTGGCGTCGCGGATCACGACGACGACGGCGTACTCCCCCGGCCCGTCCGTCGCCTGTCGTGACACCTGTCCCGCGACCTTCAGCGCGACCTTGCCGGCGGCTTCCGACTGCGCATCCTTGCGCGACTCGAAGCGCAGGTGGTGCCGGCAGGCAGGGCAGACCGCGGCGCTCTCGAGGATCGTCGCCCGGCAATGCGGGCAGGACCTCGTCTTGCCGATGGTCGCCGCGTTGCGGTTCATCGCGCGCGCCATGGCTCAGGCGCGACCGGCGCCTTTCGCGCTGCCCGTTTCGCTCCAGCCGAACTCGGCGCGGCCGCGCATGCGCGCGCCGCCCGCGACCGACAGCGAGCCCGCGTTGACGTCGCCGTTGATCACGCCCGTCTGGTGCAGCTCGACCTTGTGCGCGCTCTCGATGTTGCCCTCGATTTCGCCGGCGACGATCACGGAACCCGCGCGCACTGCGCCCGCGAGATGGGCGCCGGCCTCGATGGTGAGCGTGCCGTCCACGTGCACGTCGCCCTTGAAGCGCCCGGCGATGCGCACATGGCCGGAGCCCTCGATCTTGCCCTCGAAGGTGAGCCCGGTCGCAATGACCGACTCCTTGGGTTCCCGGCGGGGCGCCGCAGCAGATGCGCCAGGGCCCGGGGACGGGCTCGGCACGGGCTCGGGCCGCGGGCGGGCGGCCTGCGGCGGTGCAGGCGGCGCCTCATTGGATTCGGCGTCTTTCGTCACGATGTCTTTCCAGATGGCCATGGCGGCTCCTCCGCGTGGGGGGACGCCAAGAGTAGCCAGTTAGGAGGCTGCCGGCGAGCCGCCTGTCGCCCTCCGGCGACAGCTGAGCGCCCGCCGGAGCCGCCTAGAAGAGGCCTGGCAGCCAGGCGTGGGTCGTCGCCAGCGCGCGGGAGAAGGGCAGCCTGAAGCCCGTCCGGGCCTTCAGGAACGGGGCGGCCGGGGCAGCCATGACCTGGCCGCAGGCCCCGGTGCCGAGCCAGGACAGGGCGGCGGCTGTCGAGCTCTCGGCCTCGTCCCAGGGGCTGCGCGTGAGGTCGTCGGCCGCCGCGCAGGCGAACGGCAGGGTCGGCGCGAGGCCGTCGAAATAGTCGCCCTCGCCGTCGGCATTGGTGACCTTGAAGGTGACCAGGCGCAGGCGCAGGTTGCAGCCGTTGAGATCGAACGCCGACTGCCCGACCGGCTTGCCGTAGGTGTCGGAGCCGACGATCGCCACCTCGATCCAGGGCTTCAGCGAGTTGATCACCAGCTCGCTGGCCGAGGCGGTGCTGCCCGTGGTGATGAAGGCGATGCGGACCGGCGCGACCGACTGCTGCTGGGACATGAAGCGGCGCACCGAGTCGTTCGACGACTTGCTGGCGTTGAAGCGCGTGAAGGAAAAAACATCGCCCGGGCTGCGGCCGAACGCGTGCAGGTCGCCGACCAGGTCGGCGATGCTGACCAGGCCGCCGCCGTTGTAGCGGAAGTCGACGATGAAGTACTGGATGCCCTGGGCGCGGAATTGCGCATAGGCATCGCGCAGCGGCGTCTCGGCGGTCGAGATGAAGGTGCGCAGGTTGAGGTAGGCGACCGGCACCGAAGGATTGGCAGGCAGCGCCAGCACCGCCGTGCCGCCGGCCGGCACCGGCGGGATCGTGACGATCGCTTTCGTGAACACCGACTCACGCTGCTGGCCGCCCGGCAGCGTGAAGCGCAGGCCACGCTGCACACCCTCGGTCGCCGGGCCGAAAGCCTGTTCGAGGTTCGGGTCGGTCGCCAGGATCGTGGCCATCGGCACGAAGCCGCTGCCTGAATCGACGTGCGTGATTTCCGCGCCCCGCACCAGGCCGCCGGCCGCGGCCGGGCTGCCTTCGAATACGTCCGGCACCCACAGGCGATCGGTGTCGATGCGCGTGCGGAATCCGAAGCCGATGAACTGGCCCTCCTGCAGGAACGAGCTGTCGGCCTGCGGCGTGGTCAGGTAGCTGAAGAAGCGGTCCTTGCCCTGCGCGCGCGCGGTTGCGGTCAGGTCGTCGAGCAGTTCGCCGGCATCCGCGTAGCCGGCGGTGTTGACCGAGGCCGGCAGCAGCTCCTGGAACAGGTACCAGTCGCGCGCCACGTCGAGCACGAAGTTCTTCTGCCGGGTCGCGGAACAGGAGCCGCCGGGGACGGCGGCGCCGTCGCCGCTGCCGCCGCCGCAGGCGGCGAGCAGCGTTGCCACGCAGGTTGCGGCCGCGGCCAGCAGCCTCATCGGTGCGCCCTCAGGCGAGCTGCGCGCCCAGCAGCTGCAGACGCCGGTGCTGCATGCGCAGCTGGTAGAGCAGGGCGCGCGTCTCGGTGCGGAAACTCGCCTCTTCCCAGCGCTGCACGATGCGCTCGCGCGTCTTCGTGTACCAGCCGTCGGTCAGCTTCGACCACTCGGCCAGCGTCGCGACGAACTGCTCGTACTCGCGCGAAACGAGCGCTCGCAGTTGTTCGATGTCGACGTGCGGCAGGGAGACGCTGCGCCGCGCCAGGCTCGCCTCGACGCGGCGGAACTGCATGGCGAGCCGCGCGCGCTGGATCGCGACCGCGGGCGTGCGCCGCAGCTTGCGCGTGATGCCGACCCACGACAGCGAGCAGATGATCCACTTGCTCGGGTCCCACTGCCACCAGCGGATGCCGTTGCGGTAATCGTGGGCGAACTGGTGGTGGAAATTGTGGTAGCCCTCGCCGTAGGTCAGGAACGCGAGCCAGCCGTTGTCGCGCGCGCTGTGCTCGTCGCTGTAGGGCTGGCGGCCGAAGGCATGGGCCGCGGAATTGATCAGGAACGTGAAGTGGTGGCTCACGACCAGGCGCAGGACGCCGGCCAGCAGGAACACGCCCCACAGGTCGCCATGCAGCCAGCCGAGCGCGAGCGGCACGAGCACGTTGAGCCCGATCGCGAGCGGGTAGTAATACCGGTGCTGGAACGCCACCAGCGGGTCTTTCTGCAGGTCGCGGACGTTGCTGAAATCCGTCTCGCCGCTCGGGTAGCGCCGCAGCATCCAGCCGATGTGCGAGAACCAGAGCCCGCGGCCGGCCGAATACGGGTCGCGGTCGTTGTCGTCCACGTACTGGTGGTGATTGCGGTGGCCCGAGGCCCAGACCAGGACGCTGTTCTGCAGCGCCATCGCCCCGAGCAGCATGTACACCAGGCGCAGCGACCAGTGGGCGTCGTAGGTGCGGTGGGACCAGAGGCGGTGATAGCCGCCGGTGATCGCAAGGCCGTTCGCGTACAGCAGGACGGCGAACCAGACCCAGGCGGCCGTGCTGTAGCCGACGGCGAAACCGTACCAGGGCACGACCACGAGCGCCGTGGCGAGCGTCAGGGCGAACATCAGCACGTTGACCCAGAGCAGGCGAGGCCGTTCGGCGACAGTCGAATTCATCGGGAAATCCGCAACAGGGGAAAACGGCCCCATTGTGGCCGATCGGGCGCGGGCTGGATACCCCGAATCCTGAGCCACTTCACTTTTTTGGAGCGAAAAGCGCCTCGAGAGCCTCTTTGGCGGACCGGGGATCCGGGGCGCCCGCGGCGCCGGCCGCCGGCGCACGGCCCGCGGCGGGCTCGAAATACCCGCAGAAATTGGCGCGCTCCTTGTCCTGCACCTCGTCCGCCACCGGTTCGGCGCAGCTTTTCGCCTTGCGGGTGTCGAAGAAGCGGCACATGCGGCACACGTGCAGCTCGGCGCGGCAGGCGCGGCATTCGTCCCGGCGCGCCAGCGGCAGCGTCAGCTCAGCGAGTGCTGCCCCGCACCTCCAGCAGGCCAGCGGCGGGGCGCCCATTCACTTGATCCGCGTGACCCGGGTCGAGCGATTGGACGGCCCCGACAGCAGGAACGAGCTGAGGGCCGCCGGCTGGATCTTGATCTGCTCGCCGGTCTTGAGCCGGAACAGCGAGTCCGGCCGGTTCTGCTTCCAGATCTGGCCGTTGTCGAGCGTGATCACCATGAGCCCGTCGGCCCGCTTCCAGATTTCCGTGACGGTTGCATTCAGCTCGGTCAGGTCGCGCGCGGCCTGGCTGCGCTGATCGTGCCCCTCCCGGTCCATGGCGCCGGTGCGCCCGAAGCGTTCCTCTGGCGTCAGGGCCGGTGCGGCGGCGGCAGCCGGCGCCGCGGCGGCCGCCGCCGGATTGGCTGCGATGCGGTCGATCTCGCGGTCGTAACAGGCCAGCCGGCGCGCGTCGTCCTGCTCGGCGCGGCAGTCCAGCAGGGCGCTGTCCTGTGCCGCGGCGGCAGCGGGCAGGGCCAGCGCCATCGCGGCGGCCAGCCAGGCTGCGGGCATCGTCACTCGTTTCATCGTCAGATCTCCCAGTCCGGTTTCCTGCCACTGTGCGCGTCGATCGCCTCGAACAGGGCGATCACCAATGCCCGCTCATCCTCGGTCAGCTCGGGGCGCCAGACGTCGAACAGCAGTATGACCCGCGTCTGGTCGCTGTCGTTCCAGGCCTCGTGCTCGATGGTGTCGTCGAAGGCCCAGGCCTTGCCTTCGACCCATTCCCGAACGTCGTTGCCGACCCGGAAGCGGCAGCGGCCCGGCACGATCAGCGGCAGGTGGCAGACCAGGCGTGTGTTGATCAGCCCGTTGTGCGGCGGGATGTGGGCGCCGGGGCGCAGCAGCGAGAACAGGATCGACGGCGAGCGATAACGCACCTGGGCGAGCGGCGCATTGCGCAACGCCTGCATCGTCTTCGGGCAGCGCGCGGCGTTCTCCGGCACGGCCTCGCCGTTCTTCCACAGGTAGAACGCGCTCCAGGCCGGGTTGTTCAGCATCCCCATCTGGTCCTTGTAGGGGCGGTTGGCGTGGCCCTGGACGTAGGGTGCGAAGGCGTCCGGCTCGCGCATCACCTCCAGCAATTCGGCACGGATGTCGCCGGTCGCTGCCTCGACGTCGTCGAGCCAGGGGAACTGGCTGCGCTCGTAGAACTGGATCTGGGGCAGGCCGGGGAAGTAGTAGTACTTCGGCTCCTG
This sequence comes from uncultured Steroidobacteraceae bacterium, assembly GCA_964468395.1. GTDB lineage: Bacteria > Pseudomonadota > Gammaproteobacteria > Steroidobacterales > Steroidobacteraceae > SCUD01. The sequence goes on from CAYXUJ010000003.1 coordinate 76,658, forward strand.
CAGGTAGATGCGCTTGCTGCCGAGCACGATGTCGACCGATTGCGCGAAGCGCGGACTGGAGCGCTTCTCGTCGAAACCCTTCGCGGCCAGGCTCCGGCGCAGGTAGTCGCGGTACTCGGCCGCGTAGCGTTCGTAGATGCGCCGCGCCCGGGTCAGTTCCTCCGCCGTCGCGCGCGGTACGCCCGACGCCGGCGCCAGGCGCAGCGCCATCTGGTAGAAGGCGGTCGCGGAGCGCGCGTCGCCGGCGGCGGCGAAGCAGTCGGCGCGCTGGATCAGCGCCAGCAGGTTGCGCGGCTCGGCGGCCAGCAGGCGATCGAGTGCGCCCGCCACGTCGCCCGCGGCGGCCTGGGCGAACAGCTCGCGCGCTTTCTGGCCGTCGCCGCGCTGCAGGGCGACTGCGCCTGCGCTCGCAAATTCCGCTGAACCTTGCATTGCCGGGCGGCATTATGCGGGCAGGCCGACGGAGCGGCAAAATCCTTGCGGCGCGCGGCGGCAGGGCCTTAGGCTAGCCGCCGCATGAGTGAAGACGTCGCGCGGATGAACAAGGCCGCCGTCCAGGCGATGGCGGCGGGCGACATGCAGGGCGCCCAGTCGGTGTTGCTGGAGGCGCTCGGCCGCGACCGCGGCGACATCCGCCTGTGGCTCAACCTTGCCGTCGTGCGGCGCCAGCTCAACGACCCGGACGGCGCTATTGCGGCGCTGCACGAAGTCCTGAAGCTGGACAACCGGAATTTTCCGGCGCTGCTGATGGAGGCGGCGCTGCTCGACCGGCTCGGCAAGAGCGTCGCCGCTGCGCGGGCCTACGGGATCGCCCTGGTGCAGGCGCCGCCGGATGCCGAGCTCGATGCGGCGACGCGCAAAGCGGTCGAACGCGCGCGCGCCGTGCATGAACAGCACGTCGGCGCGCTCGGCCGCTTCATCCGCGACCGCGCGGCCGGGGCGCGCGATCATTGCACGGCGGCGGAGCGCCGGCGCATCGAGGCCTTCATCGACACGACCCTGCGCACGCGCAAGCGCTACCAGCAGGAGCCGATGGAGTACTACTACCCGGGCCTGCCGCCGATCGAGTTCTACGAGCGCGGGGAATTCCCGTGGCTGCCGGAGTTCGAGGCCGCGACCGACGCCATCCGCCAGGAGCTCGGGCGCATCCTGGTCGAGGACGAGAAGGGGTTCGCGCCCTACATCCAGTACGAGGACCACCTGCCGCTGGACCAGTGGCGCGAGCTCAACAAGTCGCCGCGCTGGAGCGCCTTCCATTTCTACCACCAGGGCCGGCCGGTTGCCGAGCGCTGCGCGCGGGCGCCGGAGACGATGCGGGCGATCGGCCTGCTGCCGCAGGCCGAGGTGGACCTGCGTTCGCCGACCGCGATGTTCTCGGTGCTGCAGCCGAAGACCCGCATTCCGCCGCACACCGGCGTCGCCAACTTCCGCCTGGTCGTGCACCTGCCGCTGGTGCTGCCGCCGCACTGCGGCTTCCGCGTCGGCGGTGAAACGCGGCAATGGCGCATGGGGGAGGCCTGGGTGTTCGACGACACGATCGAGCACGAGGCCTGGAACGAGAGCGACGAGGTCCGCATCATCCTGATCTGCGACATCTGGAGCCCGCGGCTGTCGCCCGAGGAGCGCGCGGCGATCCGCGCCGTGATTGCCGCGGCGGATGCCCACAGCGGCACGGTGCCGGCCGCTCATATATAGTGCGCGACTGAAATGTTCCTCAAGATCAAGAACCTGCTGAACAGCGAGGAGTGCGAGCGCCTCGTGGCGCTGGCCGGCGAGCTGAAGTTCGTCGACGGACGGGTTTCGAATCCCGCCAACACCGCCAAGCAGAACCTGCAGGCGGATGCCAGCGACCCGAAGTACGCGGAATCGGTGAAGATCGTCACCGCGGCGCTGGCGCGGTCGCGCGAATTCGGCAGCTTCGCGCTGCCGAAGAGAGTGGCGCCGCCGCTCTTGTGCCGCTACGAGCCCGGCATGAAATACGGCGCCCACGCCGACGCCGCGATCATCCAGCTGACCAACACCAAGCTGCGCTCGGACCTGTCCTGCACGGTGTTCATCGCCGAGCCGACCAGCTACGAAGGCGGCGAGCTGGCGATGATCATCGGCAACCAGACGCTGGCCTTCAAGGGCACGCCGGGCGAGGCGATCATCTACCCGTCCACGCTGTGGCACGAGGTGGTGCCGGTGCGCACCGGGCAGCGGCTGGTGTCCATCACCTTCATCGAGAGCCACGTCGCCGACCAGCACCAGCGCATGCAGGTCTACGAGCTCAACGAAATCGCCGCCCTCGAGGGCGCGCAGATGAACCCCGAGAGCCGGATACGGCTCGACGTGGTGCGCCAGAACCTGCTGCGGATGTGGTCCTCGTCCTGAGCCGCCTATAGCAGGCGTTCGAGCCCCGCGAGCTGCCCGGCATAGTTGCGCCAGCGCCCGGACGAGCGGCGGTACAGCGGCTCGCGCACCTGGCCGACGCTCGCGGTCCGCACCCGGTTCGCCGTGCGCTCGGGCGCGAGGCAGGCGTCGTGCCAGGGCAGCCCGAGGAACTCCAGCAGCCGTTCGGCGACCGGCCGCGGCTCGGCCACGAATGCGTCGTAGTCCGCGTCGTGGATCCGTCCGCCGAACAGCCGGCGCCAGTGCGCCATCAGGCGCCGGTACTGCCGGTGATGATGGGCGATGGCCGCGAGGTCGTTGGCGTAGGCCAGCCGGTTGTCGAACTGCTGGAACCAGATGGACAGGCAGGTGTCGCGCGCGTCGCGCACCGTGTGGACGAACTGCGCATTCGGGTACATCGCCGCCAGCAGCCCGAGGAGCGGCGACATGTCCGGGCGCTTGTTGGTGACCAGGCCGCCGCCCGGGAAGGTCCGGTCGAGCCAGGCGAGGTAGCCCTGGCCGATCCGCTGCCATTCCTCCGGGGCGAGCGATTCCAGCGATTCCGGGAACCGCGCCCCCGGCGGCAGCAGCTCGCGCACGAACCAGTCGATCTCGCCGCCGGCCGTGACCTGCGGATGCGCGGCCAGCACCTGCTCGAACAGCGTCGAGCCGGAGCGGAACATGCCGGTGATGAACACCAGCGGCCGCTCCGAGACCGGCGCCGCCGCGGCGAGCCACTCCGGCGTGAACGCGCGCAGGATGCGCTCGACGCGATCCTCCTCGGCCCGCTTGTCGTAGGGCAGCAGCCGGCCGGCGCTCAGCCGGTTGCCATGCCCGTACTGGGCGAAAGCATCGGCGTACCGGCCACAGTCGTCCAGCGCCTTGCCGAGCGCGAAGTGCAGGCTTTCGCGCGCCAGCGGCTCGATGTTCGAGCGCCGCAGGGCGCGCTGCAGGCGGCGGATCACCGGGTCGCCGGGCGATTCGGCGCGGCGCGCGTGGGCGATCTGGATCAGCGCGTCGGTCCAGGCCGGATTCTGCTCGAGGATGGCCTCGTACAGCTCGAGTGCCCGCGGCACGTCGCCCCGTTCCTGGTGGAGCTGGGCGAGGTTGTAGCGCGCCGGGATGAAGGTCGGATTGGCCTCGAGCGCGCGCTCGAGGTGGGCCTGCGCGTCGTCGTCGCGGCGCAGCTCGGTGTGGATCACGCCCATGTTGGAGAGGACTTCCTCGGGCTGCTCGATGCCGAGGTCGAGCGCCTTCTGGTGCGCCGCGAGCGCTTCCTCGAGCCGCCCCTGGCGCCGCAGGAAGCAGGCGAAATTGAAGCGCGCGACCGGCAGCTCCGGCTGCCGTTCGATCAGCTGGCCGTAAAACTCCTCTGCCTCCGCAGTCTTGCCGAGGCGCTCGAGCAAGGCCGTCAGCTGCAGCCAATGGCCGGCCCGGTCGGGTTCCTTCGCGACCAGGTCGCGCAGGGCCTGCTCGGCGCTGGCGCTCACGGCAGGCCCGCCGTGCCGAGCGCAGCCGCCACCGCATCGTCGGCCCGCGCCAGCCGCTCCAGCCAGGCCAGGCCGCGGCGGATCTCGTCGCCGTGCTCGCGCCGCGCATCCGCCAGGCGCGCCGCACGCTCGCCCTGGGGGAATGGCAGCTCCGGGGCCTTCGAATAGCGCTGCAGCACGGGACTGCGGCCGATGCCCGCCAGGTAGCGGGCGTCCTCGGGCAGGCCGATATGCCCGGCGACCCGGGCCATGGCACCCGCGACATCGGCGAGCACGGCATCGAAATCGAGCGCCAGGATCCGCCCGGGGAAGCCGCGCACCGTGTCCTGCAGCGTCAGCGTCTCGACCAGCCAGCCGAGCGCGGCCAGCTCGCCGCCCGAGAGCGCGTGCAGGGGCTCGGCGGGGCGCAGGCCGCGGGCCAGGAGGCGGCGCATGCGGCCCGGCCCGTGGCCGCGCAGGTCGATGGCGGAATTGGCCCCGCCCAGCAGCGTCGCGAGATACGGTTCCGCCTGCACGTTCAGGTAGATCGCCCGCGCCTGCGGCCGCGCCGTCAGCAGCGGGGCGGCGGCCCGGCCTGCACTGCTGGTCGCCTTGACGACGACTGCGCGCGTCCAGTCGTAGCCGCGGGACCAGAGACCGAGGGTCATGTCGAGCATCGCCTCGAATTGCGGGACGCTCAGCAGGGACTCGGGCTGGCCGAGCGTGTCATGCGCATCGGCCAGGGTCCGAAGCGGCAGCGGCTCGCGCAGCGACAGGACCATGCCGGTCTCGTCGAGCAGCCGGCTGACCAGGGTCGAGCCGACGTGGCCGGTATGGAAGATGAAATGGACGGGCCGCGGGCCGGCAACCTGCCGCGCCGCCTCGCTGACGGCCGGGCCCGGCAGCCAGGCGCCGCGCGTCGCCGGGCCGAGGATCCGGTCGTCGAGGAAGCTCGCGCCGCGGTAACCCTGGGCATCCATGCGCAGGACCAGCACGCGGCCGCGCACCAGGTCGATCGCCTGCGGATAGGCGTCCGGCGACGCCGGCAGCAGGGCCAGCAATTCATTGCCGATCGTGTTCAAGGATTCCTGCGCCATGCGTCATTGTAAAAAAAAGCGGCGGTCCCGAGGGACCGCCGCCAGAGTTTCGATCGTTGTCGATCGATTCAGTCTTAGAAGGACACCCGTGCCCGCACGAAGACATAGCGACCGAGGGCGTCGTAGGTCTGCGGGAACGTGTTGCCGTTGCCGGTCGTGCCGACGCTGGCGCTGATGGCCGGGTTGTCATCCAGGATGTTGTTGATACCCAGGGTGACAGACGCCTTCTCCGTGACTGCCCAGTTGGCCGAGAGGTCGTAATAGTTCTCGGAGTTCAACTCGCGGTCAATGCGGTTGGACGGCATCGGCGTGTTCGGCGCCGTCAGGCCGATCGTGCCGTCGTAGTAACGCCACGTCAGGGAGACGTCGACGTCCCACGGCGTGATCCAGCTCGTCCGGAACCGGTGACGCCACTCGGGGTTCGGAGTGCCGCAGACGTTGGAGTAGTACCCCACGCAGTCATACTCCGGGATGCCCGGACCCGGCACGGTGATCAGCTCGTCCAGATACGTGCCGATCAGGTTGAAGTTCAGGCTGCCGAAGCGGCCGATCTCCAGCCCGGTGTAGTTCACGTTCAGGTCGTAGCCTTTCGTCGACAGGGAGCCGATGTTGATGTTGGTATCAACAACGTTGCCGCTACCGATCCACAGCGAGCCGTTGCCCGGGTTGCGCTGAATGCGTCCGCAGGCGGCGGTGTCGCTGAGGTTGTAGCAGGCGTCCCAGGTGTTGTTCGCACCGAAGGTCGAGATGGTGTCCTGGATGTCGATGTCGAAGTAGTCGACCGTGACCGCCAGTCCCGGCGCAAAGCGCGGCGTGAACACGATGCCGTAGGAGTAGGTGTCCGACTTCTCCGGATCGAGGTTCAGGTTGCCGCCCTGCAGGAACTGGTACTGGCCAGCCGGGCTGTCCAGACCACTGCGCTCGGCCACGTCGTTCACGCCGTCGTAGAACGAAGCCGGCACGCCGGTCGCGATGCAGTCTGCCTGACTGGCATTCGGATTCGGCGCAGCGGTACCGCAAGGATCGCCGTCCGCATCGAACAGGTTGAAGCCCTGCGCGGTGAACAGCTCGACGATGTTGGCGGCACGGACCGCACGCTGGTAGCTCGCACGGAAGCGGACATCGGCCACCGGCGCCCACTCGAGGCCGACCTTGTAGGTGTCGGTCGAGAAGTCGTCGTAGTCCGAATACCGGTACGCGGTGTCGAGCGACAGGCTCTCGAAGCCGGTCTGGTCCTGTGCCAGCGGGACGCGGCCTTCGAAGAACAGCTCCTGCACCTTGGTGGCGCCCGAGATGCCGATCGTGGCACCGCCGGAGCCGGACAGCTGGGCCGCCTCCTGCAGCGCGTCGACCTTGTTGTCGAGCGTGTCGCGACGGTACTCGGTACCGAACACGACCTGCACGCCGTCGCTCGCCCACGGGGTCTTGAAGCCGTAAGCGCCGAGGTCGCCGCTGATGACGCCGTTATAGATTTCCTGCGTCAGCTGGCCGTTCTGGATGCCCTTGGCCTGCAGGTAATCGAGCTGGTCCTGGGTCACGCCGTTCGGGATGAACGGGTTCCAGGGTACGCAGTTCGGGTCGCTGCCATCGATCACGGACCGGCAGGTCGGCGTGCCGCCGACGTCGATGACGTCGAGGGCGCGGCTGATGCGGTCGATCACGAAGTAGTTGAGCGTCGAGGTGTTGTTGTTGGCTTCCGCGTACTGCGCCGACACGTCGTAGTCCCACGCGTCGTTGATCGCGCCGCGCACGCCCGCCACCATGCGGAACGAGTCGTTGGCAAAGGACTGCTGACGTCCGCCGCCCTCGACGTTGCGCCGCAGGATGTACATCGACACGCTGTCGCCGTTGGCAATCGCCTCGGCGTCGCAGCCAATCGTCGGCAGCGCGTTGACCGGGATCAACGGGTTGTCGCAATTGACCGAGTTTGTGTCGCCGAAGTTGCCGCCCGGGGCGATCTGCGCCACCGACTCGTAGTCGGTGAACATCAGCTGGGTGTACACGTCGGCGTGCTCGCCGAACTCGTAGTGACCCATCGCGCCGAGGCTGTAACGACGCTCCGGACGCTGGTAGTGGTTCAGCGGGCCGAAGTTGTACAGGTCGGTGTTGTTGCAGAAGTTCCGCATGTCGGTGTTGTTCAGCACCGTCAGGTTGTATGCGGGACCGGCAGTCATCGGGCCTGCGCCATCCGGATCCGGGTACGACGGGGCACCGAAGGTCGTGAAACGACCGCCTGCGCTGGTCGAAGAACCGCCGCAGGTGAAGGACGTCGTCGGGTTCGCGCCGAGCGAACAGGCCGAGTAGTCGCGGTCTGCCTGCATGACCGGGTTGCTGTCGAACACGCTGGCATAGGCCGTGATGTTGCCGCGGCCGTCGCCACTGTTGACGCCGACCATCAGCGAGATTTCCTTGCCCTCGCCGTCGGTGACGGTGTCATCCGGCAGCGCGAACTGCGACGGGTTGGTCGCGGAGCGCGCCGCGATCACGTCGCGCAGCTTGGTCGCGCCAGGACCGGAGAAGTCGTTCTCATGCCAGTAGAAGTTGTACTGGCTGGTGATCTCGACGCCCTCGAAGTCCTTCTTCATGATGAAGTTGACGACGCCGGCCACGGCATCGGAGCCGTAGACCGCCGAGGCGCCACCCGTGAGGATGTCGACGCGCTCGACCATCTGCGTCGGGATCTGGTTGATGTCCGCCGCCGAGTTGGTCACGGTGCCGTACGGCATGCGCCGGCCGTCGATCAGCACCAGCGTGCGCGGCGAGCCGAGGCCACGCAGGTTCAGCGTCGCTGCACCCGATGCGCCGTTGGCGACCGTCACGTTCTGCGCAGCAAAGGCCTGCGGCAGCTGGTTCACGAGGTCTTCGATGCGGGTGACGCCCTGCGTCACGACGTCCGCAGCGGTAACCTGCGTTACGGGTGTCGTTGCCTCGAGGTTCGCGCTTCTGATGCGCGAGCCCGTGACGACGATCTCACCCAGGTTTTCCTGCGCAAGCGCAGGTGCCGCTGCACCGGTTGCCGCCACCGCGCCCATGACGAGCGCGCGACGGACCGCTGCTGCGACCCGGTTATTTCGTTCCATTGTCTACGTCCTCCCGCGGACAGCGATGCTGTCCGGTTCGTTGAGTTGCCATGTCAACCAAGAACACAAAACGCCGAAGTGGCGAAATACATACGTCGTACCCGCTACTTTGGATGCGGCATCATAACAACATTCGATCTGTGCGCAACAAATGTTGCTTGAGCGCAACACAAATCGTTATTTCTGCGGTTAAACGCCTCACCGGCTTTGGCGACGGCGCGTCATCAATCTGACGCTGCCTGGCGCGGTGGTTGACGGCTTCGTCCCTTGGTGTTGTGAAAAGGCTACATGAAGGCCGGAACGCGGCTGAGCCTTATATTCTCCACCTCGTGACGGCGGAGGATTACTTCAGGACTGTATAACCCACAAAGTATACCATAAATGGAAGTTTGAAGCCTCTATAGACCACTTTATGACGTCCAGGCTTGATAGGGGGCGCGAATCTAGGAGGCCGGTTCCTCCGGCGAGTCGGCGGGCGCCGCGAACGCCGGATGCAGGATGCGGCTGCCCGCCACGACGCCAATCCGCCGGGCCGATCCAGCCACGAGCTCGAGCACGCCCTTGACCGGCGCCACGGAGGCGATCGGGTCGAGGGACAGGGGCGTTGCGTGCTCGGCGACGTTGGTGACCACGCCGTCCGCGGCGATGAACACGAGGTCGAGCGACAGGTAGGTGTTCTTCATCCAGAAAGCGGCGTACTGCGGCCGGTCGAACAGGAACAGCATGCCGTGGTCGGCGGGCAGGGCGCGCACGTACATGAGTCCGCGTTCGCGGCTCCGGTCGTCGTCCGCAATCCAGACCGTGAACCGATGCTTGCCGCTCGCGGTCGCCACCTGCAACTCCGATCGCTGCAGGTTGGGAAACAGCGCCATGAGGCCGATACAGGCCAGCAGCAGCCCGGCGCGCCTCATCGCGTGGTCACCGCGCCTGCGCCGGCGGCACCGTCGTCTTCCCGGTAGATCACCAGGCCGGTGAAATCGAAGCGCGTCAGCAATACCGCGCCGTCGCCGTCGAGCGCGCGCGCCGGTGCGGTGCAGAAGCCGCGGGCGCTGACCTGGAACGTCAGTGGCGGCAGCGACGCGTCCTCGATCGGCCGCTGTTCGATTTCGTCGAACACGCAGCGGTCGTCACCCTGCGTGCCATAGATGCGGGCGCCGGCGTCGTCGAGCAGGGTGACGTTGACCGGCACGCCGCGCCCGGAGGCGCCCATTGCAAGTTCCGGCGCCGCGAACACGATCGCGAGCTCGCCGCTGCCTGCGAGCGGACCGGCGAACCGCAGCCGCAGGCCGCGGCCGTCGGGGCGCGACATCCCGGTGCAGTGGAGCTCGGGCGCGCCCCAGCGGATTTCCGCATCGATGCTGCCCCGCAGCCGCATGGACAGGAAGCCCGCGTCGCCGGGCAGGCAGCGGCCAGCCGCCGCAGCGGGCGGGGTCCCGGGCTGCGGCGCCAGCAGCAGCGCCAGTGTGGCGGCCGCGATCATCGCGACATGATCTCAGGCCGCATCCGCGCGCGCGACCAGCAGGTGCTTGGCGAGCGTGCCATGGCCGCGGCCGATGCCACGGACCAGGTGCATGACGGCCGTCAGCAGCAGGATGCCGAGCAGCAGCACGACCGGCGCCAGCAGCGGCGAGGGCGCGAAATAAAGCTGGTCGTCGATCGTGATCCCGCCCGAGCCGACGCCGGCCTCGAGCAGCAGGCCGCCGATCGCGCCCCCGACCATGCCGATGCCGACGCTGATGCCGGTAATCGCGACCACGAAGTACAGGATGCCGAGCGGCAGCATCAGCAGGAAATAGAACATCGTCGTCCAGGTGCGACGGTCCAGGAGCATTTGCTTGATGCGCTGGATAATGGACATGCCCTTGGCCGGGTAGAGCGGGCGGCGCGGCATGCGCTGGCCGAGCAGGCCCTCCACCAGCCGCCCCTCCGCGAGCGCCAGCACGCGCGTGAAGCCGACGAACAGCAGGAAGAACGGGATGCCGATGATCATCACCATGAGCCCGGTGGACATCGCCAGGCCGGTCACGGTCACGGTGAAGTAGAAGATGCCGGTGACCAGCGACAGCAGCATGAAAAAGAGCGCGGTCCAGGTGCGGGCATCGCCATAGACGCCGAAAAAGCGACCGAGCGCCGTGCGCGGCGCCTTGCGCGGCGGCGGCGCGAGCGCGGTCCGGACCTGCTTTTCGGTCGTGCGGTAGGCCTCGGCGACTTCCTCGGGCGCGCCGTAGGTGCTGGCGATCAGTTCCAGCGTGTCGGCCTCGCTGCGCCCGGAACTGGCAGCCAGTTCGGCGCGCAGGTATTCCTCGGCGTCGTACAGCGCGTCCTGCACCAGCGCGGGATCTTCGCCGGCCAGCGCCGCGCGCAGTGCCTCGAGATACTGCTCGATCGAGCGTGGGGCCGTCCGTTCGTTCATGTCTTTGCTCCGTTCGAATCGGTGAATCCGTCGACGAAATCGCGGGTGTTGTGCCAGATGCCGCGCCACTCGGCGAGTACGCTGCGCCCGGCAGACGTGATGCGGTAATAGCGGCGCGGCGGGCCAGCGTAGGACGGCACGATGCGGCTCGCCAGCAGGCCGTTGGCCGAGAGCTGGCGCAGCACGGGATAGAGCGCGCCCTGTTTCACGGGCGCGCTGCCGTCGGCGCGGCCCTGCAACCGCTTGGCAATCTGGTAGCCGTAGAGGTCTTCCTGGGCCTGGTCCAGGACCGCGAGCAGCACGAGGCCCACGAGCCCGGCATTGAGTTCCCGCTGGAACTTCTGCGACAGTCGTTCCTGCTCGTCGCTGGCGGGCTCTGGATCAAGGCGGTCGGTATCTGGTTCCACAAATGCTTACCTATTTAGTAGCATTGTGTAATGAATAGTACTATGAAGTTAA